>NZVG01000036.1 GCA_002698145.1 Methanobacteriota archaeon | reverse complement strand
GCCAGTGGCGACAATTCGAGGAAGGCAGTTCCGGGGTCGATAATGCGTTCAATCCTCTCACGTGCAAGCATTTTGTTTCGACTGCGATGGCGTTCAACGTATTTCTCACCTCCACCTTTGTGCACCAAATCCAAGCGCTCACGAAGCAATTCAATCAGAGCGAGATTGTGTTCTCGGCGGGTCGAATAATCTGGATCGGCTTTGTTGACTCGTGTCGGTAGTCGATCCATGTGCTTCCACCTGTGTTGACCACTCCGGTTCAACCCTTCAAGGCATCGTGACTTCAGACACCGAGCATCAGTCGACCAATGTCACGAATACCGGGTGCAAGACCGACGATGAGCACTGCAAGAACAATCAGCAAACGCAGATGTTTTTGACGGTTTTCAACACGCATTTCAAGGAAGATGTATGCGATTGTACCTACAAGGATCGCTTTGACGATTGCAAACAGCCAAGCGCCTTCAACATCCCAGCCTAGATTGTCACTGATGCCGCCACCGAATTGTATGACTGCATCGCTTAAAGGATGTTTTTCGGAATAATCAAAGTAATCAATTCCGACCATCGTGGCAAAGCCATCGCATAGTTGACCGAAGACCATCGCAAGCACCAACGGGCTAGCGAGCAATGCTTTGTTGGAGAGTTGCTCAATCGGATGATTTGCAACGACTTTTTCCTCTGCTTCCCAGGATTTTATGCTGATGCCTTCGGGAAGAACACCTGCCTCAAAGCCTGTTAACTTCAATTGGCGTGCATCATCCTTCCCAATTTGGTAAAGCGCTGCACAGATGAGACCGGGAATACCCAAAACGATGAGCGCAGGCCAGAACACAACCTCGTTTGGCAATCTACCTGACTCTTGAAGCCATGGCGTTGCAGCGAGCTGAGCCCAATGGCCAAGCCCAACGAAGCAGGCGCCAACTGCGAACGCTAGAAGTCCGCGGGTAATGGTAGGCCAATCACGGGTCGCATGGAATGCAAAGATCAGGCTTGCGAACCCAACAACGAGACCCAAGACCACCCAAGACAATCCGATATCGTGTTCGGAATAACCAGGTCGATACAGAACAGCCCACATGAAGAGGAGTGCAAGACAAAGAAGCGGTACGAGGCGTATTCGGATGTTGAGTTCACCAATGTCGCCACCGACATCGTCCCAGTTCTTCCCGACCAAGTGCGAGACGAACCCAATACCAATGAGCCATGTTGCCAAATGCAGATGAATAATCGGTGAGATGAGAAGCCAATCAATGGACGATGGGAAGAAGTCAGCATCCTCAAGGACACGGAAAATTGGTGCCAGGCAAACCCAAGCAATGAGAGCGATCATCATCTTGTCATCTGCCGGTAATTGCAAGGTTCGGAACAATGCTTGGAAGACCACAACGGACGCAAGCAAACCAAAGGTGTAAATCGCCGTATTTTGGTAGGAATAGCCTGCGTCTCCTTGAGCGCCAGCATCTTGTTGGATTGGTTCCCAAATAATAGGTCGTAGACCTTCGTCCCAGACGGTCTCAGGCATGAGAAGCAGGCCGAGAGTGACTCCAACGACGAGCAAAAGAAGCAAGCGTGTCAAGGTCTGCTCAACCATGGACAGTCGTGTTGAGGGCAGAGCAGGTTGATGTGTTGCAAGAACTTCATCGATTGACTCGAGTGTTGCCATACCACGCCCTCGTTTGGATGATAAGGGTCTGTGAAATATCTCTTCCGACTATATTCACTCTTCTTCTTCAGCGATGACACGAGGTTCGTGTTCTTCGATAAAGGAAACCTTTGCACATTCGACAGCGTCGCGCAAGACGGTGACGAGGCGGAACTTCATCATCGCTGCGTTGGTATCGAACAGCATGGTTTGTGGAATGACGATGTTGAGATCGTCGCCATCGAAGGTGACACCAAAGTCGGAGTGACCAGTGTTGGACTCAAGCAATGCTGCAACCTTCTCTTCTTTTCCTTCAACGACCTTCACAATCCTGAAGTTGTATTTGAGGCTCTTTCCAGCCATTGGATGGTTGTAGTCAATTCGTGCACGACCAGCTGCAAGGAACGAGAGGTAACCTTGGCGACCACCAATGTTGACGGGAGCTCCAAGGTAGAGAGCATTCGGGTCGCGAACTGCACGTCGAAGCTTGTCGATGCTAATGGTTTCAATCATGGTTGCATCTTTCTCACCGTACGCATCAGCAGGTGCGAGTTCGAGATCGACGTCTTTGTGGACCTCTGCCTCAAGAAGGGCTTCTTCAAATCCTGAAATGAGGGAACCTGATCCAACAACACAAACCATTGGTTGGTAGGTGCGGTTTTCATCGTGCATTTCATGCTCCTGAGCCGTGGCTTCACGGGTAGTCTCAATCAAATCGCCTGTTTCGCCGTTGTAGAGGTCATAATCAACGTGAATAATGTCGCCTTCTTCCATGTGGGTTCACCTGAACGCTTCGGCGACTGGCAAGGTATTGATAAGTGAATTGGATGAAAACCTACTCTTCTTCACTTCGAGGATGAGGTGTTTTTCTGGCATCAAGGACGGTCAGCCAAGCCATTCCAACCATCATTAAGGCCCAACCAGCCCAGACGAGGTGCGAACCTGGTAAATCGTAGATGATAACCCTCATTCGCTGAACAGACTCTGTTCCCTCGGTTGACACCTGCTGCATCAAGCCCGTTGTTTGCGACCCATCGAAGATGAAGACAATATCGCCGTGATATCGAACCAATGTATCCACTTCGCTGCGTGGTGGATTTGACGATCCATTAAAGCGAATCAGTCCTGGCTCAACTTCACCTATTTTCTCATCTCCGGAATAAACNCTAATGATTGCACCGACGTATCCATCTCCAACCTCCAAGNTCTCGTTTTCGAGCACNATGTCGTCGAAAACGTAGCCGTANCCATCGACTTCGACCNTTTCNCCACGCACAAGTGTAATGCGGTGGGTTGCATCACCACGATCGACCAACACGGTAGTGAAGACGTGTCCAACAAGCAGCAACAGCAATCCGAAGTGAACAAGATGCGCTGCTGGAGCAATCTTTGAGAAACCCGAAGTACTGACGCGATTGTAGACTTCAGCTCCCATCGGGACAAGAGCAATCAGGACCGATGGGAGGACAAGCCAAGCGATGGTTCCACGTGAAAGGAAATCTGAGATTGGCTCACTCGCATCGCCACCGAGCGCTGATGGAATGATTGTTGCAAGCAAAATCGATGCAAGAGCNACGCCCANGACCACGTAAACAATTTGCCGAGGCGATTGCTTNCGTGANGTGTAGGCAAACATCGCAAGAGCCATGCCCATGACGAACGGAGCGCCGTACAATTCATGGGCATTGAATTGTACCGCGTCGATGCTTGAGATGAGGATGATGAGTGTCAGAATGATGTACAGGCTGGTGAGAACCACCGGCGCCCACAATGTTATCCGCATGAGGAATCTACGGGTCAACCAAGGTTTCGGCTCTGACTCTTCTTCTCCCATGATGAGCCATGGAAGAATATAGAATCCGAGCATGATTGCAGCCGTATNCAGTTCAACCAAGCCTGACCATGCCGATGCGAGACACATCATGGTCCCTGCAGCGCCCCAGCCCCATGCTTTGCGAGCATCCATCTCCGAATACAACGGGACAAACATCAGCGCATTGAGAAGAACGAAGAGCAAATCTTGCGTAAGGATGTACGCTACAGTTGGGACAACAAAAAGCCAGGGAAGGTACAAGAAGCCTCTGTATGACCATGAGGAATTGTCTGATGTATCATGCTTCGGCCAATCAACAGCCGTGGGAGCAAAGACCATTCCCANAAAGAACAACGATGGAGCATAAGCGTACGTTGCGTAGTCAAACAAAACTGCGATTCCTGCACCGATAACCGGAATCAAGAACAGGTTCGAGAAAGGACGTCGTGTTGTCCCTTGTGCTGCTCGAATGAAGACACCGCTGAGCAACAGTATGAGCAGAACATACGAGACAATTTCGACGCCTTCTGCTCGGTCTTTTAGGATCATCATACGATCAAAGACATTCGTTGGCGGGGTCCCATCGGCTCGGACAACGAAGGTGTGAACCGATGCTGCCCAAACACCACCAGCACGAGTGACCAAGGTTGCAAACAATGCGAGAGCACCTGTTGCGAGACCGAGCCCGGTCCACATCAGTGTCGAGGTTTTGCCGGGACGTGTCCGCAGATGGCCCATGAGTACCAATGCCAGCCAAGGTAGAAGGGATCCTGTTTCGACTGGGTCCCATGCCCAATAACCTCCCCAGTCAAGGACCATGTAGGCCCACAGGCCACCCAACCCGATGCCCAAGGTGGCGATGAGCAGACCTGGTCGAGTTTGGTGCAACATACGCTTGTCAATGTCCGCATCGTCACCGTATTGCAGAATGGCAAGACTGGTCGCTGCAAGGGCGATGCACAACGAGTACGCAAGGAAAACAAGCGGTGGATGAATCACCATCAAATCCGTTTGCAGCAACTCGTTCAATCCCGATATTTGTACTCCAGATGGGTTTTCAGCGAACGGGTCGAGCGTCATTGAAATCAGAAGAAGAAGGAGTGAAAAACCATGCATCAAGCGCAATCGAAGTTGATGCGTCTTNTCTCCCTCCGATGCAAGGGGGCGACCAAACCACCACGCGACGAGACCCATCCAAGCAGCCCACATGAGCAACGGTCCCTCTCGGGCAGCCCACGTTGCCGCAAACCGATACTTGAGTGGAAGGTCTTCACCTCCATTCATTGCAACATGGAGAATGGACGTGTCGTTCGTGATGAACCGGGATGCGAGTGCTACGAACGGGACCGCTACTGCCAAGTGAAGAAATACCGATACAATCGGTCGCTCAACCCGCCACTTTGGCCACAGCATCATGACGAGGCAAGCAAGGACGGCCAGAATAAGCGTCCACCCCCACATGATGTTTCCAAGGGCGCATCCTTGTTATTGCTTTGCTAAAGTCCATCACCAACCAAANTGTTTGGCTCGACTGTATCCGAAGGAAAGGAGAACCGAAATTACTCGCTTGAAAAGGAGCGTTGGTTTNCGAACCATGATTTTCAGACCGATTCCGAGTTTGGTGAGCGGACTCATGTTTCCGAGTTCTTCGGGCAAGCACTTGGCCATGGCCGTCATCTCTTCATCGGAGAGATTGTACAACGCATCTTTCCCTTTCAGAATCTTGTGATAAGGAGGGAACGTCGACCTCCATGCTTGTTCATACGGAGCCAGTGCCTTTGCGGAAAGGTTTCCGCTCTTCATCGCCTTCGACAAAACCTGAGCTGCTTCACGGCCAGACCAAAGCGCGAGGTGGGACCCCCCCTCGAACAGCGGTGAGGTGAAACCTGCAGCATCGCCAACGAGGATAAGACCATCATCGACGGTTTTGCTTCGAGGTCCTGAAATTGGAATCGTTCCACCAAAAGGTTTGATCTTGATGCCTTCTTTGCGCCAGGGCGGATTGACCGTTGGNTTTCCAGCNAGGTACGTGTCTTCAATAAAGGAATCCAGATATCGAATGGCACCTTTCTTGTCCGTGGTCACCAATCCAACGTTGGCTCTTTCACCCTCTTTTGGAATCATCCAGACATAACCATGCGGAGAGTATTTCGGCCACAGATAGAAATCCAAATACCCATCGTTTTGTACGTCATTCAACTCATATTGGAATCCTGCAATGACCTCCACTTCGGTACCCATATCGAGCAATTTGGATGCGGCACCCGATACGCCTGAAGCATCAATGACGGCTGAACATTCAATTGGAAATTCACTTCCTTTTCCATCAATAATCCAATTGGAAAATTGATTTTNGCTATTGAAAATTCTCTTCATCGAGGTCACTCGATGATTAAGACACAATTCCGCCCCAAGCGTTGTAGCCTCATCCATGAGCCACTGCTCAAACAAATGCTTCTCTAGGACATACCCCGGTTCGGTCAGAAGCTTGTTCTCGCCGCCGGGGAAGATGACACGGATGCCTTTTACATCCAATGCCTTGACATGGTCTGGGATTGTCAAACCCAAATTTTGGACAGCAAGGTCTGACAAGCATTCCCCGCAATGAACAGGTGTGCCGACTTCTGGATCGGCTTCGACGACAATCGTCGAAAGACCGAGGCGGGATGCATGAATGGCCGCTGAACCGCCCCCTGGACCTGCCCCAATGACGAGGAGGTCGCACCGCCTAGCCTCTGCCATGTTTCTCTGAGGAGTTCCCGGCTCATGAATCCAACGGTATTGGTTGGTTTTGNAATAAATATTTTGCCGGCCATGGCACAACAGTTTTGATTAAATAGGCCCGGAATTACGCTAAACCTGTTGAGCACCATGAATACAGCTGCAGAAGGAAATCGCCTACCCGTTACCGTACTTACCGGATTCCTCGGATCAGGAAAAACCACGCTCCTGAACCACATCCTTACAAGCACCGAACACAAAATGAAGTTCGCCGTTATCGAAAACGAGTTTGGCGATGTTGGTATCGACGAAAACATCCTTGTCGAGAGTTCCGAAGAAAGCATCATTGAAGTCATGAACGGATGCATTTGCTGTACCGTTCGTGGTGACCTTACGGAAGTTCTTGACAACATGTACGACAGNATCAAGGATTTNGATGGNGTCATTATNGAGACCACAGGGCTCGCTGACCCNGCTCCTGTAGCCCAGACCTTCTTCGCTGATGAACGAGTCTCAAGCAAGTACAATTTGGACGGAATCATCACCGTCGTCGATGCAAAGCACATCATCCAACACCTCGACGATGAGAAACCCGAAGGAATCGAGAACGAATCTGTCGAACAACTTGCTTTTGCGGATCGAATTATGCTCAATAAAATCGATTTGGTCGATGACAAAGAGATTGCAAATGTCGAATCCAGAATAAAATCCATCAACGGATTCGCCCCCATCTTCCATACAGAAAACAGCATCATTGACCCCAAGGAGCTCGTTAACATTGGAGCATTCGACTTGGAGAAGACACTCGAGATGGACCCAGAGTTCCTGGACACTGAAGCAGAACATGAACACGATGANCGAGTTACGTCGACAAGCATGAAATTTGAGGGTGAACTCAACGTTAACAAACTGGAACGCTACATNGGTGCTCTNATGCGAGATCACGGTGAAAACCTGTTCCGCTACAAGGGTGTCCTTGCTGTCAAAGGCATTGACGAGAAGTACGTCTTCCAAGGCGTCCACATGTTGTTTGGAGGCGATTTCAGTCGAGAAATTGGACTCTGGAAGGAAGGAGAAACACGCGAGTGCAGATTTGTCTTCATTGGTCGAGACCTCGACCACGATGCCCTACAAGAGGGGCTCATGGAATGCAAAGCGGAGGAACTCCGGTTCAAAGTTGGAGACACCGTGTACGCAAACATTGGCGAGTTCACGGAAGGACGCATCCTGAAGACGTGGGATCAAGGCAATCCGTACCGAGTTGAAATCCAAAACAAGGAGAAATCAAACGTTTGGGTCCCAATCGACAACAACGATTACGTCCGTTCAAGAATTTAGATGGGAGTGAAAACATGGCACCTCGATTAATGGTATGCGACGGATGCTGCTGTGGTCGAATGGAGAAAGGAAACGACGTTGTCCCCATCGATGCGCTAAAGGCAGCGTGGGAAAAGCATGATCTCAAAGAACATGTCAAACTCTCTATTTCAGGATGCTTAGGTCCATGCAGTATGAAAAACGTCTCACTGATGATGGACGGAAGCGATCGCATTTGGCTCGGAGGACTTGGTTCCAATGAGCACTATGATGCACTGGTCACCTGGGCAAAATCGATTGCAAATGGTGGGGCAATGAGCGACCTGCCTATTGAATTGAAAGACCATCAATTCGAAGCAAAAGAAGCATAATCGCTACCAGATCATTCAGNAGCCTTCCATATGATTTAATTCTTAATGCTGTTGATAACAATCAGTATGAATGTATCTGTTCCANTGGTTCCAAGCAACTATCCATTGCTCAGGTGTTGGCAANNCAAANNGCTAGNAGTGGGTCTTNTCAGTGCCTACCNTATGCAAATCAAACCGGTGTACCAATGTACGGTTCGTCGATATCCAATTCAAGAATATAGAGTCCAGTAGAGATGCGCGATGCATAGGTCTTTCCTTCGTGAAACTCCAATGCCCGCAGGAATTTTTGAAAACTTGTCCAATTCGAACGGATTTCAACCGTTTTATTCATACACTTCTTTCACATCCGATGTTCATGAAAAACACTGGTGTTTGCCCAAAGTGCGGTTCCAAAAATGTCAAGATCAATAATCTTGGCGGCTTTCAAAACTACTTGCTTGGAAGCATCTACCAGTGCAAAGATTGTGGTTTTTCCGAAATCTGGAATGGCCACAACGACAACGCGAAGAGAGATGTGTTGTACGTTCTTCTAGGAGTCATCGGCATCGGCCTTGTTCTCGCTGTCGGTTACTTTGCATTCATTGCATAACCGGATCAGCGTTTCAAACAGGCATACCAATGTACGGTTCGTCAATGTCCAGCTGAAGAATGTAGAGTCCAGTGGAGATGCACGATGCGTAGATTCGTCCTTCATGGAATTCCACTGCCCACAGGAATGGTACCCATCCAAAGTCATAGAATGCGCTGTCGAGTGGTGTTCCGTCTAAGTGACCTCTTGGAAGGTAATATCCGACGGTTGCTTCCGCGTGGATTTCAATCCGATCGGTAGCCGTTGGAGAGATGAGTGTTTCAACATCAACTATCCAAACACCTGCGTGATAGTGCGAGATGTACAACCTTCCATCCCAATTACCGCCATGGGATTGATCGGTTTCTTCCGTAGTTTCAAAATATCCACTGTCGAGGTTGTGTGGGCTGAACAACAACCATTCGTCAGCTTTGGGGTCGAGTTCACAACTTGAACCGAAACAATGGTCGGTTGCGTAAGGAATTTCCCAGTCTCGAACCATGCTTATTTCAAACTTGAAATTCCCGTTCTCTGTTGAATAGCCGGTTGTATCGAGGAAATAGACGATGCCGGTTCCCTCGTAGAGGTCGAGGCATTCGACTGCGGCAGTCACGTAATGACGTGGCTCATCGCCCAACCCAAGATGGGAAACATCGAGCATCGTTGGGAATGGTTCAGCGTAGTGGATGTAAGAAACACGACCACCGTTTTCGTTGCCTGTTGTACCGCTGTCGGGTTGTCCGTCCTCATCAAGGTCGAGGAAGTCCATCCATGAGCCAACCTCAGGTGCTCGCCATCGGCACATGACTGGGTTGCCTTGACCAGCTTTGCAAAGCGTAGCCATGGTCGTGTATTGAGCAGGTGAGTTGACAGGGTGTGGAACGTCGGTTACATCACCAATTCGTAGACCTGCCTCCCAATACGATCCGTAGATGAAGGTTCGGCCGTATCGTGGATCTTCGGTGTCTTCACCAGGCCAACGCTGAACGGTCATGTCGTGAATGTAAATCCAACCGCCACGGGTTGTTTCCCAAGCGACTTCGTACTCCCCGACCTTGATGATGGTGTGGCCGATACCGGATCCAGGGATGCCTGGAAGCGTTCGAGCAGCACTGCCTTGGAGGTTGAGGTGAGCAATGGTTACGCCACCGCATGCTTCACCCAAAGCAGAGTCGCATTGCTCGTAATCTGGGTTCGCTACGAAGATGTACCATTCACCGTCAATCATGTGTGGGTAGAGATTGTGTGGACCGCTTGGATGGTCGACATCGTACCATGAATCAACGTAGGTTGGGTTTGTTTTGTCTGTGACATCGACGAGGACAACCGACACTTGAGAAGGGTCGCCCCACTCACCGACGTTCGGATCAGCGTAGCCTGAATCGACAAGTTGGTTCTGAAGAATGACGTACTCGTTTCCATTGTACTCCAAATATTTGACATCGAGAACCTGTGTGTTCGGATCGTTGTAAACGCCCATGACCTGTGGGTCAGAGGCGTTTGTTACGTCGACGATGTGCATATCGTTCCAACCAGCCTGATAGGTGTAAACGCGACCATCAGGTGAACGAGCAACGGAAACTTCAGCGTTCCCTGGAGTTGTCAATGGATTGAATGCGAGTTGCTCGATGTTATCGGTACCGGCTTGGTGTTGACTGGCGTTCATATGGTCGTGACCTTCCCCTTGAAACAGCGGGTCACCGGCTACGAAAACAACCCCTGATTCACTCGATTGCGATTCTTCGCTCACGCCTGTAAGAAGCACCGTAATCGAGGATGCAAAAAGAATTCCAAAGATTCCAATAGCAATCATTCGGGTGTCCATGTCAAGCCCACAAGTATCTTGCGTATTGTATTTATTCTCGGTGCACATGGAGGAGAATATGCGTTCTCTTGCAATGGCCATCGGTCTGTTGCTCCTTGCAGCACCAGTGGCAGCTCACGAGTTGGTAATTTACACCGTTATCGTGAACGATGAGGGCCCGCAGCCTGCTGATGTCCCAGAAAACGCACTCAAGGTCGGTGATTCCGTCTGGTTCTGGATGAAAGATTCAACGGAAAACATGAGCCTCGTTGTTGAATTGTCAAAAGACGGTGCAAGCGCACGATCTCCAACACTCATTTACGAGTGTGCACTGGACGAAAATGGAACATTGGTTGATGAGAACTGCAAAAACCGGTTCGAATTTACATTCAACGGTAATATTTCCATCGGCTTATGGAATGTTTCCTACATGAAATCGATTAACGGAAGCGTAACCGAGACCCTTTACGGAAGCGTTACGATCAACGAAGACGTCCACCTCGATGGCAACCACACACACGACGATGCACAGTCAGAAACACAAAACCTGGACTCGGGAGCAGAACCGACAACCCAGCTAATCGCCATGGCCATTGCCATCGTTTCTGCAATTTGCCTAGGGCTCCTGCTTATGCAACCTGAGAAAAAGACCTTGGTTGAGGAAGAATAGTTGCATTACTGGTGAACTATGATGCAGATAGAGGTCAACAAGAAAGACGTGGATTTAAGATATGTTTTCGGCATGCTAATCCTTTGGATAGGTGCAGGACTCCTCGTTTTGATGTTTGTTGACTTCCTCATGCATGATGAAATTAGTCTAATAGGAACATTGGTTCCTTTTGTATTCATTCCTCTAGGAATTTACCTGATGAAAACATCAAGATCTGCAACCCCTGTTGGTGAAACAGGATATGCCGTCTCAGCACACTTACGTGGTGGAATACGCTAGTTATCATCACTATTTTCAGCTGATACTAACAATTCGATGATTTCAGAGAATCTGTAGACAAACCGACGAGGATTTGCTCATGAGCAAATGCGACGATTCAAAGGTAAATGGCCTGTCGGAATGTCGTGGCTTGGGTACGTCTACGGCGATTTCTGAAGCATCTCGAAAAGAGAGGTGAGGTGCTGCGCATCAACCGTCCGGTTGATGTCGCCTACGAGGCGGGTGCCATCGCTGACCTTCTGGTTAAGAACGATGGTCCTGCTGTCGTCTTCGAACAACCCCGTCTTGCTGATGGTTCAATTTCACCCATGCCGCTGGTCATGAACCTATTTGGAAGCCATCAGCGAACATTGGACGCACTCGGGGCTTCGCATGAAACGGAGGTTGGTGATCGCATGACAGCGATGATGAAGCCAGACATTGGTGCATTTGTCAAGATGCCATGGAAGGCGCTTCCTCTTGCTCGTGACGCTTTTGCTATGCCACCGCGGAAGAAACG
>NZVG01000009.1 GCA_002698145.1 Methanobacteriota archaeon | reverse complement strand
CGTTGTTGGTGCCGAAGGAGACACCGCTCGGTAGGCTGGCATTAATGGCCCACGAGGTGACGGCTCCACCCGTGTTCGTGTTGTAATCGATGCTCGAAGGACGGTGCGCCCACAATTCAATACCCGTGCTTCCATCATTGGCTGAGAAATAGATGGTGTCGCCAACGAAGAGTTTCAGGTATTGTCCTGGCGCACTGCCAGAATTACCGCTTCGAATATCAGATACTTGCCATGTGGAATGATTTGAGGTATCATGAGCCCACAATTCCTGTCCAGTGCTTCCATCATCGGCTGAGAAATAGAGGGTATCAGCAACAACGGTTTCCAACCAAATTCCTGGATTGCTGTGATTACTGGATCCACCACTGTTGATGTCAGCCACTTGCCATGTGGAATGGTTGGAGGTATCGTGCGCCCACAATTCAACCCCTGTGCCTCCATAAACGGCGGAGAAATAGAGGGTGTCGCCAACAGAAACGGCCATGTACTCCCCTGGATAACTTGCTAAGCTAGCGCCAGTCATCATAATCCAGGTGTTGATTTCAGCTGCTTGCCATGTAGAGTGGTTGGAGGTATCGTGCGCCCACAATTCATGTCCAGTGCTTCCATCATCGGCAGAGAAATAGAGTGTGTCTCCCATGAGGATTTCCATGTATTGTCCAGGGTAACTGTGAGTACTGGATCCACCGCTGTTGATGTCAGCCACTCGCCAAGTTGAATGGTTGGAGGTATCGTGCGCCCACAATTCATGTCCAGTGCTTCCATCATTGGCTGCGAAATAAATGGTGTCGCCAACAAGGGATGACATGAATAATCCTACGTTACCGTTTCCTCCTGGACTGACGTCAACCACTTGCCATGTGGAATGATTGGAGGTGTCATGCGCCCACAACTCACGATTCGCCCCCGTGCCTCCACTACTGGCATCGAAATAGAGGGTGTCTCCGATGAGGAATATCATGTTTAGTCCAGGGCTACTGCTTGTTGCCCCGCTGTTGATGTCAGCCACCTGCCATGTTGAATGATTGGAGGTGTCGTGCGCCCACAATTCAGTACCGGTGCTTGCTGAATCAACGCCATCACGGGCATTGAAGTAAATGGTGTCGCCAACGAGGATGTGCATCATCGTTCCAGGAGAACTTCCTGATGCACCGCTGTTGATATCAGTCACTCGCCATGTGGAATGATTGGATGTGTCGTGAGCCCACAATTCAGTCCCTGTGCTTCCATCATTTGCATCGAAATAGATGGTATCCCCAACGAGAACTGACATAAATTGTCCAGGCCAACTACTGCTGTATGAACCGATGTTGATGTTCGCCACTCGCCATGTAGAATCGTTGGAGATGTCGTATGCCCACAATTCTTGTCCACCTGCACCAAAACCACCGGAGGCATCGAAATAGATGGTATCACCAACGAGAATCGCCATCTTAGCTCCAGGGTTGCCACCTACTCCAGTATCTGGGTTGATATTCGCTACCTGCCACGTTGATCCGTTTCCAGTTGTCCCATTGATGAATTGCGGTGCGAGATGGAATTCGGTGTTGTTCGTGAGCGTGTTGTTCTCTGGGATGTACTGGAACGGACCTGGTGCTCCAAGATTGACGCCCAGGTTGAGCACGAACGAGGAGGACCCGCCCGAGTTGTTAGCGTAGATGGTGAAGTTCGTTTGTGAGATGGAGGCGGTCGGCGTGCCCCAGAGGGTGCCGTTAGTCGAACCCAAAGCAAGGCCAGTTGGAAGGGTTGGATCAATCGCCCACGAGGTGGTATTTCCAAAGTTGAGGACTGGTTTGCTTCCTGAGAAATGGTTGGTTTGAGCTGCGGAACCTGCGAAATTATGTTGCGTGGTTGCTCCATCGCCNANCTTTCCAGCCTTTCCATCNCCCCANCANTAAATNTCGTTGGTTTGAGCAGTGATGCAGTTGTGCCAGTGGCCTGCATGGATGCTTACGGCTTCGATGCCGTTGGCAAAGCTCACCGTTGTTGGGTTGTTTCGATCGTTTTCTCCGTTTCCGTTTGCCATCTGCCCGTACTGGTCGTCACCCCAGCACTTGACATCCCCGTTGTCGAGTTGCATACACGCATGCTTGCGTCCCATTTCAACTGAAACAGCTGTACGACCTGATGGAAGGTTGACCCAAGCAAGGCCTGGAGACGTTTTGGTGGTCTCTCCATTACCGTCTCCTAAGTAACCCTCGCCCCAACAGGTGACGTTACCGTTCGCCATCAATGCACAACCTGTGTATCGTCCAAGAGCGACATCAACCGCTTGGTTGGTTGAGCTGAAGTAATTCGCAAGTGTTGGCGAGGATTTGCCGTTCGTATTACCTGTTCCGAGGCGACCTCCGCCTCCTGATCCCCAGCATGCAACATTCCCGTCATCAAGAACGGCGCATGTGTGATAGTGACTGATATCAATAGCAACAGCCTTTCGACCGCCTGGCATGGGATCAGTGTAGACCGGCTGTGCAGAATTGCTTGTTCCTCCATTGCCAAGACGACCACCAGATCCACGACCCCAGCACATAACAGAGCCGTTGTCGAGCAGTGCACACGAGAAATCCATGCCCACTTCGACCGCAACGGCTGGGCGAGGTAAGCCAACGGTTTGGGTTGGTGAATTGCGCTGACCTCCCTGGCTTCCGTCACCGATTTGGCCGTAGTTGTCACGTCCCCAACACATGATTGAACCGTTGTCAAGCACAGCACAGGTGTGTTCGCCTCCTGCACTAACATCGATTGCTTTTCGACCGCTACCGAGCGAGTTGGTGAACTGTGGCGAACTCTTGTCGTTTGTATTACCAATTCCAAGTTTACCAAAGGATCCTTCACCCCAACACAGAACGCGTCCATCGTCCCTGATGGCGCAGGTGTGGTCTTCTCCTGCAGACAAGACATCCGGTTTGAGTTCAAATCCACCGAGAGGTGTCATGGTTTGGTTGAAGTTGAGGGTGATGTTGTCACCAAAGTAATTCAGTGGGACGGGAGCATAATCGTTGATGGTGATGTTGATTTGGTCAGAGAACGAACCGCCAGAATTGTTGGCCCAGACTGTGTAAGTCACTGCTGTGGTCTGCAAGGATTCGGGTGTTCCAGAGATGGCCCCAGTTGCAGTATTGAGGGACATGCCGGAAGGCAAACTTGGACTGATTCCCCAGGTACTCGCCGTTCCACCCGTTGTGGACGGTGTAGCGGTGGTCATGGTATGATAGAGCGTGAGCGTGATGTTCTCGGAAGGATATGTGATGGCCGAAACACCAACATCGTTGATGGTAATGTTGACCGTTGTGGACCTAGAACCAGCGGAGTTATTCGCCCAAATCGTGAACACTTCACCAGAAACTACCGCCGTTGGTGTACCCCAAATTGTACCGTTGCTGGTCTCAAACGTTAGACCAGAAGGCAATGATGCGTTGATAGCCCACGTCGTTACGCTTCCTGTGGTTCCGTTGGTGGAGATCGTTGGAGTGACCGAAGTGATCGTGGTTCCCTTGGTTCCTGAAATGTCGGTATAGGCAATGTCACCAGGAGCACCGGTCACATAGAGCGTGAACGTACCTTGAGTCGTGGTACCGAGGGCCGTAACCGTCACAGTGAACGTGGTGTTGGCAATAGCTTCAGTCGGCGTGCCAGAAATGGTTCCGTTTCGCCAGTTCATCGTTAAACCGTCTGGAAGCATCGGTGAAATGTCGTAAATTGGCAGAACTGTGAGTCCCTGTCCCGAACCCTTCACCTTGGTCAATTGAAGATCAGATTGACCTGGAGCAATGTTTGGAATGAAGATATCATCATTGCCGTCAATCGTCATATCGCTGCCCCAACCGCCGTATCCATCAATCACCGTTGCTGTCGACCAAGACCCTGAAGCATTGGTCATGTACATCACGTCTTTTTGATTGGTTCCTAGATGATACGAAATGTGTACAGCGTCGTTTGAGTCCACATCAACCGTTGGCCAATGGGCGTTTCCTCCGGAAAGTCCTGTCTGTTCTGTCCAGCTACCTNGTGTACCAGAATGCAAGTAGATGCGCTTGCTGTTGAGATACTGCGATACNATGTGAATCGTATCTTGTGAGTCGATGACGATGTCAGGGGAGTTTCCGATGTTTAAGGTACTGGCAACGGTCTCGTTTTGCCAGACACCGTTGATTCGACTCGATAGTCGCAGATCGCTGCATCCATCATCACAGTAGTAAGCGACATGAAGATTGCCACTGCTGTCCATAGCCATAACAGGATCATGCCCTTCGTCGTTCGAGGTGTTGGTGATGGTCTCATTGGCCCATGAACCACTTTCATTGGTGTGATATTGTAAATCGCGATAGGTGTTGTCGTTGATGGTTGTAACGATGTGAACGGCATTTGTAATTGGATGGACGACGACGGCTGTGCCTCTTCCACCATCGTTGTCGAACGTTGAACTTCCGAGCGTGGTTAAGACCCACGACCCTGAAGCATTGGTCGCATAGCGAAGTTTGTCATTGGTATCATCGACGTAGGCGATGTGCAGGGCTCCATCTCGATCGATGGCAACCGATGGATGATGCCCTGTGTCGGTACCGTTGTCGATAATCGTCTCAGTCCATGTTCCTGCCCATCGGTAGAGTAAACCGAGGCTATGTGTACTGGCACCGGAATCATTGCGAGCATAGACAATAGCCATCTCACCACGCTCACCGGAATCTGAAGCCAACCAGTGTGTACTACCTCCAGCCGACTGGAAATTGTTCAACAATGTCGTGGTTGAGTTGCTGACACCCGAAGTCCAACCATAATTGCTGGTTTGATGCGTATACGACATGGTGATGTTCGCAAGTGTCGTGTTGACTGCCCCCTCACGGTTGGTCGGTGAGATGGTCAATGCTCCACCGTAGGAGCGGATGATAATGTACACTGAACCCGTATCACTGCCACCGGTATTGGTTCCCGTGATGGTGTAGAAGACGCCATTGTCGGTGGCATTCGGTGTTCCTGAAATGACACACGTCGAACTGAGCGTTATGCCGGAAGGAAGCGATGGTGAACTGCTGCATGAAGTTGGCATTCCACTACCGCTCACCATTGTCGGATGGAGTGCATTCATGGTTTGATTGACGTAGAGCGCAACTGGATGGTAGCCACCACCGCTCGCACCTCCATAGTAGAAGTTTGGAGCTGGATCGTTGACGGTGAAGGCGATGGTGGTGGAATTCGAGCCTGCTGAATTGTTCGCCCAGACGGTATAGCTTGTGGTTGCTGTTACCGTATCTGGCGTACCCCAAATGCTACCGTTGCTCGTACCAAACGAGAGGCCAGAAGGCAATGTGGCATTGATGGCCCATGTGGTCACCTCGCCACCGACGTTGATTGGGTTGAGCGTGGCGACGGTCGAATCCTTGGTGTAGGTGTAGGTGGAAGAGGAATAGGAAATGTCTGGTGCATTCAACCCGACTTCAAGCCATACTTGTCCGCTGAAGGACTGGCCCGAGATGTTGGCCCATACCGTGTACGTAGCATTGGTGGCGGTAGAAGTAGGTGTACCCGTGATGGCACAGGTACCAGCGGTCAGGCTGAGCCCAGTTGGAAGTGAAGGCGATATTGCACAGGTTGCACCGCTGACGGCTGCGGACGGGAAAGCACCCGTGTCAAGGTACGTGTGGGCGCCGTTTACGCTGACGGGGCTAGTGCGATCAGATACAGAGGATCCGAATCCACCGTTATCGCCGACTTGGCCCGAGCCACGGTTGCCCCAACACTTCAGTTGCCCGTTGTCGAGTTGGGCACAGGTGTGCGTCCCTCCTGCGGAAAGGGCAATCGCCGTTCGCCCTAGTCCCAAATCCACGGTTGTGGATTGAAGCGAGGATTTGGTTCCTGTGGTGGCGCCGTTACCCAATTGACCGTTAGCGTCACTGCCCCAACAGGTGAGATCGCCGTTGTCGAGAATCACACACGTGTGCTGGTATCCGGCATCGATGGCTACCGCGTAGCGACCCGAAGCAAGCGAGCCGCTGGTAGAAGTGGGCGTGTTTTGGTTGCCCGTTGAACCTGTTCCTAACTTTCCATTGGCTCCGCCACCCCAGCACTTGATGGAGTCATCGTCCAAGATTGCACAGAAATGAGTTTCACCGCCCGTGATGGCCTTGGCCGTGCGTCCTGAACCCAAATCGATGGCAGAGGAAGGGGGACTGGTTAACCGTGAACCTGACCCACTGTTGCCCAATTGTCCTTGGTGATTTGCACCCCAACACTTGACTGACCCATCGTCGAGCAAGGCACATACCGAATTGAAGGCCGTCGCAAGAGTCACGGCAGTGCGTCCCGAGCCGAGCGAGTTAATGTTCGAAGGTGTGTTGGTGTTAATTTGAGAACCGATACCAAGTTGGCCTTCGTTGTTCTGACCCCAACACTTGACTGAAGTGTCATCAAGAATGGCGCAGTTGTAATTGCCACCAGCATAAATGCTGGTTGCCGTCCGTCCTGAACCAAGGTTGATGGATTGAGGCGTATTCTTATCCCCGCCACTGGTTCCAAGTTGCCCAGCGTTGTTTCGGCCCCAACAAACGACGTTTCCGTCGTCAAGGAGTGCACAGGCGTGACGGTCACCAAAGGCAAGGCTGACAGCATCGTAGTTGTTCGAACCCTTAACCTGGGTCAGCGTTGGTACGTCCTTGCACTTATGGCCAGAAACGCCACAAGCAGTGTTGACTTGTGAAATCTGGCCGTTACCAATCTGGCCGTTGCCGTTTCGACCCCAACAATAGACGTCACCGTTGTCCTTGATGGCGCAGGTATTGTACTCGCCTGTGACAATCGATAGGTTGTCGGCTTGGAGCGGATCATAGTCCCACTCCCAGGTGATGTCGGTCCCGATGGAGGAATTTCGGGTGATGTAAGCACCCTCGGCGCTCGCTGTGAGCGTCCAGTTGAGCCCTAAGGTGAACGTGATGCTGGTCGAACCACCGCTGTTATTGGCATAAACGGTGTAGGTGGCGTTCTCCAACAATCCTGTCGGTGTGCCCCAGATGCTACCGTTGCTGCTTCCAAAGTTGAGGCCGGATGGCAGCGAAGGCACGATGACCCAGGATGTGACTGCGCCACCAGTGTTGGTTGGTGTGACCGTTGTCATGGTTCGGTCGTTGGAAACTTCGACAGTGGAAGGGTAAGTCACTGAAGCAATTTGATCGTTGATGGTAATGTTCATTTGTGTCGAAGTTGAACCGCCTGAGTTGTTGGCCCAAATGGTGTATGCAACCGCTGTTGTCTGCAAACTCGAAGGTGTACCACTGATAGCCCCCGTGGTTGAACTGAAACTCAAGCCATTCGGAATTGAAGGACTGATTTCCCAGCTTGTGACGCTTCCACCACTGATGGCAGGCGTCGTCGTTGTCATCGCCGTACCTTTCTCGAGAACCAGATCATGAGAGGAATAGACGATCGTGTTGGGAGCAACGTCGTTGATGGTCACGTTGACGTAAGCAAAGGACGAGCCACCTGAGTTGTTACCCCAAATGGTGTATTGTGTTCGAGACAACACAATTCCTGGCGTGCCACTGATCACACCGTTGTTCGTATTGAAGTGGAATGCAGACCCGGGTGATGGCGAAATCTCCCATGACGTGACAGTTCCTCCAGTGGATGACGGCCAGACGTGAGGACTGATGGCGACGTTCTTGGTTCCAGTAATGTCGTTGTTGGAATAGGATATGCTCGGTGCGACATCGTTGATGGTGATGTTCAATTGTGTCGATGTTGAACCTCCTGAGTTGTTTGCCCAGACCGTGTACGCGGTTTTCGTTGTCTGCAAAACAGACGGTGTGCCGCTGATGGCTCCGGTGCTTGAGCTGAACGACAATCCAGTTGGAACAGAGGGGCTGATTTCCCAACTTGTGACCGTTCCACCACTGACTGTTGCCGTATTCGTGGTCATCAGCGTTCCTTTTTCGAGGGTCATGTTTTCTGTCGCATAGGAGAGACTGTTGGGCGCTTGTGTATTGACCGTGATCGAAATGGTCGCCGTGGACTCTCCACCTGGATTGCTTGCCGTAATGTTGTACAATGCTGTAGCAGATGTTGCAGTTGGGGTTCCACTGATGACTCCGGTTGAACTTATGCTGAGACCAGATGGGAGCGAAGGTGACGAGCTCCAAAAGGCGCTATCACCTGTGTTTGAAGGCGTGATACTCGTAATAGGCGTACCCACTGAAAACGTGAATGGTGAACCCGTGTAGGTGATGGATGGGGCAATAGGCGTCACCCAAATCTTGAATTCACCGCTCTTTGAAACACCTGTTGATGATGTCGCGGTGAGGTTGTAGGTTAGATTCGAACCGTAACTTGAGGGTGTTCCACTGATCGTACACGTTCCTGCGTTGAGATTGAGTCCGTTCGGAAGCGATGGCGTAATGCTACAGGTTGCTCCAGTGACGGCTGTGCGAGCCACGGACCCTGTCTTGTAACCTTGAACGGTGGCGTGGTAAACATCGTAATATGAGTTGTAGCGGTATGCGATATGAATGTCGTCGTTGCTATCAACGGCAATAGCTGTGTAAAGGCCCACAGAATTAGTCGTATGAATGGCTGTTGAAACCCATGACCCTGTCTTGTCTGAAGTGTAGTACAAATCATCCGCCGAGTTTCGCTCGTGCGAGATGTGAACGTTGCCAAGAGAATCGTATGCGATGGAATTGAACCGTCCATAATCTGCACCGTTCTCAACAACTGCTGAGGACCAAGAACTTCCAGTGTAATATGTGTATTTTAACGCGGTTGCATCTTTGTCAAAGTACGAAATTCCAGGTTGGTCCGTGGTTGGGTCGATGGCGATGTCAACAGCCATTCCACCAGCAAGGCTTCCAATGTCCTCAAGGAAGGTCCTTGCCCAGGAGCCCGATGTGTTGGTGAGGTGGTACATGTCCTTGTTGTTGGCGTCGTAGTAAGCGATGTGGATGTGGTCAT
Source organism: Methanobacteriota archaeon (assembly GCA_002698145.1). Classification (GTDB taxonomy): domain Archaea; phylum Thermoplasmatota; class Poseidoniia; order Poseidoniales; family Poseidoniaceae; genus MGIIa-L2. The sequence continues at coordinate 2,008 of NZVG01000009.1, read as the reverse complement.
CTGAATCGATGGCGATGGATGTGGAAGCGATGTCGCCAGCTGTTTGAACGGTTCCGAATGTCCACGAACTACCTGTCTTTTCGGCGTAGCCCACATCCCCGCCGCTGTCCCTGTATGCGATGTGTGGTTTGTCATTCGAATCGACAGCGATCGAGGTGAATTTACCACCCGTATTGTCCACAGTTGTTTTCGACCAACTGGAGGCCCCTGATGCCTTGTAAGCATACTTGAGGGCATTCCCTGTGTTGTATTGGTAAGAGACGTGGAGTCCGTCATTGGAATCGATGGCTATGGAGCAATACTTTCCAACGTTGTTGTTGGTTTCAATCGAAGAAGTGGACCAAGAACCTGATGCATTTGTTGCGTGGTAGAGGTTCGAGTTGTCGTCGCGATAGAAGACGATGTGCACCTTATCGTTGCTATCGACTGCGATGCTGTTGTAATCTCCTGAATTACCTGAAGTGTAAACTGAGGAGGTGCTGTTGAACACACCTGAAGTCCATGCGGTCCAGTTGAATGTGATTGGTGTAATGGCCGTATTCCTTGGCGTCTCAAGATAATCCACACTTGCCATCAACTCCCAGTCCACGTTCATCGAGAACGTGGTGAAGGCTGAGGTTCTGGTTGTGTTGGCCCAAACGGTGTATTCAGTCAAATCGAGGAACTCAGAGGGCGTTCCGTAAATTGTACCGTTTTCTGCACCGAGGAAAACACCGTTTGGCAGGTCAGGTTCGATTTCAAATTGAGGCCGATGAGCGAGACTACGTACGGCTGCATAGCCAATATCATCGAAGGATCCGTCGATATAATACGCAACGTGAATTCCGCCGTTCTCATCCATCTCCGCTTCCGAAGTCTTGCTGATGGAATCGCCAGCGACAAGGACGCGCTCCCACGCCCCACGCGTGTTTGACATGTAGAAGATGTCGTAATCGACCATGTCTGAGTAGACCACGTGTGGGTCGTCGCCCTCATCGAGCATGATGTTGATGTAATTCACACCCCAAATGCCAGTGCTGTTGGCATCAAGCGTGGTCTTGACCCATGAACCTGAGCGGTTGGTCATGTACGCTATTTCGGTGCTGTTGGTTTTGTAGGCAACGTGAAGATGGTCGTTTGAATCAATGGCAAGGGACGTACCTTTTCCAGATACGCCAACGGAATCGAGTGTCGTGAAGGCCCACGAAGAACCCATTTTGTGGGCGTATCTCAGGTCGTCGTTGGTGTCGTCAAAGTAGGTAATGTGGGGGTTTCCATTTGAATCCAAGGCGATGCTTGTGTATTTTCCAACATCGTTGGTTGATTCAACCACCTGTTTTGACCATGTTGTGCTGCCGTCAGCCAACGTTGCATATTTCAACACAGCACCGTTCGATGCATAATAAGCGACGTGCAGGGTGTCATTCGCATCAACGGCCATTGAACCAAAGTTTCCAACATCGCCGTTGTTATCCATGGTTGAAATGGCCCAATTGCTGGCTGCGATGGCGCTTGAGAGGGCTTTCGTAGCATACTTCAGGTTGCTGTTGGAGTCGTCGCGATACGTGATGTGAATGTCATCATCGCTGTCAAGGATAATGAAACAATCACCACCGACGTTTCCAATCGAGTCGAGGCTCGCAGACTGCCAACTTCCCGAAGCGTTTGTCGTGTAGTAGAGGTTATCCGTGGTTACGGTCTTTGAACAAATGTGAACGGCTCCATTGGAGTCCAAAGCAATGTTTGTTCCCGCCCCAACAGAACCAGAAGAGGCGGCTGTCTGCTTGTCGTCGGCAAGGAACGGCGTACTGTATGTCAGCGTATACGGCGTCATGGCCGTGTTCATTTCGAGAGACAATGTCGTTGAAGAGGATGAAAGTGTGGTGTAGGTACATGATCCGTCACCAAATATGGCGTTGCTGTTGTAATTGATAGCAATCGAATCCATACAGCCTGAAATCGGATCACTCATTGGACTGTAGGTCCATGAAACGCCGGCTGTCCAAGGGTCAGCATCGCCAGCATCGTA
>NZVG01000035.1 GCA_002698145.1 Methanobacteriota archaeon | reverse complement strand
AAGCAAAACGGCAGATTCGAGGTTTCTCCCGACCGTCTTTAATTCCGGTTCAAGCCATAGAATACCGGGTAGTTCTGTAAGCCACTCCTGTTTGAGATTCGAATCCCACTTGATCGTCAGGGATGCTAAGTGCCCCCCATCCGACGGAGGAAGCTGCTTTCCAACGTACGTTTCCACTTTGTTGTGCAATTCTTGGAGGATCGAATCAGGCAATCCAGGCTCAAAAACAACACGAACCTGTTGATGATGAGAGGGAATGGATTTCCAGAGAGCCTTTGGTGCATCCTCTTCGTATGCGTAAGGGTGAGTCAAGTCAACATCTACTTTCCAAGCAATCAATTTCGATGGAGTTAGAAGCCTGAGCGGGATGTAGCCGTAATCCTCCAAAGAGCCCCACTCTTCTTGCCCCCAGTGATTCCCGTTGGGATTCACCAAAACGACTTCTTTCCCTTCGAATTCAGTCTTGTCAACCAACCCATCAATAGGCAGAGGAGCTGCGAGGATAAACAGCGCTAACAGGAAACTTCGCACATCCTCACCCTACCCTTCCACGTTGATGAAACACGCGATACGATTCCTCGACCGGAACCATCGCGTTTAAATTAAGAAACAGGTCGCGTTGAAAACATGAAGGCATTTCGTGTTGATGGACAATCCCCGTTTGGTAGTATGCGCCAGAAGTTCTCTCTCGACGTCGTCGCAACTTCAAAAGACGATGCTGAGCACCGAGTTTACTCGATTCTTGGATCCCGACACAAAGCATCTCGCCGTGCAATCGTCATCAAGTCTGTCAATGAAATTGACCCACGTACTTCAACAGAGCCTGCGGTTCTCCACCACTTCCGAGAGGAAATTGCCGCAGCTGGTGGCAAAATAGCCCCTACCGCCGAAGAGTGAATGCAACATCGCCGCATTGATGAAGGTCGCACCACAGGCATTGTCGAGGCGGTCTTGTGGAACAATCTGAACTTCAACGCACAGCAAGACTTGTCGAAATGAATCGTGAGCGATTCCACGAAGTACAAGAACGAATCGAACAAGTAATCAATGTGCTTGGAGAACACGACGTTACTGCAACGATTCTCGAAACACTTGCAAAGAAAAATTACGATTCCGAAATGAAAATGCACGTCTCAATAGGTGCAGGTGTAACGCTTACCTGCCAGCATCCAGGTGGTGGAGAAGGAACTACGATTGTCGATCTTGGCAGCGGTATTTTTGGTGAACGCTCGTGGTCCGATGCGGCAACCCTAACACGTGAGCGCATGGAAGAACTGGGGCATCTGCTTGAAAACTTACAATCACAAAGCCGACAACTTGAGACGACCATAACAAATCTTGCACAGAATTTTACGGCCGCTGCAGAAGCTGAAAACAAGATTGAGGCGGCGCCCTCAACCGAAGTCTCTGAAGCCGAGGTTGAACCAGAACCCGAAGACTCCCCCGCCCCCAAATCAAAACGCCGCCGAGGTGGAATGTTTGGAAATGAACTTACGTTGGATGATTAGGTGATTGCATGGGCCTCTTTGACCGATTCAAAAAACGCGTCAAAGAGGTTGCAAACGAAGTCGATTCCGAAGCGCTGACTGTAAACGAAGATTCAGCGGAGGGAAGAGCAGCCCTTGAGTCTTCACGAGTCGTCGATGAAGACTGGGACGAGGTTCCTGAGGACGACATGAACGCTCTGGCTCTGCCTGATGAAACATCATCTACAGACGACGATTGGGATGATTGGGATGAGGAAGACGATGTTGATTTGCCGGTCCAATTATCAAAAAAGGAACGAAAACGACTTGAAAAGATGGAGAGGCAGCGCCAGAAAGAACTCAAACGAAGGAAGGCAACAACGGTTGCAAAACCAAAAGGTTCGAAGGTCGATCTTTCAATGATGCGAACGACCACAGGCCGCCAACTGGTCGAAGTCAAGGCAGCGCCCAGAGGGTCATCGAAACGTGCGGAGATTGAAACCGAAGCAGGAGCAGTTTCCATCGAACTTGGTGGAGGAATTGTTGGGCAAGGCGGACGAGTGATCAAGGAAGGTAAAGTATTGAATGACTTGCTTGAGGAACTTGAATGGATGTTGCTTGAATCCGACATATCCAGTGATGCGGTTACATCGGTACTCGATGCACTTCGAAAAAGCCTCGTAGGCTCACGGCTCCGTCGAGGTGCAGAACTTGCGAAGGTATTGGAGGCTGCTTTGAAACGTGCGCTACGAAACCTTTTGTCCGCCGGTTATTGGGATTTTGACGCATCGATTCAATCCTTTTTGGATGAAGGAGACTCCCCTGTTGTCGTGATGCTTGTGGGCGTCAATGGAACGGGAAAAACAACCACTGCGGCGAAAATCGCTCACCGCTTACAGTCCAATGGACATTCAGTCATCGCCGCAGCAGGCGACACATTTCGCGCTGGAGCAATTCAACAACTTGAATCGCATTGCGAAAACCTCGGTATTCGTTGCATATCCAGTCAACGAGGGGGAGATGCTGCAGCCATTGCTCGAGATGCGATTGAATCTGCGAAAGCAAAAAACATCGACGTCGTTCTTGTTGATACTGCGGGGCGCATGCAGAACAAAACCAATCTTATGAAAGAACTTGAGAAAGTTCGACGTGTGGCAAATCCACACCTTGTACTGTTTGTCGGGGATGCACTGGCTGGAAACGATGCTGTTGATCAAGCAAGGATGTTTCAAGAAATGATGCGCTTTGACGGGGCCGTCCTGTCCAAGATGGACACGGATGCGAAAGGTGGAGCAGGGCTCTCAATCGCATTTGCAACCAGTCGACCAATTGTTTTCGCTGGGACTGGCCAAGGATACGATGACTTGCTGCAGTTCGATCCTGATTGGTTGCTCGATGAAATGTTTTCCTGAGGTTTCACGATGTTTGAGGATAAAGAGACTGAGACATTCTTCACCGTTGTTCATATGTTCCAGCGTTCAGCAATGGCTAATCTCGGTCTTTTGGAACATCCTGCGGGAGGATTGCACTTTAATTTCTCAGAAGCAAAAGACATCATCGATATTCTTCGCATGCTTCAGAACAAAACCCAAGGGAATCTCGATACCTCCGCTGAGGCAATGCTCAAAGGGGTCATCAGTGAACTGCAAATGCAATTCATGCAAGCCCCAAAGCGGAAAAAGCAGATGGAGGAAGAGCAAGCGAATATGGAAAATGTACGTCAAACCTTCGAAAACCCTCGAGACGCCCCCGTCGAAGACGTATCGAACGAAGAATGATACGATTCTCAATCATTTCATCGGTTCCTTGATGAGCAAGAGCAGTTTCAGAAGAAACGGTCGCGATGTCTTACGTTAGCGAAGTTTCTTCAGATGAAGCACCGACAGTGCTGATTGTTGACAACAATCAGATGTCAATTATGCGCTTGCGTGAAGTCTTCAGGAAGAGGGGATTCGCAACAGAAATCTGTGAAGATGGAGACGTTGCAGTCGACGAATACATCAAACTTGATCCCGAACTGGTCGTGATGTCTCTCGATATTCCTTCTCTGGATGGCCATCTTGCTGCCTTGGAGATGCGCGAACACGGCGGTGATTCACGAATCCTCTTTATTGCTCCAAATCGACTTTCAGACTTAGCGGTCCATGCAACGTATTCTGCGGGAGCAGTTGGATGGCTTACCAAACCCATCAGTCAGGCTCAACTGGATGAAATTTGGGATCAAGTGCTTGGCCCGATTCCCGACGCTCCAGGGTTGGATGATATTGATGAGTTGTATCCAGAAGATCGGATTAAACCAATGCCGGATGACATCCAACTTCCACCACTTCAGGAACTACCTCCATTGGAAGCCTTACCGCCAATCGCTGAAATTCCTGCTCCTGAGTCGGAAACAATCGAACCATCGAGACCCAAGAGATGGAGATTAAAACTTCTCATTGCGATGGTTTTCATTGCGGCAGGTGTTGCTGTCTATTTCCAGTGGGATTCCGTTAAAGAGCTGCTCGAATCACTTTTGTAACTGATTTTGCTGAACGTAAGTCGGTTGAACGTACTGGCCAGGTAGCTGGACAATTTGACCCTCCATAATGGTCGAACCTTGCGGAGCCTGAATGATTTCCTCTCGCTTGTAGGTACTCGTGGTTAAGAGCGATGGGTCGCCCCTGAGGATTTGTTGATCGAGCCTCCTAGCATTCCAGTAGCCCCAATACAACAAGGCGACCAGTCCAAAGAACAAGAAGAGACTGATCATGAAAAGAAACAAATCCATTCTTATCGCTCCAACAATGCTTTCCAAGAAATTTCTGCATAGGTTGCGGCTGCGGCCGCAGGGTCTTCAGCACCGTGTATTCCAGACCCAACGATAATGCAGTCCGCCCCAGCCACTACGGCTTGGTATGGGTCGCCGTATCGCTGTCCCATTTCTCCATCACCGGTTGCAAGGTTTACCCCAGGCGTCCAAATCATTTTTGCGTCGCCGACCATTTCTCGTAACCGACGGACAGAATCAGCGTCCGAACCATTCCCAATAAATCCAAACACACCGGGGTGTGCCCGACCTGCCTCAACAACAGTCGACGTATACTCAGGGGTGAGAAGATTACCTCGACTTGACATTTGGGCAAGCAACAAAACGCCCCCCTCTTTTGACGCACCCGACCAAGCAGATTGCAGACCATCGACAATGTCAGGGCCGCTAATCAAATGAGCTGTGACAATGTCACTCCATCGCTGGATGTTGTATATCCCACCCATCTGCTTTCGTGAAATTTTACCGATGTCAGCGAACTTTCTATCCTCAAAAATGAGAAGATCCATTTCGTGCGCGAGTTCACAAAATCGCATCCACTCTTCCGGAGTCCAATCATCAATAAGATCAACATGCGTTTTCAACGCAGCGATTGAGGAACCTACAGAACCGAGTAAATCAAACATTTCAGACATCGTGTATTTGTCTGCAGCGAGACACACGAGGCTCTTTTTTCTACAGGCTACTTCCATGAAGGTTTTCGCCATCGGTAAGGTCGACGCATCCCATCGAACCTTCCATGCCTCTCTCGCTTCCATGTTCATCTCCACAAACTGCTATCAATCATAGTTTGCGGAAAAGACGCAAACCGTTTATGCTACTTCAGGCAGGCGGGATTATGACGCGAAGAAGTAAGTGCGCTCTTCTTCTCGTCACAATGATGCTGAGCATGACCCTTTCGGGATGCTTCGGAGACCCGACCACAGCTCCCGACCAAACAACACCGAGCGAATATCCGAACATCTACGATCGTCATACACTCAACTGGAATTGGACTGGCTCCTATTCAAGAGTTCTTGAAGATGGGCCACATGAACCGCTTCCAGTACAAGAGACGCTCATCGAAGTCGATACCTCTGATACGTGGGAAGGCGGACCAAACACTGCAGAAGTTCACCTCTCATATTGGCTCCCGTCCAATACTGAAGATGGGGAGCAAGTACCTGTGATTGCGGTTGTAAGCCCTTATTTCGATTACGGCTCACCCGGAAGCCAATCATCTCCAACGAACGTTGTGAGCGCAGGACGTGGTGAATTCATCTACGATAATTTTGTCCCGCATGGGTATGCCTTAGCCCAAGTGGCAGTCTTCGCTACCGAAGAAAGCACAGGCTGCTTCGACTACCGTGGTGACGGGGAAGGTCTCGGCATCCACATGGCAGTTGAATGGCTCGGCACACAAAACTGGAGCAATGGCCATGTTGCCATATATGGGAAATCATACGAAGGGGCAACGGCTTGGGAAGCTGCAGCACAAGGCAGTGAATATCTCAAGACCATTGTGCCGATTTCTGGAACAACAGCCTTAGGACCACTTCTGTACAAAAATGGAAGTGCCGAAGCTCGCAGTCAAATCATGCATTCCAACTATGGGGGGTCAATTCTCGATTACGACGGAGATGATTTGGACAACATGTGCGGGGACGTTCTCGAAGGGTTCCTCGCTGGGCCGACACGATACGGGTTGGGCGAACTCGATCCTTACATGGACAACTATTACGACGAGCGAAGCCACATCGACAAAGCATTGGGCAAGTACAATGGGAGCATCTACTGGGTTCAAGGCCTGCAAGACTGGAATGTCGACCCACACATGGTCTTTGGCGGCCCCCCTGGGGTTAATTGGTATCAAGAATACATTGACAATGGGTACGATGTTGCGGGAATGATTGGTCAATGGGAGCACAATTATCCCGACCAATGGACCAAGCACAATGCGCAAGCCTCAGGATATGGAGGAGAAGCAATCCAAAACATGACCAGGTGGGATTGGGGGCAGGATCTCTTTGAATGGATGGAGTATTACCTCAAGGGTGTAGGAGAGAAACCTGCACTTATCGCGCAGATTCAACGAAACGATGGCCAGTGGAGAATCGAAGAAACATGGCCTCCAATGGATGTTGAACGTCATCAACTTGATCTCAGCGAATGCACAAACGATGGAGCCTTTGTTGGAGGAGGCGCTCCAGTCGTCGGGGGAGGGCAATCGCTCACAGTCGAATGCCCGGCTATCAGTGATGAATCAAATCTCCACATTGCAGGAATGGCAACAATTCATCTTTCAGCGGTTCCAACGTTCGATGGCGGCCAGATTTTTGTCGAGATGCAGGATGCTGAAACGGGATTGCGATTAGGCCATGCCACAATGGATGTACGCTATCATGCGGGCGGATACGAAGCACAAACGGTTATTCCTGGCCAAGAGATTACTTTGCTGATGGAATTCCAAGCCATTGATGCCATCTTACCAGCAGGGCATGGAATTCGATTCGTACTAAGCGATCAAGGTGAGGACTACCTTGCTCCTGCTTGTGGAAATTCTTGTACCGTACACGTTTTACCTTCTCTCTCTACAGCAGAATTACCGCTTATAGAGCGCTCAGACAGCGATGTGCTCATTACTCCACAATCCGAGGAAGCGGCGAACAATTTGTGAGCTGCCACAGATTTTTCTGATTGTTTGAACATTTGTTAATTTTTGATAGAAAAATTCGCGCAAATGGTCAACCGATGATAAACACGGACCTCTTATTTACTCATTTACATAATGAAAACGCCTTAAACTATTCATTATTGACAAAGTTTTCCGTAATAATTGAGCAAATGGTTCATATACCGTCCTCGCAGCGGGTCGGATGATAACCATGTCTGACAAAGCAAAACTGGAATATATCTGGCTCGATGGATTCGAACCAACACAAAGCATGCGAAGTAAAACGATGATCCGCACCGATTTCGGTGGAACGGTGGCAGAATGCCCAATGTGGTCCTTTGATGGGTCGTCCACATTGCAAGCTGATGGGGGCGACTCAGACTGCTTGCTCAAGCCCGTTGCAATCTATCCCGACCCTGACCGCATCAACGGATACCTCGTCATGTGTGAGGTTCTCAATGCAGACGGAAGTCCTCACAGGACCAACGGCCGAGCAACCATTAGCGAGGACGACGATGATTTCTGGTTCGGTTTCGAGCAAGAATACTTCCTCTGGGATCCAGAGACCAACCTACCTCTTGGATTCCCGCGCGACCAAACCCCTCAGGGCCAATTTTACTGCTCTGTTGGTGCTAAGAACGCCTTTGGCAGAGACATTATCGAGTCCCATCTCGACATGTGCTTAGAGGCCGGTTTGAACGTGGAAGGCATCAACGCAGAGGTCGCTGCAGGGCAGTGGGAGTACCAGATTTTCGCTAAGGGCGCCAAAGATGCTGGTGACCAAATTTGGGTTTCTCGATACCTCGCAGAGCGCAACGCCGAAAAATACGGTTTGGCCATTGATTGGCATCCTAAACCCCTCGGGGACACGGATTGGAACGGTTCTGGAATGCACGCAAATTTCAGTGACGGGCGCATGCGTGACGAAGGTGGAGAGAAGCTACTATCAGAAATCTGTGAAGCATTTGGCAAAAATATCAAGAAACACATCGATGTTTACGGCGCTCACAATGAGATGCGACTGACAGGGAAGCATGAAACGCAATCCATCCACGAATTTTCATACGGCGTATCCGATCGTGGTGCATCCATTCGTATCCCAATCGGCACCATCGAAGATGGCTGGAAAGGCCGACTTGAGGACCGACGGCCAGCCTCCAACGGAGACCCCTACAAAATTGCTGCCGTCATTATCGAGACGACAAAATCCGCTTACTGAGCCTTTGCGAGGAGCGCTTCACGGCGCCGTAATCTTCGAACCCCAATTAGGACAGCTAGGATGACAGTGAGGGTGAATACGTTCGCCACAATCATCGCTAAGGATTCAACCAAAACACCGTAGATTAGCCATAACGAAAGAGCAACTGTAACGATGCTGAAGGTTGTCAACGAGATACCCTCGTGTCGCTCACGCACCCACACGTCCCTGATTTGGGGAATCCACGCGACGATGCCTAGCCCGCCGGCCAGCAGGCCAATGGCTTCAATCCACAATTCAGCCATTAGCCCCACTCCGCAGGTTTCTTTGAAGCAAGAATGCCATCAATTTGCATCCAATCAACATCTTCAGAATTGGTTTGGCCAACAACATGCATTCGAAGCATTGGGCCGTCTTTGCATTTGATTTCGATGTTTCTTCCCCCGGAATCACTCAACGTGATTTGACTGGGCATGTCTTTGAAAATCGACAAGAAACTCCGGGGATGTTCCGACGTTGCTCTTAGTTCTCTTTCTCGAGAACGATCCCATTCTTCTACACCTGAGCCTAGACCAAAGTCGAGAAGATCGCCCTTAAGTTTCAATCCTCCATGCATGTGAACCTCATCCCAAGTACCGAATCCATCCATTGTTTCGAAAAACTCCTGGTCGATTTTTTCCCGACCAGTTTGTTGAATACGTTCTAGAAGTTGCCGCTCATTGATCATTTCAGCAGGGAGCTCTGGTATTTTCTCTGGCCATTCCAACCGTTGATGCGTCATCGCAACAAGAACATGAAACGACATCTTGTTGTCCGGGTATCGCTTGCGATGAATCTCTTCTAAGAGGCGTGCTTTACGAGCGATTCGGTGGGCAACTGTTGCATGGTTGTGTGATCCCCCTTTGTTCCGGTGTTGGAGAAATTCACCGTTGTCAAATACTTCAAATCGACCTGACCAGTGTTTCTGCTCGACAACCAAGACAGTGGTTCCCGAAACAAGAATCAAATCGATTTCGCGACGCCCTCCATCTGGATCAGGAATTCGTACTGAGGGGTAAACGGACCACCCGTTTGCCTTCCCAGCTGCTCTGCACAGTTTCTCGAGGCGTAATTCAGCGTTTTCACCTGCTTGATGTATTTCATCAGGGGGAAAGACGACGCGTCTTTTTTTCCAAAGTTTCCAGCGTCGTTTTAATCCCAAACCATCACCTGAGCAGCGCATCGACGGATGGAACAACGAGTGTTGGCTGTTGTTCAGCGCCTTGAGGCAATCGAGCAACATCCGATTCCGTTGCCTCTCCAGAGAGAACTAGGATGCCCATGCATTCAGCACGATTTGCCATTGCAATGTCCGTGTAGAGTCGATCACCAACCATGGCGCATTCTTCTGGTTGCAGACCTAATTCCTGAATTTTATGGAGAATCATCCCCGGATTTGGTTTACCAGAGATGTGCGTAGGTTCGACACCCGTCGTAGCTTTGAACAATGCGAGGAATGCGCCTACATCAGGCAGACCTCCATCTGGCGACGGGCAGACCATGTCTGGATGGGATGCCATCAACGGAATCCCGGCATGAAGGTAGAGACTTGCAGTTTCGAGTCGCTCATATGTAGTCTCTGTATCGTAGCCGAGAACGACATACTGAGGCTTTGTAGATCGGGTTGCAATACCTGCTCCCTCAAGCATCTGACACATCCCCTCAGTACCAACGCAGTAGGTTTCTGTAATATTTTTCTCCTGAAGCCAAGCAATACAATCGTGCGTTGACAAGAGCACATCGTCTGCTGTTGCGGGTATTCCCATTTTTTCCAATTTCTCAACGTATTGCTCAACGCTCCGAGAAGAGTTGTTTGAAAGGAAGAAACGTTTCACTCCTTGCTCATCGCACCGGCCGAGAAAATCCAATGCGCCAGCGATCAATTCGCCACCGAGGTAAATCGTTCCATCAAGGTCAAGAAAAACCGCTTTGATGCCATCAAGTGCAGTCCCCATGAGGGAGCCTTAGAACATCAAGGTCTTGAACATGAACCATGGAGAATGCAAGTTTTCCTGTGCTTCCTTGCTCGCAATCATCTCGGTCATCATTTCTTGCAATTGTGGTTTACGGCTCGCTTTCCCTACGAACCAGTTGAGTAACCACGATCTTCGACTCAGCGATTGCATCCTGTAACTGTTTTTGAGTTCGGCCCCCAACGCAGACCAGACTTCTTCTTGATACTCATCAGGCGAGCGCCCTTCCACAATGTGACGCGCAGCGATTTCCCCGGTCACGAGAGCATTGCCAACTCCCTCTCCGGAAAACGGATCGACGAGACTCGCAGCGTCTCCAACAAGCCAAGCCCCATTCATTGCCATTCGTCTCGGTTGCCTCTTCTGCTTCTTTCGCGGTGATCCAAACGGAAGTTGCCAACCCTTTGCACTTTTATCAACCATCGTTGCCTCAGCAAAGCGGTCTTTGAATTGAGGGTGGTTCGCAATGATGTCTTTTTGAAGCGCTTTCAATTTCTTTGACTGCTTGTCCATCAAATGCATCACCATGCCACATCCTACGTTTACTCTTCCGTTACCGATTGGGAAGATCCAAAAGTAACCTGGAATGATGGTGTCGACAAAGTGAATTTCAATATCCCCAATGTTTCCTTCGCATCCTTTTACTCCATCCCAATACTCCCGATACCCACCGCAGTAATGCTTTCGGTCGACCATCTTTTCTTGGTAAGTATCAACCACGAGTGAGGTTGCAACAGGGCAAAGATACCCTCCTGCTCCTACGATTGCGGGGGCATGAAACTGCATCACGGTTCCCTTTCTCCCACCTATGGTTAATTGAATGCCGCTTGCTTTTCGCTTTGATTTCGAGCCTTTTCCTGGATCATCACCATCGTTGTACAAGACTTCCTTGACCGAGGCGCCTTGAATAACAGAACCACCTTTGTCTCGAACCAACGCTTGGACGCGGTCAAAGAGCAAGTGATCAAATTGCTGCCGAGGCAATGCATAACCCGCTTCGAGACGAGCGACATCTTCCTCTGGTAATGGAACACGCACTTCTTTGCCATTTGGGCTTGAAAAGAGAATACCATTAACTCTGAAATGGGGTGTGGCCTCGAGTGTTTCTTTGACACCGAGTGCCTTGACATGCGAAAGGGACTTTCCGCCAACAGCATCTCCGCAAATCTTGTCTCGAGGCCAAACACCTTTTTCGATGAGAAGGACCTTCTTATCAGCCATAGCAAGGTAGCCAGCAGCAGAGCATCCACCCGGGCCCCCTCCTACAACAATGGCATCAAATGTGGACCCAGATTCGGGAATTTTACCAGTCTCAATTGGTTCCTCCCATGACGCCATGGTTGAACCACTCGCTCGGGCTCTTTGAGCCTTCTTGAACGACCATCATCACTATGCACTACGAATGAAGGAGGTGATACATGGAGGCATCGATGCGTCGAAAGGCAGCAGGGGGTCTTCTCGCTGTGACCTTTGCTTGGGGTGCAACCTTCATTTGGATGAAACAAGCGATGAACGCAATTCAACCAGAGATTGAGGCGGTTGGGAGGACTCCGATCGTTGCTACCCTTGTGGGAGGTCGGTTTTTGATCGCCTTCGTCGCATTGTATGCAATTTCGAAGGAAGCGCGTTCAGCTCTCTACAACCCTCAGTTGTGGAAAGGAGGAGCAATTTTGGGAGGAATCCTCCTCATTGGATTCATTACTCAAATGATTGGTTTGGACTCCATTACGCCGTCAACATCAGCGTTTTTGACGTCGCTTTACGTTGTCTTTACAGCGCTCATTACAACAGCTATAACGGGACAACGCGTTACACGCACAATGATTCTCGGGGTCGCTTTCGCAACGTTTGGAGCAGGCTTTATCGAAGGGCCGCCCCATTTGTCATGGGGTATAGGGGAAGTACTGACTGTATTCTGCGCTTTTTTCTTTGCCTTGCATATTCTCTTTACTCAGAAAATAACCCAAGAGATGAGCCCAATTGGTGTTACAAGCACATCGTTCTTTGTCGTTGCTTTCGGAAGCCTCATCGTTGCAATTCTGACCGGTGGATCAGCAACAAGGGATGCATTATCGGTTGTCAACAACGATGGAGTCATCCTTCCATTGCTCTGTTTGGGTTTGGTTGGGTCTCTGTTTGCAATTCTTTTGCTAAACCTTTTGCAACGTTACCTCCACCCCGTGCAGGCCGCCATCATCTATGCTCTCGAACCGGTTTGGGCAACGATTTTTGCACTTGGTCTTGGCATGACTTCATGGACAGGTTGGATTGCTGTTGGAGGCGGAGCCTTACTAATTGGCAACCTCATGGTGGAACTACGAGAAAGTCCGAAGACTGCAATTGAAAAGCCGGCATTGGAAGAGAGCCAACCCCACCAACATTCTGTAGAATCGGTTGTTATTCTTGATCCTGAGGAAGAATAACCCATCGAAAAGTAGCACATCGTTCAAATCCTGCCCGTCACAAGGAAATGTTGGGCGAGACTATGACAGAGGACAGCAATCACCGCGATGCGACAAAAAACGTACACGCAGGGACGAACCATATCGGNGAATCNGTCAANACTCCNATCTTCCTTTCNTCAACATACAANCTTACNGAAGAGCGCTATGCTGGATGGGCCGCTGGNGCTCAACATACGCTCCTTTATTCTCGACTTTCGTCTGTAAACTCGGATGCTGTNGCACAGAAAATATGTGCAATGGAAGGCGGAGAAGATGCTGAAACATTCGCAAGTGGAATGGCTGCTATTTCCACAACCATGTTGATGTTGCTAAATCAAGGCGATCACATCGTTGCCTCTGCAGATGTTTACGGAGGAACATANGGTTTGATGACCGAAGAACTGCCACGGCTTGGAATTGAAACAACCATGGCTGATATCCGAGACCCTTCTTCTTACGAAGCTGCAATCCAAGAGAACACCAAAATCATGTACATTGAAACCATTACCAATCCGAACCTCAAGGTGTGCGACATTCCGGCTATGGTCGAGGTCGCAAAACGCCACAATCTGCTGGTGATTGTGGACAATACATTCGCATCACCATGGGGTTGCCAGCCACTCAGCATGGGTGCTGATTTGGTGATTCATTCAACAACAAAATATCTTGGAGGACACTCCGACCTTTTGGGTGGGGCAGTTGTTGGCTCGAAGGAACTCATTTCGAAGATTTTCATGGGCCGAGTCCACTTTGGAGGCGCCCCAGACCCACACAATTGCTATCTCCTAGAGCGCGGCATGCGTACACTTCATGCTCGTATGCCGATTCTGACATCAAACTCTGCAGAACTCGCCCGTCGATTGCAAGACCACCCAAAAGTGGTTCGAGTTCAGCACGTCACCCTCCCATCGCATTCAGAATATGAAATCGCTCAACGCGTCGTACCCAAAGGGTGCGGAATGCTCGGTATCGTTGTTGATGGCGGCGACGAAGGAGCGATGCAGTTCATGTCCAAATTGAAACTCTTCTACGAGGCGACATCGCTTGGTGGCGTCGAATCATTGATTGAAGTGCCTGCCACCTCGAGCCATATGGCCATGCCAGTCGACGTTCGTATCGCTGCAGGCATCGAACCAGGCTACGTTCGAATCAGTGTTGGCATTGAGCATGTCGAGGATTTATGGGAAGACCTCAATCAGGCATTGGGCTGATCAGGAAGGGGTTCTTGCTGACCTGTTGACGTATGCAGGGCATTTAGTGCATCGATAAATTCTGCATTGTCGCTGTCCTCGGAATCGAGCATTTTCTTTCCAACTTCGAGCAATACCTTCGTCGCCTCCATCCACGCCCCACCACGATCCCGTGCAAGCGATTCGAAGTGCCATTCTTGACCGGTTGATCGGTTAGCAGCACGTAGCCATGCCCANCCTGCGGCGGCACCATCGATATCATCATGGCGCGATGTCGCTTTTCGTTCAGCAATCCCTGGACCCTCCAACAAACCGATGAGTATGAGATCGTGAATCGCCCCGACTGGCCCGGGAAGGTCACCAACACGGTAAGGAAATCTTGCTTTTTGTTGGGCCTTCTTCCTTGAGGAATCCAATCCTTTCAGGAAGGTTTTGAGAGGTTTGGGCTTCTTTAGCTGTTGTTCCCAGATAATTTGAGCTTCATCACCTTCAATTCCAATTGAGGATAACCCGGCTAAACCGAAATCTTCCCACAATGCATGGACGGCGTCCGTCAAACTTGCACCTTCCATGACTTCGACAATGCTGCCTTCCCGCTCTTGGCGTCCACCTCTTGAATCGATTCGGATACCCTCTTCGGTTTGATCCATTGCCTCAAGAAATACCCCAGCAGCGAGCTGTTTTTCATCCACGGAACCTTGCATTCCTTCCAAGGACGTGAGAATCTGTTCAATGGTTTCTCCCTTGCTCCACGATGAGCCTATGAGCAAGCCAAAATCAAGAGAGTCAAGAACCGCACGNTCGCANGCTCGGGCAAGATTACCCTCTGGAACGGTTAACCCGTGCCAACCAGCCATGAGTCTCGCCAAACCGTCATGAGCGCTCTGGGGCAGATCATCATCGGAATCCCACCCATTTGGGACCCACATTGCATCGATGTCCACAATGGAAGTTAACAACGGCGGAAGCATCGAAAGGGCCAAATGATGGACAAATGCACTTTGTTTCTCTTTTGTGGCCTTGAGGGATTGCAAGCCAATGCCAACAATTGGCCCATGCTTGAAGCTGAGCCGTACCCACCCGTCATTGGAAGGTATGTCATTGAGAACATCTTGAGCATTTATTTCTCCTGCAACGTACACGTCAACACCGCCAACATCTTGATGTTTGAAATCAAACCGAGAACGCTCGAGAACATCCTCTAACCATCCTTTTGGAGGGTTCGGGTTTGGGCCAGTGCAAACAAATCCACCTTCCCAGGAAAAGAAGTACATACCCCTCCGAGCGTGTTCTTCCCACGGTAACATTCGCAAGGTGAGATTCTGGTGGTTCTGCAATCCTGCTAGATACCCCTGCTTTCCATCGCCACGTCGGATAAACGATCCCGACCCAAAATTCGGAGATTTGAAATTCCCAACGAGCGAGATATCCTCATCATGAGCTGCATGCAATGAACCTGCAAGAGCCTTCCCTACCGGGTCACCACGCTTCGCTAACATACGCTTGGAGAGCCATTTTACATCGTCTTTTTTGGCAACTATTTTCCGAAGATTTTGCAAGGTCTTTGTAACNGGATCTTTTCGTCCCCAACTCAAACGACCTTTCCATGTCATGGTTGGAAGGCATTCATCCGGGTCCTCAAGGAGTTGACGTAATTGACGACGGATTCGCTTGGCTGTAGCATCATTGGCATGCTTTGTCCCACGCATACGCATCCTCTGTTTTTGGCCAGGGAAGGATACTTGTGCCGGTCGTGCCATAACTCCGTCAACTCAATCCAAACGGGCGTCTCGCTTGAGGTCTTCCCCCTGAATATGTCTATCATGCAGAACCGCCTGCTCCCATCATGGCGGTCATCACGTTGCTTGGAATCGCCCAAGACGGTGGTCGGCCTCAGCCAGGATGTGTCCGTTCTTGCTGTGAAAATCTTGGAAACGAAGATCATCGAAGCCCTGTCTCGATGAGCATTCAAACAGCTGGAGGAAAGACACTCCTTGTCGAGGCGACGAGGGATTTAGGACGGCAACTTCGATTTATTGGAAACCCATCTGTTGATCACTTGATTCTGACGCATGCACATCTCGGTCACGTGGATGGGCTCGGTCTGTTTGGCAGAGAAACCATGTCGGCTCGAAACATCCAACTTCATTGCAGTCCGTCCATGCAATCACTCGT
Organism: Methanobacteriota archaeon; assembly: GCA_002698145.1. Classification (GTDB taxonomy): domain Archaea; phylum Thermoplasmatota; class Poseidoniia; order Poseidoniales; family Poseidoniaceae; genus MGIIa-L2. Next base: position 51,194 of record NZVG01000035.1, on the reverse strand, counting down.
CGAAACAACGCCAGCATGGAACCAGTTGCTAAAACAAAATGTGTTCCAGTTCGGCTCATTCCCTCGCATCGAAATCGACGATGTTGCAGTTGAGTTTCATCAGGTCCCACATCGCGACGAGTTGTCGGATACGCATGCAATTGTTGTACGAGGCGAGAACAAATCAATCCTCTTTTTGTCTGATCATGACACGTGGAAAGAAACACTCGATGCACATGGGTGCGAAACAATCCGCGAATTCCTTGCTAAACTTAACGTCGATATTGCGTTNCTTGATGGAACATTCTGGTCAGGCGACGAACTGCAGGGTCGCGACATGAANGTCGTNCCTCATCCTACCGTTCAGGAATCTCTGCAACGACTGGGTGTGAAATTAGAAGAGGATCCGCAAATTGTGTTCTTTCATTTGAATCATACGAATCCATTGCACAACTTGGATTCGGAAGAATACAGGGCTGTTACGGCGTTAGGATGGGACGTTGGCTTTGAAACCCAACAGTTCATTCTTTGACTTCTGTAAGCGTATAGTCCAGTATGATCAGGGAAACAACCCAATCAACGGATTCATCCGAATCTCCGTTTTGACAGACCGGAGAACCTCCACTGTTGACCACAACACTGATNGTGAAATCGTAGGTTCCAATACCAGAGTCGCCGCCTGCGAGTGATGCGTCTATTTCAGATGATGAACTGTTGGTCGTAGTACCGACGAGGCTTTGATTGATGAAGTACAACTCGGACTCGAGATTCTCTTGTATTCCTGATTCTGTGACGTTAAAATCCTGAATTCCTCCCTCGTAACCGACCTCATCATCCTCAGTATTGGCAAGGAAATTGCACGCTTGTTCATTATCTGTGTGACTTGTTGCGATACGGAACCCAACCACGTTGAGACCGGAAACGTCAACAGCATCACTGGATGCTGAGATTTGAGCACTATCAGCAATCACCTCTGTACCCGATCCGATTTCTACAAAACTGAAATTCCCATCAATTTGATACATTGCAACCATGTTAGCATCTGAATTTTCACTTGAATCCGGCCCATATGCTGCATATGCTCCCTCAGCAACACCAAGGAAACACAGTGCGATAACACCAAAAGTAGCGAACTGGTTTTTCCGTTCCGGCGAAATCTCGAATCGACCCAGTGGATTTGAGGCCGAATCATCCCGAACAGCGCACATAATNAAGTGAGCAATGAATGCTGAACCGACCCCCGGAACTGAAGGGAAGACATCGTCACCAAGCCCGAGGAGGGTCCAGACAATGACTCCAAAGAAAGCAGAGATCATCATGACAATCGAATGGAATGTATCGGGCTTGTATCCCATCCAACGAATGATGAGGAGAGGAACAAAGATACCTCCTAGACCGTACACGGCAAGAACCACTAGAGCGAATACGGAGTCGCCTCCAGGAACATAAAGACCTGCAATAGAAATCATTGTTGCAGCAGCTGCAACGTACAATGTGACGATCTTCGTTGTCTTGTGATCTTCTCGCCATTCTGGCTTGATGTCATCCGTTATCGCTGCAGTACAGGCAAGAACTTGGCTATCTGCCGTTGACATCGTAGCAGCAAAGATTGACGCAAGAATCATTCCAACTCCAAGCGCAGGAAGTGTGTCCATTGCAAGTGCTGGTAACCCAAGTTCAGCGTCAAAATCACCTTCCGTGAACAAGACTCGACTGGCCAGTCCAACGATGAACATCAATGCAATGAACGGCGTTTGCCAGACGAAGAACCAAATCATGGCTTGCTTTCTGTCNTCATCAGAGTTGAGGGTCATCACCCGAGATACGACTTGTGGTTGCCCTGCAACACCGAGCCCTCCCAAGAAGAACGCCAATAGGTAAAGCGAGATTCCTAGGGAAATGTCGGTAGGAAGGAAATTGACAAGTGTTGTGCTTTGGGACTTAAGCTCACTATGCATTCCAGAAAACCCTCCAACGTTGCCAAGAGCAACCCAGCATAGAATGACTGAACCAATGATCATGACACAGGATTGTGCAGCATCGGTCCAAATCGAGGCCCGAATACCGCCTGCATAGCAGTAAGCGACGACAAGAACGAATCCAATCAGGATACCAACCAATTCAGGCCATCCGAGCATAACGAAAAGCGCTTTTCCGCCAGCCGTCAGTTGGGCGGCAGCATAAATTGNCAAGAAAAACACTGAAAGAACAGCGGCCAATTTTGCCTCGGGCGCTCCCGCTTTTTCAGCGACCAATGAGGAGAGAGAGCGAAGCCCACGCTCATTTCCTTCTTTTTGGATGAACTTGTACAACCAAGCCCATGCGACCAGTTGCCCGATGGTGGATATGACACCAATCCAGATAGCAGAATATCCCATCAGGTAGATGAATCCAATGAAACCAATGAACATGTAACCAGAATTCCACGTGCTCACTGCAGAAAGGGCTGCGAGCGCAGGATGCATCCCTCGGCCGGCGACGAGATAATCATCCGTCGTATCTTGTTTGACGCGCATACTTGCCAATCCAACACCGGCAAAAAAGCCGAGAAAAAGCAAGAACGAAAGAAGAATCCCAGTGTCCATTGTGTCACTTCCAGCGATTGATGGCTTCCTGCTCCATCTCCGATGTGTTGGCTAAGAAGACCATGCAATTCAATCTCCCGCCTGGAACTTCCCCCAGATGNCGAATTGTTGTCGTCTTCATCAATGCGTCGTCTGTTCCCAAATCACTGCAAAGGACACACANGGAATCGAAGACAGACCTTGCTTGTTCTTTTATTGCATCATCAACAACCGAATCACGTAATTTCGTAGCCATTTTCTCAATGCTTGCAAGNGCATCAGAGGGCTGCATTGGACGCTGGTCTCCTGTTCCCGCTCCTGTTGGGTCGAGGTCAAACAAGACCAAGGTATGCAGACCCTGCATCTGATTTCTTAACATCACTTCTAGGGGAGAGGTGACAACCCAATCACCGTAAGGATATGTGAGCGTCGTCGACCGGCCAAATTTGTAATCTGATAGTCCTGTCGAGCCTGGGACAAGTGTTGTCACAGAAATACCGTGAATGACACGGCAAGGAAGCCCTTGTTTTTCGGCTCGAAGTTGGAAATCAATGTGGGTGGTCGCTTGCATGGGATCCCCAACGACCAAGATTGCAATGGACGTTGTTTGTGCTCGCTGAAAAAGCTCCTCGGGCCGTTCCACTGCGGGCCTCATGATCCTCTCAATCGGGCCAACCATTGCTTCCAGTTTTTCCAGTTCTGATTCAGGCCATAGTGCGGTGTATGCCTCGTAAAGGCGAACATCGGAATTCTTTGCAGCCTCAATGGCTTCGATGGTCATGGACTCAACTTTTCCTGGACCGATTCCAATGAGGGAAAAGCCGGTTTCGTTGCCATTTTCCATCCTCAAACCTCATACTTGCGATGGTTGTCCGAGAACCATGCGTCATTTGAGGGTGCCGAGTGCCCAAACCTCGCATTGGATTCGGCACTGTAAATCAAATGGTTGGTACGAGACAGGCCATCGCGTTCAACAGATAGAAGGCGAGAGTGCGATTCCTCTAAACGAACAAGCTCCGGACGAAAGTCATACTGCCTGGGAAGGCAATCCGTTGATTGAACTCGAACCGGGTAAACAGAAGACTCGGTACTATTGGGAACATATTCCAAATGAGATCCGTGTCGCATTTGATGACCAATTTCCTCAGGCTTTTGAAACACAAGGTGACGTTTTGCTGGTCAAAATTCCCGACGAGATGATTGAAATTGAAAACGAGATTGCAGCGGCCATGCTGAAGCAATTTCCATCGGTACGAATCGTCTGTCACGACAGCGGAGTCGAAGGTGAATTCAGAGTCCGAAATTTACGTGTCCTCGAATCACGTGATAACAAACTCTCGACGCAGACTGTGTATCGTGAGCATGGACACGAATTTACCATCGACCCTGCAGTGGCATACTTTTCTGGACGTCTAAGCACTCAACGGATGAAATCCTTTGAAGCGATCTCATCCTTCGCTGAGCGCAAAGGCCGGCCACTCGTCGTTGTCGATCCGTATGCTGGCGTTGGGCCTTCAATGGCGTTGTTGTATACCACACCCGGCCTCATTTCTACAGCATATCTAAACGACATCAATCCCGATGCAGCCAACCTTCTCAAACTGAATATGGAACGGTTTCAACGGAATCGAAAGACCGATGGGATCTATGTGATCGATTGCATGGATGCAAGAAAGCTCGTCGATGCGAGGCCTGAAATGCAGGGTTGTGCGGATGTACTTTTGGTGAATCTGCCCCACGACGGCATTGCCCATCTCACACACCTTCACCCTCTCTTGTCTCATGAGATCACGCTCATTTGCGGATGGACCATACAAGAAAAGCAAGCGGATATATTCGAGCAACTGCAAATCATCATCGAAGCGACAGGAAGGACAATGATTGAGCATCATATTGAGGAAGTGAAGGGATTTTCAACCTCAAAAGCGATGTTCCGCTATGAATTGATTTTATCGAAAGGCGAGAAGCGTTGATTTCATGAACATCCTATTGCTAGGTCAACCATGCGCAACATAATCCAGTGCTCCGGATGTGGGGCCAGCATCGACATAGCAGGGGCGACACCGCGAATCGATGGGATCAAAGTGTGGTGCAGGGTTTGTGGAACTGTAACAATTCACTTCAGAGATGGTGGCGCCCGCTCCGGGAATTGAACCCGGGTCGCAGGAATGACAATCCTGCATGATAACCTCTACACCAAGCGGGCCGTAGGCATCTTGCCGTAACGGAACCGCTATTTAAGCCGCGAGGTATCGCATAGTCAGGGACGACCATGGCGGCAAAGAAAACCTCTGCAGAACAAGCACGAGAAAAAGCAGAAGAGGCCGCCTTGGGCTCAATGCTCGATGGCGCATTTGGGGCCATGGATGGCATTGAAACCCCGCCATCAGACTCAGGACCATCAGGCCCGCCTCCCGGTCCAACTGGACCGCCTCCAGAAAGTGCTACGAAGCCACCCTCTGGACCCCCTNGCGGNCCCCCTAGCGGGCCTCCTANNGGACCNCCTANNGGACCTCCTAAGGGACCTCCAAGTGGGCCCCCTGGCGGACCGCCGGGGAGACCTCCATCAGGCCCCCCATCTGAACCTCAGGGAGAGGAAGAGGAGCCTGCCCCAGAATTGGATTTAACAGAGGAGGCTCCTCCAATTGATGCTGAACAACCCGAGCCGCTTCCAGAGGAGGAAGAGACGGTGTCAGAAGACTCAGTAAAAGAGGAGGAGATGGCTAGCCAAAAAGCACCCGAAATTGAAAGTGAACCGACTCCAGAGGAAATTGAAGCTACGCCTGAAGAAGCGGTAACTGAAGAATCACCTGCTGAGGAAGCAGAGGCGTCTGAACCCACAGAACCCACAGAAGCCGAAGTAGCACAAGAAGGTACAATTTCCCCAGAAGCAGAAGTTGTTGCCCCTGAACCAACAGAAGCCACTGTAGAAGACCCCCCAATCGATGCGGAAAGAGAAATGGAAATCGCTCGCCTTACAGCAGAAATAGAACGTCTACGTGGTAGCCTCGTCGGCGCTGCTGAAGTCATCGAAGAAATCGAAGAAACACCGATGCCACCAGTTGTTCTTGACAACATCGTTGTTCCCCCGCACATCGTTGCGGATTTCGCTCGAATGGGGCGTCAACTCAGTAGAGAATCGTTGGTCAAAGGGACCATGGGTGCAATATCGATGCTCCACCCCGACGAACCCGGCCTGATGATCAGTACTCGCCACTCGACAATGCTGTCACGTTTGGATGAACGTGGTATCGTAGGAGGGCGCCTCGGTGGAAATCCGCCGCGCGGCTCCATCGGCGATTGGAAGGTTCACGAAGTCCTCCTCGCATCCGTCGCTCTTGTTACGGGAGGGCCAGCAGCTTGCATTCACATGCAGGGCCCATACACAACGGCTGCAAGTTGTGAAAAAGACCTAATCCTCGTCCAACCGATCGACGTTCTTGGGAAAGAGCACATCGGCAAAGTTGTCATCGTAGATCCAGACGATGACGAGCAAGAAGAATTCCTACGTCAAGTTGCTGAAGCGCTGCAGCAGGGTGGAATGCGCTGTGTTGTCGTTCGAGGACATGGAGCATATGCTGTCGGAGCCAACCTCGATCAGGCGATGGCGAATTCAGCCATGCTTGAACATTCGATGCAAGTTCTACTACTCGCTCGACAAGCGAACCTCAAGATTTAGGCATCTCGTGCTTGACGACAGACTTCGACGAAGTTTTCGAACATCTCTTTCCCAAATTCTGAGTCGTTGACCTCTGGATGGAATTGCAAACCAAAACGATCCCCTGCAATATTTTCCATACCTTGGATGCTGCAAGACGGACTGCTTGCGGTAACAAAGAAACCATCAGGTATGCGATGAACTTCGTCGTTGTGTGATTCCCAAACGGTTTGTTTTTGCGATGTCCCAGCGAAGATTTTACCACCACCATCGTGGAGTTCAATGTCCATCGCTCCAAACTCAGGAATCGGCGACTCACGAGCGTCACCTCCGTAAAATCGGGCCATGAATTGATGCCCTGCGCAAATTCCGAGAATTGGGATATCGAGTTCGAGGAATTCTGCACAATTCCCTAATTCCCCTGATAGACCGATTCGAGCAGCACCTCCTGAAAGGATGAGTCCATCCAACGCTCGGAGCTGACTGACGGGCGTGTCGTTTGGGATGATTTGTGTATCGACTTTAAGATACTTCAACATCCTCCACTCCCGATGAGTCCACTGCCCGCCGTTGTCAACAACGTCAATGACAAGAGGTGCATCTTCGCCCATGGATTCCTTTGTTCCGAGAACATCCTTGAACATGCCGAATATCGCGCGTTCATATACTCTGGAGATTCAGGGATTGCGAGGAACAACAATGTCGGATAAGAAATTCACAGTTCACGTAGCACGAGAAGGTGGTCACGAGCAGGAGCTCATGACTCGAGAAAACATCGTTGAGATGGTTTCAACGAACGAAAACACATGGGTCTTCATCGATTCACAAATGGTCAGTGTTGAAGAGCTCGAAAGCATCGAGTTGAACGATTCTACTGAGATTCGAATCAACCCTGGAATGGTCGGCGGAGCAGAAACCTTCACTGTATTCGTTGCAAGCGAGAAAGGCGACCAAGCCATGACCATGACCAAGCAGGAACTCACCACCGTGTTGACAAACACTGAGAGCAACTGGCTCTTTGTAGATGGCCAAATGGTCGATGCCGCCACCATAGAAAACACTGAACTCAATCAAGACAACGTCTTGCGCCTAGTGCCGTCCATCGTTGGCGGATCTGAAACCTTCACGGTTCAGATTACCGATGCGACAGGTCACTCAGTTTGTGAAATGACCAAGCAGGAAATTGCGTCGAGCGCAGAAGAAGGCAACAACTGGGTATTCGTTGACGGTCAGATGGTCGCTTCGAGTGCAATTGCAGAGACAGACCTTGCACAAGCTGCCGAGATCCGTATCACGCGCCCACTTGTTGGCGGCTTTTGATATCAGATTTTGACGGACAGGTTCAAAACCAATGGGTAGGTCGGTCAGGCTATGTCGGAACTTGTAGACTACAAGTGTGCGCTCTGCGGGACTCACGAAAGCTTTGATCGTGAGCGAAACGGAATTCACTGCAGCCACTGCGGTTGCAAGATCTTCATGAAGCTCCGCAGAAGCAGTGGAGACCGAAAGAAGAAGACGCTCAAGGCAGTTTGAGCCCACGCAAATGGTCAAAGACCTATACCGCTGAATGATGCACATGGCGAGTTGGCTTGAGACCTACCCACCTCGTCGTTTTTCTGAACTGGCACTCGATGAATCTGTCATTGATACCATTGAACGCGTTGCGCTCCAAGCAAATCCGCCTCACCTTCTCATCTCCGGCCCACCGGGTTCTGGTAAGACGGCTACTTGGCATCTCATCGTTCGGCAAGTTCTCGGACCGTCGTGGCGCTCGACGACCCACGTCCTTCAAGCAAAGGACCTAGCAAAAACTACAGGTGCGATGGCAGCTTTTGAATCGTTTCTGCGGCCGGGCGGCAAAGACTCAAGCGATACACTTGCAAGCCGCACCTCACTTGACGCGTTCGATTCCACTTTCTCGCAGGTCTCTGCCGATGATGTCGCCCCAGCGGGGCATGAATCTCAGCGTGGAAGTCAGAACGATGTTCACATCTCTCGAATCATTGTCATTGAGGATGCAGACCATCTCGGACACAAACGTCAACCTCTCCTTCGTCGCATGATGGAGGCAACAAGCCATACTTCGCGATTCATATTCACTGCGCAAACACCATCGCGAATGATCGATGCGCTTCGTAGTCGAACCCAACACATCCGCTTAACTGGCGTACCCCGGAAAAAAATTGAACGCAGGCTTAACCAGATTTGCAGTATGGAAGACATTGAACCAGTTCGTGGAATTCTTGGCGACATCGCTCATATTTCGGATGGCAACCTACGGAAAGCACTGTTCACAACGGAAGTACTCGCATTGCGAGAGCTACTAGGAGATCGAGAAAATCTCCACCGCCTGTTAACAATGATCTCAACAAATGAAGTCCAGCGCATGATTGAGGCTGCTCTACGAGGCCAAGTTGTTGAGTGGCGATGGGAAAAAGATGGTTACAAGAACACACGAAAACTGAAAGGCGCATTGGGAATCTATGATGACATAATTTCCCAACAGAGTCTGGAGGCCGAGGACGTAATTGAGCAAGTGCACCAAGTTTTGACGGGCGGGCGACTAAATCTCCCAGAGAAACAACTCATCTCAGCCTTGGCAGCACTCTCTGATTGCGATGTTCGGCTCCGCCGATCGTCGCAGGGACGCATACAAGTCGAGAAGATGTTGCACGAATTCGCTTCAATTCAGCAACAGTAACCTCCATCATAGGGAGCGTTAAGGCACCGCTGGGCGTGTAGCACAGCTGGATAATGCGTCGGCCTCCTAAGCCGAAGATCGCGGGTTCGAATCCTGCCACGCCCGCCAAACGTATGCCTTTCATTGTGAAAGCATCGAAGAAGACATATGTATGCTGCATGTAGAGGTGCTGATTGAGATGGAGCCTGAAGAAGAATCCATCGTCGCTCGTACTCGGCGGACCATCAAGTCCTTGCCAGACCCCTACGGTCATGGTTTTGCCAGGAATGAAGACCCACTAGAGCGGACCAGAGAAGCGTGGGAGAGGAGCGAGCGGTTCCGCATGAAAAGCGGTCAGATTGCCAACAATTCCTTTTTCCTCGCTTTTCGAAACGTAGTTGGTTTTGGTATTGCAATGACTGCAGTGTTGCTGGTTGTTGACCCTTCCATTCTTCCATTCAATTCACCGTTGTTCATACTCGCCCTATGGCTTGTACCTGCTCTGGCCGCCTTTGTACCTCCGATCGCTGGTAGTGAAGCCACGTGGTCTGCTGTTGAAGCAAAAATATCGCTACGTGAGCAGGGTGGCTTTGGTGATGGAAAACGTCACACACTAAGGGCGCAACCTGGCATGGATCGCGTTCTTGAAGGCCTCAGAGATGGACGCCGTCAGAACAACATTAGCGCATTCCTTGCTACAACCTCCTTGACCCTTCTTTGTTTATCGATGCTCATAACCCCTCGATCAGTAGCATGGAACCTGTTGCTTCTCACCTCTATGACAGCAGGTATTGGACTGAGCATCCATTCCATTTTGACAACCTACTACATTCGCCTTCAAGCAGACTCAATGCCACTCTTGATTCACTATGCTCCAACCCACCACCCCACACAGTTAGGTTCGCCACTCGGGCAATTGCTTCAGTCGCATCTCGATCCTGATTCCCTCATAGAATGGTCAGAATGGGAGCAACGCTTCCATCAGGCGATACTACCGGGGACGGATCCAACCCAAGCAAGGGAGCGACTGCTCTTCTTGCTTCATCTCAACGCAAGCAATATCATCGACGAAGCAACGGTATTTAATTCGCTTCGCGACTTCATGTCACCGGATGCAATCCAGAGAGTGCTGCTTTCTCAGGAGGAGTTGTTCAATTGGAGAACCCTTCAACGTGCACTCGAACATGCTCGTGCTTGGCAACCGGGAGCCTTCCGGCTTTTCGAACGGCTTCAGAATGATTTTCTCTCAGGTGCACCAGAGATACTTCTCTCACCATGGCGGATGGATATATCGCTTGATTCGACCTGTTACGATGGCTCTGGGAGCCTCTTTATTGCACTCAACAACCAAACGTTCGATGCAACACACGTCCGCGTCGAAGTGCAGGTTCCTGGTGGTGAGCCTCAATCCATCGACCATCGCTTCGAATTGGCTCCTTGTCCTCCGCCATTGAAAGCAATCGAACTTACAAGTGCTTCAGAAGATGATGTTTTGAGCTGGCTTCCCCGTTACCTTGAGCGAACCGTGGTTTTGTGGATTAACGTAGCATGGGACCGTAGTTTCCAGGGGGATGCTCAAGTTCAGATTACACTACGTGATGATGAAGGAATCGTCCTCGGTTCTCGAATTGTTCGAACGAATGTATTGCCCAAAGAGAGCCGACAAAGGATTGAGCGCATACGCCAATTGCTGCGTGTTCGCAGGTTTTCTGAACTCGATTTACCAGCTACAACGAGTTGACATTCCCTAAGGGACCAAGCGCTTTGCTTATTGCGGGGGTTTGCCTCGGTGATGTCAACGGGGTGTTCGTATGGAAGCATGGGATGTCGTGATTCTAGGAGACGGTCCTGCAGCACTGTCTGCTGCTGCTCAAGCATCGAAGGATGGTGCGAGCGTTCTCATAATGAGCTCAACAGGACTCGGGGACGCCGGAGCAGAGGCGCTCGATGGAATTGCGTGCCATATTCAAGAAGAAAGCAATCGAGGACATCGAGAAGATACCATCAAGGGTGGCGCCTTCCTTTCCGATCAAGATATTGTTGCTGCTCATACAACAAAGGCGCTCCGAATTGTCGATCTTCTTGAACGCAGAGGCGTGAATTTCCGACGCGATGCAAAAGGAATTGTCAAAGGGCACTATGCATCAGGCCACTCAAAACCGCGGCTTTGCAATGCAGGCGATGCGACAACAAGAGAAATTCAACAAGTGCTCGAAGAGCAGTGCATGAAGCACGGCGTTACTCGTCGCGGTGACCAAGTTCCGCTCGAGTTAATCCACACTAATCACTCTGTCAACGGATTGATTGCTATCGACATGCTCAATGGCAGAGTCCTTTCAATTCAGTGCAAAGCTCTCATCATCGCTGATGGGGGCTTCGAGGGTGCGTTTACCAATGGCTCTACATCGTTAGGGATGGACCTTGCCTACCGTGCAGGAGCCCCACTACGAAACATGGAATTCATTGCTGAAGCGCCACTCGGCATTGTCGGGACCAATCTCGTCATATCACAATCCATTCTCTCCGATGGAGCGACACTTCACACACCCTCGGGTACAGCACTCGAAACGACATCAAGTACACCGACATCTGAAATCTGCTCAAAGATGCATGAAGCCGGAACAGCGGTGCTTGATGCCCGAAATCTTGGAGAGAACGCAGAATGGTGGACTGTTTTGTTTGACAACATCAAACAACGGACAGGTATTGACATGCACCGCCAAACCATTGAAGTCGCGCCTGTCCCAATTCATACAATCGGGGGGCTCCCCACGGACGAGCATGGTCGCGTAGTGATGCAATCTTGGGCTCGATGGTTTACTGGACTCTACGCTGCAGGTTCAGCATCATCCAGTGGACTTCACGGAGCAGATGTTCTTGAAGGAAACCGCTTGCTGGATTCTCTCGCAGTTGGGGAAGCCGCTGGTACACATGCTGCAGAATGGATTGAGAAGCGGAAATTCACCGCAGCGTCAAAACTGGAAGATGCCAATGGTCTTGCAGAAGCTGAATTGAGTATGCTTGGAGGGGAATCTGAGGGGCCGGTTCAGCGCCTGAATCCGGTACTAACTGGCTTGAGGGAAGTCTTGACCGGTTTGAACACGCCAGCCAGTGCTGCGGTTGACTATGACAATGCAAGTACGATGCTGGAACAACTCTCGATCAAGGCCGAGCAACTTTACTGCGATCAAACCTCACTCATTGCCAATCAAAATCTCCTCGAGATTCTACGTACCCAAGCCGCAATTCGGATGGCCCAAGCATACGTAAAATCAGCATCGCTCAGGACAGAATCCAGAGGGCTGCATCAACGCTCCGATTACCCAGAGTCCAACGATGAGCAGTTGCATCACAATTTGATTTTCTCCAACGGTACTCACGGAACCCTAGCCTTGCGAAAGGGACCTTCAGGAAACTGGATTCTTTCTCCTACCGCTGCGGTTTGATTATTTGTCCTGTCCGGTTGGGAGAGGTATGGCAGAACTTACGCTTTTCCAGCGGATACTGTCCGGAGAGATCCCTTCGCACAAAATAGCATCCGGTGAAGGGTGGTATGCATTCCTCGACATCTTTCCACGTCGGGAGGGCCACACCCTAGTAATTCCGACGACGCCCGTGCAACGAATTGCGGAACTTACAACCGTCGAACGTTCGCAGTTGATGACCGGAGTTGCAGAGGTTCAATCATTGCTCTCGTCCCATTTCCAAACGACCGATTTCACGGTTCTTGTACACGATGGGCCCTTAGCTGGACAAGAGGTTCCGCATGTCCACGTTCATGTCTTGCCAAGGACTCCGACGGATGGCGGCTCAACCTTAGCCGCAATGTGGCCACATTCACCGGTCGTCGAACCCGATCATGACGCATTGGGGGCTCTTGCATCTTCGATTACAAAGGAGGCATAATTCTGGCAAAGGGAGTCGCTCCGTTCGATGGAGCAGTTGACCATCGCGGCGAGGCACTGCCGGTTCTATCGAAATCTTCAGCCAATATGAAGATGGAAAAACTCATGAATACGCCGATGCCTTCGTTTGATAAAGCAACACCAGGCAGTCCTTTTTGGACCAAATTAGCCTTCTTCTTCTGCCGAAGAACCGCAGCAAATCAATTTCGGACAATTGAGTATTCTGGGATGGAAAACATCCCCACAGATCGCGGCTCTCTTTGTGCCGCATGGCACACCAATGGCCTCATTGACCCACTTGGCATCATGCTTGCACATCCAAAGGAGTTTGTCATGGGAGGCCGGCACGACCTCGTGACCCGGCCAGTTCTTTCTTTTTGGACACGCAGACTTGCAGTTCAACCAGTTGTGCGGAAAGCAGAATTGCTCCGAGGAGGTTGCAGTGAAGAGGAAGCAACCAATCTGAATGGGCGTTCATTGATCACATTAGCATCCGGGATCGCTAGCGGGTTTGGTTGCGTTTTATTCCCAGAAGGAACCAGTCATGACCTTCCACACATGATTCGATTCCGAACAGGCCCAATGCGAACGGTGCTTGCTGCTGCTGCCATAGCCAAAGGGGGTGGAAAGAACTGCCCTGTGTTGCAACCCGTCGGCCTCCACTTTCGAGTACGACACCATTATCGAACCGACATGTGGGTAGAATTCTCAGATCCATATTTCCTTCCAGAAGACGACATACCAGAGGATTTGATTGAAGCTGTACAAAAGAGAGAATGGGTTGAACCTCCCGGAGACCTCGTTCGCTCTTTGCGAGATGGATTACGTCCACACCTCCTTCCAATTACGCCGAACGTATCCAGTTGGGATGAGCACGGTGCCTTTCATCTGATTGCACAACTTGAATCTCGAGAAAACAAACGTCCTCTTGATACATGGAGAAAGGAAGTTCTCGCTGCGAGGGAAGTCCGAGACCGATTCCAATCTGAATTGGAAGGAGAGGACTCGAAACCTGTGAAAATCGAACACCCCATTGTTGACGCTGCGAAAGAAATCCACAGTCAGCTACAAGGACGCAGACTCGATGGTCGAGATCTCGACGCCTCTGGACGGAAGTTACGAATCGGCAATCCCCTGCAAGGGATTGGATTTTGCATCAAGACATTCCTCATGGTTGCACTACTACCCGCCTTCTTACTGTCGTTGTCACCGCAACTGATTCTTGGACGCTTTCTGGGGGACCGGACCGATGAAGGTGTTGATGCCCGCACAACGTATCAGTTCCTCGCAGCAATGTTTGGNTCACTTCTCCTGTGGCCGTTCTTTGCTCTCATCGGCACATGGATGGTCTGGGCGAACGCAGGGCCCATCTCAGATCTTCTCTCCCTAGACGCAACAGCGATGTTCGGTGGAGGGCAGACCAGCCAAATCCTATCGCTGGTTGTTCTTTATGTTGCGATGTTTCCACTGTTCTGGCTATCCGGTCGAATGTTCGGATTTTGGTGGGACGGGTACGTTGATGCCCGGAAAGCGTTTTCCAGACTTAGTGCCGGAAGCCTCTACAAACAGAAGCTTGAACAGCGATTGCAGACACTTTCAACCGAATTGGAATCATTTAGCAAGCGCTGAGTTCAAATTACCCTAACGTGCCGGTAGTTCATGGTCGATTCCGGACATGTCCAGCAAATACGTCAATGGCTTGCGAGCGAGCGCCTCGAAATCCGGGACAAAAACGACCCACGCGCAGAGTCACATTTACTGGTTCGTTACCCCCCGGGGCCGCAAGGCCATATGTTTGCAGTCGTTCTTCCAAAAGGGCGCGATTTGGTCTTTGTCTCGAGCATGACACGGGTAGATCTTGGTCAACAAAATCAAATGAGGGAACACATGAACGACGAACCCGAAGTGTGGTCCGAATGGGTCCATGAATGCAGACTTTCTCTCATGCGCGCTGAACTCGACTGGGGAATCCACATGGGGCATCAAGGGAAAGAGAAACCAGGCCCTCTTCAAGCATTCAATGTTAGCCTCCCAATATGGTTTGATGGATTGAACAAAAACGCGCTCATGCATAGTCTGCGTCGCTTGTGGCTTGCGAAATTAAGCATGATTCATGAGATTAAATTTGCATACGGTCCAGGTAAAGGAGAACCGGGCCCGGTTGACGACTGGGCAGAGCAAAAGAAGCGAAAACAACCACAAGAAAACGCTCCAGAACCCGCCCAAATAGAGTACAACGACATGATGCCATTTGGCACAGGTTTGGACCCAGAAGAGTGGGCATAGTCGCCGCATTGCACCCCGTTTACGAACTGACGGCAGAGGGTCGCGGTTAAGTAGTGGTGAATGCTGCTTCAAGACACACAGGTGATACCATGCGTCAAACAACAAAATCGATTACACTCGTCAGCCTTTTCCTGCTCTCATTGTTCTCAGGAATGGTCATAGGAACAGAGCAAGCCGAAGCATCCCAAGTAGTGATTACAGAAGCTGTTCGCATTGTCGATGGCGGAACTGCCTCTGATAGTCAAGCAGCAGTTGCTTCGGACAGCGAGGGCAACGTCCACATTGTTTGGTCTCGAAACTCGCAGCATCTGTATTACTCCATGCTTTCACCTCGTGGAGAAACGCTGATTGACGCAACGCAAATCACCAATCCAGGCCTTCACAAAGTATGGCATCCAGACATGGTAATCGATGAGAATGATCGAATTCATCTGGTTTGGTCTGACAAGTCGGGGCAACACAAAATCATGTACACTTCCATCAACCCATATCTTGCACCTCTCGATGGAATGGCTGCGGAGGACAGCGCAATATCAGTCATTGATGACACCATCATATCAATGCGCGCTCAAGACAGAGACTGGCCCTCAATAGCCGTTGACAGTCAAGGAAACCTCCACATTGCATGGCAAGACTCCTATGACGAGTTGCAGCAGTTCTTTAATCAACCTCAAATCTATTACTCGATGATTCAGCCAGAATACAGCGGAGGCTCTGTCCTAACCCTCTTTGAGGACACACTTCTTACACCGATCATCGGACACAAAGGCCATCCAGACATCGTAATCGACTCCAATGACTTGGTTCAAATCGCTTGGGATGACACGCGTGGAGGCAAGGTCGAACTTGTTTTCCTTGTCGACACCTCCGGTTCGATGTATTCCGAATGGGCAGACGTTTGTACAGTAATTTACGGCGGTAACTTCGCAGCAGGCGGATACTTCCAAGGGCTCAAACCCATGCTCCAAGAAGGAAACATGACTGTCTATGAAACGATTTACGGTCTCGGAAACACACTCCCCGGTGCCGCAAGCTCAGGTAACTGTGCTGGTAAAAATCAGAACGCAGGTCCACGCTCCACCGCTCTTGGAATTACTCCAGGGGATGATTCTGGAGGGATTCGAAAACTTCCTGGAACGGTCTACAATGGGAACACTTACTCTGGTTATTCAGGCGAAGACTGGGGACCAGGAACCAATTGGGCGTGTCTCTCTTGGAAAGATGCCCAAGGCAACGTCCCAGGAAACCCTCCAACACAGGATGACCACAAGTGGAATCCAAATGCAACCAAGATTGCAATCCCAATCTCTGACGAAGGTCCAAAAGACGGCGACCCATCACAGCAAGCAGATGACACCACCTCCATCGAAGAAGCTCACGACAACTGTGTGAATGCAGGCGTCGTTCCAGTTGGAATGTATGGTCAAACCTACGGTGGTGCAACAAGCGTTCAATCCCACTTCAAGGACTTGGCGCAGTGTCCAAACGGGGTACAGAGTACTGCTACCCGAAATTGCCCAGGTAACACAATTCGCTCAACCGATGCGGGCGGCCAAGTTTACGAATTCCCATCCGGTAGCGGCGGAGCAAGCCAAATGGCCCTTCTTGTCGAAGCGATGGTCTACATTTCTACCAACAACTCTCGAGAGATCTACATGTCAGTTCTTGACCCATACGGCAAGATGAACAACGACCCAAGCTGGATTCCTGGCGTATCGGGTACTGTCGCTCAGAATGGCGCCTACATTGAGGATACAGGAAAAGGCTCTGAGGGACATCTTGTCGTCGTCAACGATACACGTGTAACCATCGACGATGCTTACTCGTTCCACCCCTCAATCGGTGTCGACATGGAAGGAAACACCCACATCGCTTGGATGGATGGTCGTGACTACGGTTTCGAGAAGGACGTTAATTACGAAGTATACTACACGAAACTCCGGCTCCAAGGAGCGGGTGAATTCGACGGACGAGACGATGGATTGTCAACCTACGCAATCAAGAAAATTGACGATACACCAATATCAAACGTCGAAACCAATGCAGGACTGCCGCAAAATGCCCCATGGAGCGGAAACTCTGTATTCCCGTCGTTGTTAACAGACGATCAGAACCAAGTTCACATTGCATGGGTTGACTCTGGAAACACCTCAGCCGGAGAAGAGCTACTCTATGTCCGATTAAATCACACTTCGCTTGAAGGGGATGGGTTTACAGCCCTCGACCCTTGGGAAACGGTTGCTATTACATCTTGGTCTTCCAACAAACTTGGGCCAAATTCTGGGTACAAACCGAGCATAGGTATGCCTCCGGCCTTTTCAAACGATCTTGGTAGCGGAGCCCACGTGGCTTGGTCGGATACAAACAAATGCAACGATGAAACCAACAACAATCGTTTCACGATTTGTTATTCCCACGTTTTAACTGGGCAAGTCGATGTTGACTTTGACGCAGGAGAAACGTTCTACCACGTTATTGAACCCGGTGAACAGACCATCTACAACCTTACCATGAACAATTCAACACCTGGTCCAAAAGACCTGGTTGCTGACTCCTATGGCCTCAACATTACGGGCGTCCCTTCAAACTGGACCGCAACNCTGTTCTTTGCCGATAACCATACAGCAATCTTCCCAGATACGGAAATCTTCCTCGAAGGTGGAGAATCAATACGGTTCTATCTCAGAGTACGTGCTCCTTCCATCTANCAGGCAAATGCAGACGAACTTGCAGAAATACGCGTCGAAGCGAAGTCCTACAAGGACCCNGCAATCCGCTCTGAAATCACAACACTCACACTCATGGACGTCGTTCACGGAATTGCCCTTGACGCNTCNCANAGTGTTGCNGACGTTGAACAGGGNCANACAGCGATNTTCTCGATTACCATAACGAATACNGGNAACGTGGCNGANACATTCCTCTTCTGGGATCCNCAAACNCTTGAAGGNCGNCAAGANTGGCTCTTACCGTTCGCTTGGGACGTTAATTTCCCNCTNAGTGTNCAGCTNGATCCGAAGCANTCAGTNACCAAGAACCTCGAAATCAANGTNCCAACATCGGAAGATCCAGGCGCATTCGTNATTCTTCTCAAAGGCTGGTCAGCAGGAGAACCNGTCAAGTCTGTGGAAAAAGGGACCTATGACATCCTTGAACTCGGTGTGTTTGTATCGATAAGGTCNTCAAACAACATTGTTTTCAACATTACAGATCAGATGGCGATAGTCACTCCTGCACCNTATGCNCCGAATGCTCTCGATCCAAACTGTCACNTNTTCGANATNGAGGTNGAGAAATATTTCGATACGGGNGATCTCGTNTTTACCACGCCGGGAACAACTGAAAACGAGGACAACTGGACAACCGANGTTATCTTCCCGAACGGACTNAANNTGAATCCAGACGGGGTCTCATATCCTTGGGTTCTNATGTCAGGCGACGACTACCGAATGCACGTGGTTAAGGTGAAGATATGTGCACCNGATGATGCACCAGCAGGACTTGGCAANGCAGTCACGATNAAGGCNAATCTGAAGGGNTATCCNAAGATTTCAGCAGCNAAGATTCTGCAAGTCGATGTAGACCACGTTTACAGTTTGTCCACAGACGTNTCCCTNGTNGATGANGAGCAACTCACGGTCAATCCAGGCGAAGCNATCATACTCCCAACGACNGTCAACAACAANGGTAACGGNCCAGANCGGTTNGATTACACGCTTGCACGTGTAACNGATTCCTCNGGTGTCGATGTCATTTGGGACATCACNATTCCACGCAATACGNTGGANGANCTCGATTCGGGCTCATCNCANTCNTTTGAGGTTCTGATGAACNTTCCTNAACAAGTNCCAGCAGGCGATTANACCNTCGTGTTCCATACGAAGTCNGAACAAAAGGATGAAGATGCATCAGGACGAATGACGCGNTTGCGAGANGTAACCACGCTCACAGTAACGGTACGAGANTTCTATGANATGCAAATCTCGATGGACCCAACCGTTGANAACGATGTGAAGACCTCTGCACCAGGCCGCGTTGTACGTTTCATTGTCAACGTAACCAACGCAGGAAACGTTCCTGATGTACCAACANTGGACAACCATACNTCCACTCGCTCTGGTACGGACATTNTGGTCGAAGAAATCCCAGACATGGGNACACTNGATGGATGGGACGTTTCNTGGAAAATTATNCGACAGGTCGGACTTGATCTTGAAAGCGANGAAGATTGCGTTGAGGAAACATCGACTGCTGCCTCGTTCCCAGAGGACAGTTGCGTTTNCNTAACCGACATAGATTCATGGCGCCTTCCTGAGATGGCACCNTACGAAACCTACACCATGGTTGCAGTTGTTTCAGTGGATCCNGGGGCACAATTGCTCACNCGCAGTCTCGGCCTCAAGGTTGTGTCAATGATGGGCAATGCAGAACAAGGCGGCGATCACGATGANTCACCATCNTGGGACGGNGACTTCCTNGATACAAACGAGAAAATCGTTACCATCAATTTGCGCGCACCANACCTTGNNGTGAAATCTGCATCANCNGANANAACCTCAGCAGATGTCGGTGAATCGATCCCAATNCGTGTNGAAATTGCGAATACAGGNAANGTCCATGCNTCAGACATTGAAGTNATCCTTTGTGAGTANGANGCNGATGACATGCAGGCAGAGATTCGNAAGAACAACAACATGTGCGATGATGACAGCATTGTCATGCGCCAGATCATTGGTGCACTCGACAAGCCAGATGATTCCCAAGACGAGCGTGTTATTGAGTTNTACATGCTTTATCCGGTTACAGCTGGTAGCAAGAACGTCTATGTTGTGGTCGATCCCGGTAACACCATCGTTGAAGCANNNGAAAGCGATAACATNNNNCGNATTACACAAGAACTTGGATCATCGAANCCGTTNTTCGATGTCGCTGGTGAAGTTGCGGGNAAGGTNGCATTACCGACCATGATNGTCTTACTCACNTTCTCACTNTTCGGTGTTCTCTACCTTGTNGGNCGTGGACGACGCGCAGCAGTGAAGGATCGTATTGCAGAACAATCATCGCTGATGTCTGTANTGGGCGATGAAGACGATAACTGAGNCNTTTATCCAAGCCACCATCGGAGGCCAGGGTTGTCGTCGATAGCGACGACTTCACCGGAACGGTCTGAGCGTTGCCGCTCAACGAGTTCGCGNACTCTTGACATGACTGCNGATATGTCGCTTTGACTAAGATTGAGNTCTCTTGCCATCANNCCGAGNTCNGGTTTGATGCGTGGNGTTTCTATCAANGCGTGAACCATNGTTCGCTGAGAATANTCCTCGAAATCAGTATCCACTGCNGCGGATACNCGGCCTCGAATNTGCTGATGNAGTGCAATGAGAGCGTCTCGCTGCCGGTCCAATTGTTCNAGTTGNTCATTCAGNTGTTCGAGGTGAACAACNCCTTCGGTTACGCTAATTTTCTTCCGCCCNCTGACAACTTCAGCAATGGATTGAGCATGCTNAGGNANNTTAGAACTCAANCGCAAAGGNCCNCCNGAGGGCAACTTCCTNCGNTCAATTTTGAAGAGATCAGGCCCNAAATCAACACGCAGTGAAAATGCTTCACATACTCTGAAGATTGTTCGTGGNGGTCCGCCTTTCTCACTTGGAACTTTCATTTTCTCGACCATGTTNCCTCGCTCAAGTTCCTTGAGATGTTTGACAATCGCTTGCTGACTNACNCCAATNAATTCTGCAAGNTGCATAGGGTAATGCGGCTCACGAACCAACCGTTCNAGNATAGATCTTCGGGTCTTNTTTTGCAACAACATNAANGAACGNTCNAGCTGGTCCATACTACTCAACCTGTAGTTAGGTAGAGAGGGACTCATTTGAAGNCGTCGGAACNAAGAATGGNTANGANTCAGTCTTCATCCCATGATTGCCAGTCTTCGTTNTNGGCCTTTGGAATCTTNCTNTCGGNNTGTNCCTTCGGTTTTACATCAGCCNNAGCAGGGATGGNTCTGGNNTGCTNTANTGCTGGCGTTGGGAACGGATCAGCAACCTGTTGTTCTTCCTCTTGCGGAGTNGCTGCGTCGACATCGCCGCGCATGAGAGCATAGACTTGNTCAGTNGTTAGCATACTTCCAGCNCGNACGTCGCTCGANCCATCCATTTGTTCTGGNTTCNTNTCTTGCTGTTGATTTATGTATTCGCCAGTTCGNACATCAAACCCNACTCCATCTGTNGNTCCNTGATTTATGGAGTCAATTTGNCCNTGAACAACATCGGGAGTNAGGTCAGTTAGTGGCATCAGTTTTCCATCAGGGCCNACCACCATCATTACGCGNTGTTTNCGGTTCTGTGAAAAAGCNAGGAGGACNCCAGACAACGGCAATAGGAAGATNCCCAAGCAACAAAGNGTCGCNCCAATAACNACCATNGGNGANCCNATNAGGTCGNTTTCCATTTTGTCGATNGATGTGAGCCAAACAGTTTCGTCANCGCANCCACTNTCACAGTNCNCCTNAAGNAAATATTCTCCTGCACTCAATTCCCATGAGCCAAGAACGCTGTATTCAACGCTCCCNTCCGCAGACANAGCNCTCCAATCNAGTTTACATCTTGATTCNGCAACATCNTCTNTTGNATCCGAACCATCAACTTCGGCAAGNGTNACATTNCCTTCAAANTTTANTCCGTAAGCACGGTAGCACCCNGCATCNTCCACTGTTATGAGTTCCTGTGACTCAGTGTTCAAGTCGATGGAGCCGATGTTGTTNCGTTCAGGATCGAGNGCATCTCCAAATGTGTTCATTTGCCCCANGACAATGATGCTTCCGAGAACAAAACATACCATGGAAGCAATGAGGATNCGAAGGGGCCANGGGTTCTTCTTACCGCTTTCCATNGTCATNGGACNAATCACTCCCCAAAGAAGCCTCGCTTTTTACCTTCACAATCCNAGNTGTTGCAATTTCTCTGGCAAGTAGGTCTCGGTAACGAAATCAAGACCGTATTTTGCAAGGGACTGTTGNTCTGCTTTCTTTCCNACNTCCAACATCATATTGATCTGCTCTTGCCACCAACCATCGGCGAATCGCGGGTCACTTAATTCCGCATTGAGAGCTTCTATGTCTTTCTTNGATAGGTCATCGCTNGGCAAATCGTATGCAAGGATNTCATCGGCAGTGATGCCCAGATACGTCGATGTNGGAGTTGCTAGGTATTCTGAAATGTGGGCTGTCTTAATCGCACCNTANGCAATNGANGCAAAAATCCTGAACGACCATGGNTCACCNTCGAGGAAAACNACAACNGGNANGTCCCATTCNTCACTCATCCGTTTCATTATNCGCCGAGTTGATCGNGCAGGTTGTCCTTTGAGNTGCAAAAGGGCGCAATTNAAGTCNTCATCAAACCCATTTTCCACCAATCGATCGAACATACCACCTGTCTCGATGGCCATTATGAANTTGATATCNTGTTCAAGGAATTCAATTTTCTCAGCCTCTACGTTGTATGGGACACCGTACCCACTGTCTCCAACGTCGTCTCNCGCATTGATTCGCATCCANTCTCCACGNCGGTTGCGTTCGCGNAGNGTNAGGTTACCAATCATNCGNGCTCCGTCCTCTTCAGGTCGNAGTTTGAAATCCTCACGAAGNCAGCGTGTGACNATTTCCAAATCTTCAGCNAGATTGTTGCTTTCATTTTGNGATTGGAATTTTCCAAGCCCCCAACCTTCNGAGATGTAATACATTTCACGGAGTGTGGACGACTTNCCGTCATCAATCATACTTTCAATGAACTCAATAACATGCAGNGCNCGTAGNAANTGCTTGGCAGANCCAAGGCTTGTCGCATCACGAATCGTTNGCTTCTTTCCGTATTTGTAAACCCCNAGNTTTGGATCNAATCCNATGTTGTTTTTGGTNCGAACAGGAAGNGTCATNGTAGGAGGNTNCCCNTTGACGATTCGGTCGTACATCTCCCGAACAACATCATGCAATGCGACCTTNGTCTCNTCAATCGATTTACGTTCAGCCATCAGTAATCACCTCCAAACAATGTCGTTTGTTTNGTATCCCCTGTTGNATGAGNAGCCNCNGATTTAGGAACAGCCTCTACNGTTTCATCTTCTCCATCCGNATCNNCGANGTCTTCTTCCGGCGNTGGNGCANCGGCNGCTTGTTCCTGACGGCGNATCTCATCAAGCAATTTCTCATCCATTTTTGTGGCACCAATAACTTCNTGAGAGCCTCGATAGAACACATCTGTNTCGTTCCAATCNCCNTTCTCAAGGCCTTCNAGGCTGTATGTAATCACNGTTTGAGAACCGGGCTGCAAGGTTTCGAGNTTCCATGCCCATACGCCAAGGGCCTCTTTTCTGCCTCCAAGTTCATTGCCAACCATCGTTGCGCCCTGGCGCTCAGGCCAGTTGACAAGCATGGTGTACGAACGTGCCCGAGATGTATAATTGTAGAGAATGATATGAACATCGGTTTGTTTGGTTTCTTTGTTCCACGTTGTCGTTGTTTCGGCTATAACTGCAGACATAATTTTGGTAATCGAAGCTGCAAGGTCAGGAACAGGTAAATTGAGGAGCGATGCCGATTTCTCAGCTATTGCTGGGATAATGTCGTTAATGAGTTCGAATTTCTCTTTTGTTTTCCCCATCTTCTTCTGTTTTTCAAGATGCTTACGAAGTCCACGACCCATTTCGAGCATTGCCTTACGAGCCTCTTCCATAACGTTCTCGTTATCCGACAGAGCTTCCTTCGCCTCTGAAGTAAACTGAACATTGGTGCTCGCTAGATGCACGAGAATGGCAGCTGGGCCCTTTGGGACACCTCTTCCACCCGCTTGGTCCAAACCATATTGGCGCCAATCGACGCTTTCAATCGCTTTTGTCAATAGGCACCCTCCCTGTTGGTACATTAGAGGTACACGATTCGCAAAGCGCAAAATCTCAACGGGCTTGTCTGCAGCCATTCCTTCGCCAAAGATCAAACCAACTTCAACTTGGAATGGATTTCCTTGTGTCACACTCGGCACGCGAGTCATGGTCGTTACAAACTTTGAATCAATGGTTTTTGAAAGCCCCTTCTTAATCAGCAATTCCTCGATTGGCGAAAGACATGATGTTGGTGGATTTAGCAATTTAACAGGCTTACCCTTCAGCAATCGCTCGCCCTGAAACGCTTCGAGCAAGGCCCGAACCTTCTGTGGAGAGAGGGATTTTGGTTTGAGTTTCTCTTCAAGTTCCGCAACTTCGCACAATTCCTTTGCAGCACGCCCAGAAACTCCGGAGAACGTACGACGTAGAAAGGTCGTCATTCTCGACTCCGAGGATTCTGAACAGAGTCGCTGCAACTGCCCCAATTCAATCCCATTTGGATGTGGTTTGATGGCTTCAACGCGCCCAGGAAGACGTTCTGTAACTCGCTGCCAGTGGTGTTTTTCTCCATCAGGATCAATGAACAAAATGTCCGCATGAGGATTGACAATGCTTGTCATACGTAGATACTGCCAAACCGATTGACGTCCACGTTGATATTTTGCTTTCATCTTTGTTTTGATCTTGAGTCCGTGTGCCTTTTCGCCCCAATCAATACGATCTTGATTCGATTTAATCGCCTTGTTCTTTCTTGTATCCAGTCCGATATCAACAGAAACCGCCGTCGCTTCTTTCGCAATTTTTGATTCAACATGCGTCGGATCGCCGGTCGTCAATTGAGCGTACATCACAACGCCGGTGATTCCGATTCCCTGCTGACCTCTTGATTGACGAATAGCATGAAATCGTGATCCAAACAACAATTGGCCAAACACTTTCTCAATGCTCGCCCTTGGTATGCCCGGCCCGTTGTCTTCAACCTCAAGCTGAAGAATGTCTTTTTTGTTATCGAGTTTGGTAATTTTCACGACAATATCGGGTAGAATTCGAGCTTCTTCACAGGCGTCCAGTGCGTTATCTACAGCTTCTTTGACTGCTGTAATTAAGGCCCGATTGAGGGTATCAAAACCAAGAAAATGTTTGTTCTTCTCAAAAAACTCCGAAATAGCGACTTGCTTTTGATTTGCTGCCATCTTTTCTGCAATGCTCATGTTGACACATCCACCTCAGGTCCTCCTCCGTACATGACTTCGGGCCAGCAGGTAACAGCAGTTGGTCGGCGAAGATACTTGATGTTTCGGCCAAAAACAAAACAGAAAGGGTACAAATCCGTAAGCAAAGCCATTGGTCAATTTTATCGGCGCACTCCGTTATGCAGCGCTTATAATGCATTCAGATCCCATGCTCGAATTGAACCCGTGAATGCACTCGTCGCTACAGTGAGTGGACTTGCAAGATACAATTTACCCGGGCCTGATCGCCCCTGAAAGTTTCTGTTGATGGCAGAAACCGTAACTTGTTCAGGCGTCATTGAAACACCAGGGCCCGCTCCAATGCAAGCCCCGCAACCGGGATCGATGAGTTTAACCCCAACATCAAGGAACAGCTGGTGCCAACCTTTTGAAACGGCGACATCTTTGACAATCCCCGAACCATACTGAATGTAAAAATCGACACCTTCTCTGACCGTGAGACCTTGTTCTTTCGCTGCCTGGCACACTCGTGCGTAATATGCGATATCGTCAATTTTTCCGGCGGTGCAAGACCCGCCATAAGCGATGTCAATCGGCACATCACCGATCTCATCAATGTAAGCACCATTGGTTGGGTCACTAGGAATTCCTTCGTCTGGATTCCCAGGATGGGCAACCATTGGACGGATTGCAGAGAGGTCGATGTGGTGTACGCCTCCATGGTATTCTGCACCTTCATCGGGTTCGATGGCACGACTACGCTGTTCCGTCATATCGAGGTGAGACATTCGCCCTTCCATCCAATCGTAGAGAATGTCATCAGCTTCGCAAATCCCGGTTCTTGCTGAACACTCCGTAGCCATGTTGCACAACGTGGCACGTTCATCCGCAGAAAGTGATTTCAGACCAGGCCCGCCAAATTCCATCGAGCGATTGAGCGTCAATTCCTTTCTTGCGTGATCTGCAAGGATGTGGAGAATAACGTCCTTTGCAGTACATCCATCGTTCAACGCTCCACTGAGTTCAAAGCGAATGGATTCAGGGACCTTTACAAATGTAAATCCTGCTGAGATAAGGTTGGCGTACTCTGTTGCTCCAACACCCCAAGTTAGGGCGTTGGATGCGCCTCCCATGCATGTATGTGAATCTGTAGCTTGGATGAAATCTGCAATTTCAATAAATTCCTCGCGCGCAACCTGGTGGCAAATCCCTGGTGAAACCCCATCAACGGCTGAATAATCGCGAACCCCTGTGTGTTCTTGGAAAACCTTCTGCAACGTTCGCAAGGTCTCAACCTTGTGCATAAACGGCACAAATTTTGGGTTGTGGTGCGCATACAAGAGGTGGTCTTCAAAAACCCCAAATTTTTTTGGGTTGGTTAATTGATAGTCATCTCCGTACGTCTCTTGCAAAAATGTGTGAACTTGTGCAGTTGTAAACTCATGTGAATATCCTCCCTGAACTTGAGCGATAACAGGGTCCCCTGGTTTCACACAAACACCTTCTGGTTGGCCAACGAGGTTTCGAGCAATGATTTTCTCTGCCATGGTCATCGGGCGCCGCCCCATTGATAATTCAGGCAATTGAAGTTCTCCGTTCTTCAAGCGCTTTGAAAATTCAAACAATCCTCCTGATTGAAGAATCAAACCTGTTACTTCGTCATACTGCGACGTAAATTCATCAAGCGCAAGCGACTCACCATTCTGCAAACGTGTTAGCATTTCATGGTCGCCCATCAACTGCCCAAGGTTGATGTTGTTGCGTTCGTGAATCGGAGCAAAAGAAGCTGCGATAACAATCCGAATCCCAGCCCAACGCTCGCATTGAGCTGCTGTCTCTCGACTTGATCCAGTCCCCTTTCTCTGGCCAGAGACAATCACCTCAAACCCGCCTTCTATGAGTGCATTCTCGTTGAAGACACGTAGGCCGTTGTGCATTAAACCAGCATAAGCATTCTTCGCAATCATTGCTGGCTCGTGATCAAAACATACCCAAGCAGGTGTCATGACATCGGTGTTGATGTCGTCGAGAAGGTCTTCCACTCTCAAATCTTCCATTCGCAGGTCAAGACCTTCGTACAACTGTTTGCGAATTAAATCAAGATCCTTTGTCAGGAATAAGACGCGCTTCCCGGGGGTGAGCGAAATTAAATCCGGCATCTCTTGCATCCTCAACCNCATCCTGCTCAGGAGCCCTTNATGTTTAACCAATTCGCAGGTNGAGCCTCACAATCNNANAANANTNNNNGGAATAAGGTTTAAAAACACCTCTCTAATCGTTCAAATAATTATCTCTCAAGATATTATAGGTGAAAATCAATGGAAGATCAGCAAGTTGAAGATATTGTAAAGTGCCCGGAATGCGGCGGAAGAAACCTAACACGAGACGAAACCCGTGGAGAAGTTACGTGCGACGATTGCGGGCTGGTCTTGGAAGACAACGTTATCGACCAGGGGGCTGAATGGCGAGTATTCTCCCCAGAACAAGGTGACCAGCGAGCAAGGACTGGTGCTCCAATGACGGTCATGCTCCACGACAAGGGTTTGTCGACGGACATCGACTGGCAGAACAAAGACTACTCTGGNAAGACCATCAATTCTCGTTATCGCTCTCAATTCTATCGTATGCGCAAGTGGCAAAAGCGAAGTCGTGTAAGCAATGCTACAGAACGCAATCTCGCAATGGCTCTCGCAGAACTTGACCGTATGGCGAGCAGGCTTGAGCTTCCAAAGACGGTTCGAGAAGCAGCTGCCGTGAATTACAAGAAAGCAGTTGACAAGCGACTTATCCGCGGTCGTTCAATTGAAGGTGTTGCTGCTGCATCGCTGTACGCTGCATGTCGGCAATGCGGCGTCCCACGAACACTGGATGAGATCGGACAAGCATCACGAACAGGACGAAAAGAAATTGGCCGAACNTACCGATTCATGGTTCGCGAATTAAAAATGAAAATCATGCCAACAGGCCCAGAAGACTACATTTCTCGATTCTGCTCAGGTCTGGGATTGGATTCGGAAGTTGAAGCAAAAGCGTATGAGTTAATCAAAGCCGCCCAAGAAAAGGAATTGACCAGTGGTCGTGGACCAACAGGCATCGCTGCATCGATCATTTACATTGCATCCGTTCTCTGCGGCAAGCGCCGTACCCAGCGGGAAGTTGCAGAAGTCGCTGGTGTCACTGAGGTCACAATCCGTAATCGTTACAAGGAATTGATTCAGAACCTCAACATTGAATTGGANATCTGAGGAAAGTAGGTCGTTCTTCATGAGCAAGAGCCGTGATGCGATTGCGAAAGCGACGTTCGAGGTTGTCGCCACGCGACTTGTTCTTGCGCTTGAAGAAGGAACGAAAGTTTGGCCTTTNCCCGNCCCGCCAATGACCGATCCAGATTTTCCACCGCGCAGTCCCGAACGGGATCAAGATCTGATTGAACAAGGCTTGTCGATGCTCCATGCTGATGTGGGTATGTTCGACCGCCACCTATCCACAATTGTGGATTTGATTGTTCCTCATCGAATGAATTTAAGCGACGATCCGTTTGAAGTGCATCAAAAATGGCTTGCTCGCCGCACTGATGACGTCGCACAGCGAATGCTTTTTTGCATTGCAACGGATTGGTTAGCCCAAGCCTTTGATCCAACCGCACCCAACACAGACCGGTGGTGGCTTGCTGTCGCTTTGGTCAATGGACTTGCAACAACTCCGTTTGGACAACCCGTCCATCAAGGATATCACTTGGTCGAATCAATAGCTCTCGCTGAACGGCCAGGAACATGGCACACACAACCAGAGGATGGACCTCAAAACATGGGTTGGAATCCCAATGCAGTTGTCCCAAGAACAACCTCCGTAGTAGCTCATGACGCAGGAGTTGCCGCCGCCGTCTGGTTGTTGAATTGCTTGGAGAACGATGATTTAGATCGCCGTCTTTTGCTTATGGAGTGGGTAAAACTTCTCCTCGAGCGACCTGCATTGATTGAACCGCTTTGTTTGGTTGATATCCTCATTCGACGNTCCGCTGATGATCATCAGGAGGTGGCATCGAAAGTCATCCTCTGTCTTGCTCGTCTTTTGGAATTCGATGAAGAGCANGGACTCCAAGTCGCACAGCGGTTGCACGAGCGAAAAGAGTTGCTGATTCGTCGTGGTATGGCAGATGTCCTCACCCGAATATTCCGNCGAACTGGATGGAAAGCGGTTCCGTTCCTTGATGAGATGCTTGAGGATGAGGATGAAAGTGTCCTTGCCGCAGCCTCCGCAACTGTTGGCGATTTGAAATTCCTTGATGAGGACGTGTGGGCTGACCGTCTCGTATCCCTGTTGGATCACGATGTTGCAATCGTCCGCCGAAACATCGTTTTGAGCCTTCGCGATTACGTTGAGGCCTATCCTGACGATGAACGCCAAATCATCCCCTCATTATGGAACGACGGAGATGAGGTTGTCCAGATACGTCTGCGAGAATTATTGATGCGTATGGACGAAATACACCCAGACCGTTTTGCAAAGAATCTCCCCCTGCTCAAACCAGAGCGACTCGAGGCATTGTGGATGACCATGGATGCGCGTCGCAAAGGACGTAGTCAACAATGGAAGGAATGGCTGACAAACGAAGGCACCTTGCCGGAACCAATTGTTGCCACCCAAGAAATTCATCAAAGCACAGGNGAAGCACCCGACGAGCTGCCCGACGTAGATGATGCTCTAAACATGCTTGATGATACACTTGGATTCATCGATTGAATTGTATTGACGGGGATGCGACATCCTGATAACCGNTGCAAGGTTGCTAATTTCGATGAGGATTCAGGCTTGCACGATGATTCTTCTTCTTTTACTGGTCATACCGGTACAACCGGTTTCAGCCA
The DNA here is from genome assembly GCA_002698145.1 of Methanobacteriota archaeon. GTDB lineage: Archaea > Thermoplasmatota > Poseidoniia > Poseidoniales > Poseidoniaceae > MGIIa-L2. The sequence continues at coordinate 21,178 of NZVG01000035.1, read as the reverse complement.
ATGAAGAGGATTCAACGCTTGAAGCACGAGAAGCGCAGGCTGAATTTCTACCGGACATAGAAACGACCCGAGTAACGTGGAGAAATATTGCAACAATCGATGGGTTGCTCCTCGATCAACTAAAAATGGCAACATACGAGATTCATCGAAGCGATAACGGTCGATTTTACCAAAACTCCATGACAACAGAGACCATGATTGCTGACAAGATTCCAGCATGTTACATGAACGATTTGAATGAAGATTGTTCTGGGAAAGTGCACTCAATCCTGTATGAACCAAGCCCTGGGGCCCAACGCAATGTGTACTACGCCATTGTGACCGTTTTACGAGACGGAACACGTACCGAATCCGCGAATATCGGTCTTTCACAAACCATGCCTGGGCACATTGAAGTCGTTGCTCCATCAGTAGCGCCCGAGCAATTCAATGCTTCTTACGATGTTGCCAACATGTCAACAGTATTCACTTGGCGCCCGGCTTGCCCCGGTAACAACTTTTACCATACACTGTACGAACACAACGAGCCTGNGACAAGAGCAACCTGGGACGAGATTGACAAAACGATTGTGACCAATTATATTCCTGCAAGCGCTTCGAAGTATTCCATCGATTGGGCGAATCAATCTGTTGAACGGGAAATATACTACACGCTTACGTGCTATTATCCAGCATACGATGACGGGCAGTACTCCTCCCCAGCCGTGGAGGATACTCGCCTTCACAGTGGAAACACCCTTACGACTCCGCTTGTAGAAGACAACCAAGCACCAAGATATGGAGGTTCGCTGTCTGCGCAATTTAATCTGGATGCGACTCAGACAATCTTGCAATGGAGTGAAACAACACAACCAGAAGCCNATAAAATTCGAATTTATCACGCAACCAACCCCATTGTTTCACTGGAGCAGAGTGGAGTTCAACTTCTCGCAGAATTGGATTCAACGAGCGTTGAGTTCATTCATCATTTACCAGCTGACTGGATGCTAACGTCCTATTACGCAATCGGGCTTGTTGACGATGTTGGAAATGCACAAACCAATCAGTTTGACGTTTCCGGGAAGGTTGGCCCAATCGTTGAACGAAATCTGCCCATCTCCATAACATCGTTGCAGGCTGANCAAGAAAACGCTACAATCCATTTCCAATGGNATCTCGATCCACAATTCATCAGCGGAGATGCGGTTTTATGGACGTCCACATCACCAAATCCAGATATGTCTCCTGCTTGGGAGGAGATTACCCGTCTCAACCCGCAAAATCTCGAACACCACATGATTGCGAATGCATCGACCACTGCTTGGTATGCGCTGACACTGGAAGGGACTTGGGGATCGTCACCGAGCATTCACCATGATAATCGGATATTCATCGGCAAAAATGCTGTACAACTAACACCCTCTACAGAACGGACAGATTCTGAATCGTCGAATCAAGAAGAGGTTGGCAACCTGATAAACGTGCCAGATTTTGCCATCCATCTNAGCAATNCGAATGCCACCTTGGAGAACGGTGATTGGATAACACTTGAATCACAAACCAATCAAACCTTCANGCTGAAATTTACACACTCTCAATCAAATTCAACAATTCGGTGGACAGATGCTCTAAATTCAAACCCATTCTGGTCAGCCGCCGAAAAGTCAGGCAATGAATTTTCAATTTCCATCTCTGAACCGATCAACCTTATCCACATTGAATCCACTGATGTTAACGGTGAAATTGGCATTGTACGGATTGGCATTGATTGGCCAGACGATATTGTTGAAGAATCTGAAACGAATGAGTCCGAAGAAGTAATTCTAGATGAGATGGCCGCAGCGGAAGAAGAGTCGATATCGATGCCACTGCTAATTGTCATTGGGATTATTGTGGCCTACATTACAGTAATCTTGTCGATGAAGAAAGGCGATGCGCTCACTTACAGTTCCGAAGAGGAGTAAATCACTCCTCTTCTTTCAAAGGGCCATCCGTAATCAAATAGGCATAAATTCCGGTATAAGCAATAAGCAGGCCAATGAGCATCAGCAATATTCCCGCTGGTTTGGGAAGCATGTTTCCAAGTGAGGTGTTTCCAGAGGTCCAAGCAAATCCTAGAACCAAAACACCGACGGCCAAAACGACTTTCCAGGTGGATTCAGGGCGCTCCCAGAGATCGATCGACGGAACGACACCAAATACATCGAAGGCGTGTTCATACCAACTCAAATAGAGAAGAGATAAGCCAATCAAGCCGCTTATTCCTCTGGAAAATGAGGCATCCAACCATGGCCCTGCAGGTAGGAAGTCAAAAAATGAAAAGGAGAGAAACACCAGTCCGCCGACGAAGAGAATTACCTTCCGCTTTCGCTCCATCGGTTGTACCAGAAGGTATACGCTTGATAGCCTGTTGCTTGTAAGCGCCATTATGGGCACGGTTCGCGATGCAGTCATCGTCGCTGCGGGGTTGGGCACTAGAATGCTGCCAACGAGTGCATACATACCGAAGGAATTGCTACCGTTGGTGGATATGCCCGCTTTGCATCATCTGATTTTTGAAGCGAGGGCAGCGGGTTGCGATCGAATTCACATCATCACGTCCCCGAACAAAGATTTTGCATCCTTAAATGAGGATTTGACCCAAACGTTCCCAACTTACAGTAAAGGAAACACACACCTTAACCCATTGCAAGGTGTTGAAACCTACTTCCATACACAGCACGAGCAGAAGGGCCTAGGCCATGCCGTGATGATGGCTAGAGATGATATCGATGGACCGTTTCTTGTCCTTCTCGGCGATAACATCCTTACAGCGAATCATGCTGAGTTAAGCGATTTCAAACCATCCAGCGTATCGAAGAGCCTTGTTGAATTGTTTGAGAGATATGGACAGCCCTGTGTTTCTTTGTACGATGTTGGAATCGATCGAGTGGGCGATTACGGGATTGTTTCTCTTGATAAAGGGACCATCACTTCAATTGTTGAGAAACCATCGCCTGCAAATGCACCCTCTACGTTCGCACTTTGTGGTAGGTTCATCTACGGAGAGGATACATTCGATCTCCTTGAAAGATATTCAGTCGAAGAATACGGTGAAATGCAATCCATCGAGCTGCTTCGCCATTGGATGAAAAACGGTGAACTTCGAGCAGATTTGCTGACGAATGAAATTGCTTGGTACGACTCAGGATTACCGCTTGAATGGTTGAAATCACAGGTTGATCATGCTCTTCTGCGACCAGAGTATCGACAACAATTTCGAACATGGTTGGAAAAACGACTAAGCTAGTCTTGTCCAGGCTTCCAAAATGTCAGAGGCAAGGGCCTCTCTCTTCGCATTGCTCTTTTGGCAAGATGATCTGCGCGCTCATTCCACCGATGCCCTCTGTGTGCACGAACATGGTCCCATGTCAACTCTCGTTGCGTTGCAACCTCACTCCAAACGGATTGAACTCGGGCTGCAAGTTCTCGATTGGCTTTCGCTCGCCATGCCCCTGTTGCAATGTTACCAGCATATTGGCTATCGACACGTATGCGGACAGCATCCTGTCCCCCTTCGGTTAACAACCAGCGAAGACCAGCAAAGAGTCCTGATAGTTCGGCAGTATTGTTTGAACCTACTTCGGCGCCAATAAAGTCGTCTTCGCTCGGTGATGTGGAAACAGGTCCTGAGAATTCTGTGATTATTTCTCCACTTCCTCGTCCTAGGCCGGAGTCGCCCTCAACGACGACAACGCCCCAACCTGCTCGTGTTGAAGCATTTACATTTTGATTTCCATCGCATGAACCGTCGACGTACAGCGTCAGGCGTGTTGGTTCAGGCAATCTCTTCACTCGCCCAACATGCCTCGATAAGCATCTGCAGACATGAGTGTTGAAACATCATCGGGATTGGAGAGCTTCATCTTAACAATCCAACCATCACCGTAGGGGCTTGTATTCATCAATTCAGGGGTGTCCTCGAGATCCATATTGACCTCGGTAATTTCGCCAGCAAGAGGCGCAAAGATTGGTGAGGCTGACTTAACGGATTCGACGATTGCAAATTCACCCATATCATCGAGCATTTCGCCCCCTTCAGGTAATTCGATGTAGACAATATCTGTCAATGCATCTTGAGCGTGATCGGTAATACCAATGGTTGCAATGTCTCCATCCATTCGAATCCATTCGTGTTCCTTTGTGTAAAACAATTCAGTAGGTATTTCGCTCAAGTTCTCACCAATGCGATGCAAATCAATGAAGGGTATGAATCAACCGCTTCGAACGTGTCTCATTCAGATTCATCAATTTCTGATTTCAAAACATGATGCTCCAACGAAGCCCATGCTTGGCCGACATTTTTTTCCCGTTCTGTTTGTTCAACATCGTCTTGAACTCGACGAGTCATCTCATCATCGGACTCATCAGGAAATTGATGCCCTATACTCCCTTTTCTGACACCAAGACCAATGAGGAGGATTCCCATGAAAGGGAAAATCCAGCCAATTTCTGGAGAGGTTGAGTATCGATCTGAACCAAGGCCTACTGCGAAAACAAACAAGAGACACAGCCCAGTTCCTGTGAGGATTTTTCGTGCTCGTTCCGCAGGGGTCATTGTTGCGTCGTGGATGCCGAAGGGTATCAAACCAACGTTATCAATACGTTTCACGCATCAATTTGTGAATCTTGTACGGAAGGAGAGCACGATTTACCGGCGTCACTTCGAGAATGCGGCCATCGTCTCGTCGTCTGATGTCTTGCAACAAGGGATGGCGACTTTTTTTATGGAGGGTAAGAAGTGTTGGCTTATCAACCTCCANAGCNTTNCTTACGCTGTTGACGAAGGCTTCCGATTCCACGGCAAACTTGCCAATNTCGTCGATNACAATNACTTCGCAATTATCNANNGCATGTTGNATNGCAGGGATAGCGATTCTTTCNAGTTCTGCAGTGTTCAATCCNTATCCNAGAACNCGCAATCGAGAATCAATGCTNTTGTGAGCAATTTCAGCTTCATCTCCGGTGACCANGTCTCTGACTTTGTANCCAAGACGTTCTCCNTTTTCGAGNATTGGTTCNGTACAAATNCCGCCTATAATNTCAGTATCGCTTAGATTACGNGCTGATAGTTCTCGNTCNCGCTCTTCCTTNAGCATGGANAGGACCTTTTCCATTACGGCTGATTTNCCACTACGNGGAAGGCCCGTAATGCCAATTTTTGGATGAATTCCCATTCCNTAAATCCTCCAATTGACAAATACNGNTTNAAACTACTGAGGGTTTGGATATAAATTATCGCATGCAATGTANGGCTGTTGTAGCNTTCTTNAATCAGTTGACTGCCTCTTCAACANTCGTTTCAATCCCGAGTTGAAGAGGGAGCATTTCCAATTCGTAATTGTTGACGTTGTTGTTTGCNGACCANGCNTTCGCCCAATCATCGAGATCTCGTNGATTCAATTGTTTGCACATCCACTCCANTGCNTGCTGCAANTCGCCTTTNGCTTCANTAAGCCTGTTGAGAATNGGTTGNTTCATTTCGATGTGGTTNACNCTGTTNCCAAGGATGCATCCCTTCGGGATAACAGCCCATCGAAGNCGNCGTTCTTGGTGNGCGTTAACAATCGCNTGGCAGGCGAGGCGGGGCCCATACGANTGNACATCGCTTTTNCCTGACCACATAGCCAGTTGACGNTCATTTGCACGAGANGGAATGTCCTTNCGGAATGCTGGATGCCGAATGTANACGTTNCCNANNTCGTCCTCTGTAAAGTGNACNCCNCGNATAAACGGGCGCGAAGATTTTGTTTTNTCCCAACTNGAGATGTTGGTCGAATGTGCAGTTTGGTCNATTTCNCCGACGCGTACCTTNACGGTTTGTTCTTGCGTAGCAAGCCAGTGGTCTTGNTCNCCTAGACGTGGNAGTTGCGACATANTATCAAGAATCTTGAGAATGTTNTTNCGTTCAATTTGATCTCTTGGCATTCGAGGAACNGCCCAGGTATTTCTTGCCCANTGAACCCATTGGTTTTGCTTGAGTAAAAAGGATGGAACACGAGAAGAGAGCCCAGANCCAACTCTTCGAAGNTCGGANCGNGTGACGGGTCCGATGATGTTGAGNGATTCTGTNCCGTTTGGTTTTGATGAAATCCCTAGGATTGCGACACCTTGNGTCATCCCNGGGAACAAGAGATTTGCCTCTTCAATCGCCCANACTTCNTTCCANGAGTGCTTNTCNACNAGAAGTTTTCGAAGAGGGTGAGAGGATTGCTCNCGCAAGAGGCTGTCNGGCGCAACGATGCGCATTTTACCATCGGTCGACAANACNTGCATNCCACGNTCAATAAAGAGGCGATAGAGGTTTACGTTTCCTCGCATNGTTGAAAATCGAGGACCATCNTCGTTTGAGAGGCTTCGAAGCTTCTCGCTCAAATCCTTGCGNCGCTGNGAGCCGTCNTCCATTCCTCGAAAACGGTCTTTAATNCGCAACCANGGAGGNTTNGAGATGATAAGGCGCGGNGCCTGAGACCACGGCCATTCNTCCTGNAGTGTGTCCGAGCATACGATGTTCTCTTCGAGAATCNGTTCGACNAAATCNCTNGNNAGNTTTCCTTCNTGCTCTCCNGAAAGAGCAACGAGATTGAGTTTGATCGCTTCAAGCAGCAGTCGTCGACGGGTTGATTGAACGACCAAATCATCGACATCAACGAGTTGAAACCCTCGGAACAAACGCTCAGTATCTTCCTTCCGCAGCGTAGGGACTTTGTCCTTCAAACAATTCACTGTGCTTTCGNAGNATGCGTGCGTGGAAAATTCCTCCACCNCANGACATGTCTGAGAANGGAAGGGGTANTCCACTGCTCGTGCGTTCGTTGCGTTTNACAGCATCCAAAGCNTTCTCGTCNAGAGTGACTTCNTCTTCNCTTGGAGGGAAGTTNAGTTNGTTTATGTGTTTCTGAAAGCCGGGAGGNAGGTCAGCNAGGTGCATGTTTGTGGTCTGTTTCTTGACCTTTGGTTGGATGGTNGCCTCAAGCATTTCTGATGAGATAATGGAATCTGCGAGNCGTGGAGGAGTTGGATGCGCCCCACGNGGTGAACGACCATCGGANTCNGCATCATGACGNGCNAGNAGATGGTCAAGAACGTGACCNGGATCGGTCAATAGATTTGCAGGNAGAGTTGGCCANTCNTCGGGGAGNAGGGCNGCNATTGGTTGATGGGTTCGGAGGGANTTTTCCCACGCATCAAGCCACATTTCGATNTGTGTTTGTCTGTTNTCTAANCATCGATCTAATCTTGCATACCANCCGCTAACCCCGTTCTGCATAGTCCGCCCCATNCAGTGGGTATTCAATNATGGTTTGAATGTGCCTGTTGAAATCATGAAATGATTCATTCTGAGAGTGAACCATCTTGCGCGGANAACTTCGCCAGTTCGATGCCCTTNGCGTGCCAATCCCAGCCTTCACTCACCCAATCAAAAATTGCCTTCANCTCATTCTCTTCAACGTCGGCTGCAGCNGCGATTTTTTTGAGNATGCGTAATTCTCTTCGGTCGTAATCTCCATCTGCAGCAGCGAGGAGAACGCCATCCCTCAAGGCGTAACGTAGCGTTTCNATNTNNGCATTTTTCAAGAGATTTGAGAGTCGATTTGTATCNAATAAACCCTGNCGAATCGAGGTCCGAGCCTCAGGGTGNACCATCGCTATCCCCATGAAGGATTCAAGCAGTTGAATTTCTTCACGCACNAGTTCGCCATCAGCAGCAGCAATGAGGACGAGTAAGTCAGCATAACGCGCNCGTTCTGCNGCATCCAAATCAGCGACTCGGTCGCAAAACATAGNNCCTCAACCTTGAAGTGAATTCAGCAGGTCGTATCCATCCTGCATCCAAGTATATCCTGTCTTTGTCCACTCAATCAATTGGTGTACAGCGTCCGGAACAAGCCCGATGTGCTCGGCAATCTCCTTCAGAACTTCGAGTTCATCGTCGTCAACAGTGCCATCTGATGCAGCCATGAGAACAGCGTCACGCAGTGCAAGTCGACCAGCTTCTGGGCCCAGTCCGTCCAAACACTCTTCAAGCGTTGGTGGGCTTTTCAGAGATCGTCGCAAAACTTCACGTTGATTTGGCGAAAGGAGGGCTTTACCGAGTTGTTGTTCAAACATAGCAAGTTCATCGACGGTAATTTCTTCGTCAACTCGAGCCATGTAAGCAAGTAAACGGGCGTAAGCATACCGTTCATCACGGGGCAAATTTTGGAGAGTATCGGGTAGCATTCGAATGGCTCTTGTGCTTCTCCATGAAGAACCTCTCGCTCCTATACCATCGAAACGGATGATTTATGANAGGAATTTATGCTTCCACACNATTATTGATAGGGGGGTGCCTCTACGGNNAGTCATGCATCCTTCAATTAACGTTCTAGGCACTGAACTCAAAACCTGTTCATCCGACCCCCTCACCGGNTGGTACCGNGATGGTTGTTGCAACACAGACGAGAATGACCGAGGTTCTCACACCGTTTGCTGNGTGGTCACACAGGAATTCCTTGAATACGCAAAATCCCAAGGGAATGATCTCATGACGCCTGCGCCACACTTTTCATTTCCAGGTTTGAAACCAGGAGACTCTTGGTGCGTTTGTGCACGAACATGGCTCGCTGCTGTTAACGAGGGAGCTGCATGTCCGGTAGATTTGGAAGCAACTCATGAAGAAGCATTGAGCATCATACCGTTTGATCTTCTTGAGACCCATGCGGTTTAAGCGATGAAAACTGGAACACAAAGACCCTCATCGTTAGCCAGATAATTATGCCCCAGCACAAAAGATTGGGAAGGCCCAACCATTCGATTTGATTTGGAAAGCGTTCTGACAACCATCCGATCGTTAAACTCGAACCTAACAAACTCCCTCCGTAAACAGGGACAGCGGTAGGAAGCGTCCAAGCAAGGGATTTGTGACTGTCGAACGTNTACCACCGATGAACGAAGTGCGCCATAACGCCCGTTAAGCCCCAGAACGTTCCCCAAAGGATTCGCACGTCTACGTCTGGTAATAGAAACATGGATGTGGTCCATGCAAGGTAAAAAACAGTACTGTTGAAACCGCCTGCAAGAGCGAAGCGACCCAACGATCCACGAGGTACCAGCCGATCGTGGAACTGAATGAGATTAGTCGTCATTGGTTACCACATCGCTTGGCTTTCCAGTACGAATGGTTCGCAAACGATTGTTGTCGTCCTGCATGGCATCCATCCATCCATACTTCACACCAAGTTGTTCTGCAAGAACGCCCAATGCTAAGGAATCTTTTGGCAAACATTTGCCCCCAAACCCACGATTCAGCCCAAAAATTGGGTCGAGGTGAGAAGGACCAATGGGTTGTGCTTGCTCAGCTGTGATGATTTCGCGGATTTTGTACCAATCCTCACCAAGACCTTCACAAATATCGTACAATTGATTTGCAAACGTGACCTTCATGGCATAGAATGTATTTTTGGTGTATTTGACCAACTCTGCTTGCGTCGGCGTGACGTGAAATGTCTGGTCACGACGTAGAACGCCAGCTTGTCGATGTTGTTCAAACACGCGTTCTGCAACTTCTGCGTGATGCGTACCACAGACGAGAATGTCTTGGTTTGCAAAATCTTCCAGTCGTTGACGTTCGACGAGAAATTCTGGAGAATAGGCTATTTTGAGGTGTGGGTATTCTTCGTGATAACGTTGGGTTGTTCCNGGAACAACGGTGCTTTTGATGACTGCAGTAAAACCATCTGGTAAGGCATCAAGCGTCGATTCAACGATGCGCGTATCGCATGCTCCCGTTTCAGGATGGGGCGGAGTTGGAACAGCAATGTAAGCGAAATCGACGTTGTCGGTTATGATTGACAAATCCGTTCCACGAACAGGATCGTGGACAAACAACTCGTGGGCATGACCGAAGCAGTGTTCAATGGCTCCACCGACCATTCCGGCTCCGATTATTCCAATTTTCACTGCATCACCTCTCCCGATATGGACGAGGATTCAGTTTTCCTTCTTTTGCCATGATGCTGGCTTGAAGAAGTGTTTCTGGCGTACCACAATCGACCCATGTATCCGCACCTACAGAAACGAACTTTGCTTTTCCTTCAGCTATGTAAGCGCGATTGATATCAGAAATTGAGAAGGATTCACCTTTCTCTTCAACAGCACGATCGAGTTTGTCCCAAAATGTTTCATCAAACAGATAAATTCCGCCGATTGCAAGATTTGAAGGAGGATTCTCAGGTTTTTCAACCACATCGATGATGTTCCCATCATCATCAAGGACAGCTACGCCAAATGCTTGTGGATTCTCTTCTTCACGGGCAAGCAAAAGGCAACCAGGAGGTTGTTTTGCTTGCTTAAACTCTCGAACAAGATTGTCAAACTCGACGGTTGTGATGTTGTCTGAAAAATAGATCATCAAACGACAATCATCGTTGTGAGGCCGTGCCAGTTGCAAAGCATGTGCAACCCCTTGTGGCTCTTCTTCCAAAACGTAATGAATCTGTTCATCTTCAAGACTTTGTCCAACGTGTTTTGCAATGTGACCGATGTGTTCATTCGAGATGATGGTGATTCGACGTATTCCACCGCGACGAATTGTTCCCAATGCATAATCAATCACTGGGCGATTGTAGAGTGGTAAGAGCGTCTTCTGGGTGTATCTCGTGAAAGGATACAAACGAGAGCCTTTTCCTCCGGCGACGAGAATTGCCTTGGTCTTCATGATTCCATCACTCAGCGAGACCATACATGTTCTTTGTCCTCAACCGAATCTTCCAGAGATGTAACGCCGAGTTAATTCCTTGTTTGGATCACCGAAAATGACCGATGTTTTGTCAAATTCAATCAATCTTCCAAGATACATGAATGCGGTGTAGTCACTGACTCTCTGTGCTTGTGACATGGAGTGTGTTACAATGACCACAGTAAAGTGCTTCTTCAGCTCTAAAATCAATTCTTCAATTTTTGCAGTAGCAATNGGGTCGAGTGCAGAACAAGGCTCGTCCATCAGGATGACTTCTGGCTCAACGGCAATTGTCCTCGCGATGCAAAGACGTTGCTGTTGACCTCCGGACAAACTCGTGCCCAACTCGTGAAGTCGGTCACTGACTTCGTCCCATAGTGCAGCTCTCCTCAATGCACTTTCAACAATCCGATCCAACTCACGACGGCTTGGATTGTAGTGCAATCGAACACCGTAAGCGACATTGTCATAAATCGACTTCGGGAATGGATTTGGTTTCTGGAAAACCATACCAACTCTCCGACGAATGGTGACCAGATCGGCACCACGCGTCATAATGTTGTCATCTTCCAACTCAATTTTACCGTCGATTTTACAGATTGAAATCAAATCATTCATCCTGTTGAGGCAACGTAGAAGCGTTGACTTTCCGCAACCGGAAGGCCCGATTAGGGCAGTGACTGCGTTTCGTTCAAATGGAATTGAAACATTGTAGATGGCTTGTGCATTCCCATAATGAAGGTCTAGATCATGAATCCACATGTGTGCTTCATCATCAATATTGAGTGTTCGCGTCGAATCAGGAATGTCTTCATCATGCGATTTCTGAGTCTCTTCTGACTCAGCAACATCCTCGGTCTCTTCATTGGATTCCTCTTCATCATCCTCGGCTTCTTCAGTGGTTTCATCTTCATTCTCATCTTCTGATTCTGATGAAGCATCATTCTCTCCCGCAGACGCATCGAAGTGTTGTTCGATCAGCTCCTTGATCGCAGTCGATTCTTCGGTATCTTTGTGGCCGTCTACTGCGGAAAGAGAGGTGAGAATGCTCATCGCTTCCCCAACAGTGATTTCATGGGATTCTTCATCGTAATCGTCCATAATCTCTGCGATGCGTTCTTTTTCAGTATCAGCGATTTCACCGTCCACTTCAACTAATTTGTTCATCATGGCGAGTAATGCGCCAACGGTAAGCGTTTTTTCATCAAATTCGGTCGTCATGTGTTCGTATACCTCCTAAAGTGAGCACGAAGTAGAATGGCTGCTGAATTCACTACGAGTAGCGTTCCAAGGAGGACAATTGAGGCTCCAGCAGCGGCAACCTTGAACCCTGTTGCAGGCATGTCGGTCCAGCGGTAGACTTGAACAGGAAGAACGGTGTATGCTCCTCTATCGTTCGTATCTGCACCGGTGTAGGCACTTGGGTCTGCAGAGAAAAGTTCTCGATCGGACCAAACAGGTAGGTTTTGCATGTACGGTTCAACACCAGGGATCCATGCAAACAAATAATCGAAATTGGGAGCAAAATCATACGAGATGTAAAAGAATGCATCAGGTTCTGTGAAGACGGATGCAACCGCTCCAACCAGGATCAATGGAGCAGCTTCGCCCATGATTCTTGACATGGCGAGGATGGTCCCTGTCATCATTCCAGGCATGGCGTGAGGCAGAACGTGGTCTTTCGTCACCTGCCACTTGGTGCATCCTAAGCCAAACGCAGCATTACGTAGGGATGGGGGTACGGCTCTCAGGGCTTCCTGTGATGAAATAACAATGGTTGGCATAGCCATGGTCGCCATTGTCATTCCTGCCGTCAAGACTGTACCTCCAAGGCCCAATCCTATTCCTCTGTCGGTTAGGAAGAGGGCGAGGCCAAACAGACCGAAAACGATTGCAGGAACACCCGCAAGGTTGGTGATAAGTGCTTGAATAGCCCTTCGGAACCTGTTGTTCGGAGCGTATTCTTCCAACCAGATTGCTGCGCCGAGTGAAAGTGGAATAGCGAAAAGCATGGTGTAGGAGACCACATAGACGCTTCCCCAGAATGCTGCACGCAAACCTGCCTTGTATGGTTCAGAAGATGTGAAATCCGACCATATGAAAGGGATGTGAATCCCGACAGGTATAGAGACCATGGCGATGGCCAATGCGACGAACGCAGCCATGAGCCATCCGTCTCGCCCCTTCACGACCAAACGCAATCTGTCATCTTTGAATGTGTTCGAACGTGTGAGTTGCAGAGCTCCAAGAACCAGTTTCTTGATGCCTGAGAGCATAAAGAGCAACAATAATCCTCCAACAATCCAGCCTTGGACAAGAATCCATGTGATGGCGATGTACCATGTAAGGAACGTAAGGGCAAGCAGAACGAGATCAACAACTCCTTCCGCCTTTGGAATCAATTTCTCTGGTCGTAACTTCACGATATCGGTGGCAGAAGAAACCAATGCAATCGATGCCATGAGCGTAATTGCTCCGCCAATAATAAACGTGAATGGAACGAGCAGTTCAGGCTGTGACTCAGAGAAGGTTGAGAAGAAAATAAGTGCCCCAATGACAGTAATGATAAGTTTCACAATTGCGCTAATCAATCTGTTGGCTAACTCACTGGAGTAAGAGAACCATGAATACTTGGTGTAACGTTCTGATTTGACTTCATTTGTTCCAATNCNAATCATACCATCACGAAGTTTGCGAATGGCTTTCTCTGGAGTTCGCATGACGAAAATCATGCCTACAAGGCCAAACATTGCAAAAAGAGGCAGCCAAGGGTCGCGATGGTCAAGCACGTCTGCCCCACTTTCAAAGTTGATAGGAGCAGCACAGCTTTGCAACCAATCTTGTTGATTCAGCGTCCGAATTCCATCGCAGAAGGATTGAGGTGTCGTTGGCTTCGTTGCATTCAATTCCTTTGCATTGTTGCAGTCCTTTGTTGCATACTCAAGACTACTCTTTTTGTAAGTATCACTGCATTTATTCACAACAAGCAGTTCAACATATTCGTCGATCGCCTCTTGTTCATCCTCTGCAAATTTGGATTCCATGGAACGGCCTGCCCACGTTCCTTGGCCGTCAATGAGGTTTGGGACACCATCGNTATCGATGTCTCGATCTTTTGTATCATCGTGAACACCATCGCCGTTTTCGTCATGCAGATGAACGAAGAGGGCGAAGTCTGATGCGTTGATATCGTCCATCAGCGCCTCAATCCGGGCTCGTTCTTGTTCATCATCGTCTGCAATCTCGGTTAACTGATTGCTCAACGAGTCAAGTGTTGAATCTTTTTGGGAAATCCATTCATAGTCTTCAGGGCACTGATTTGGGTCGCCATAGATAGGGTTTTTATCGCTATCTTGATCGATATCCTCATCACAAACATCAATGATTCCGTCGTTATCAAAATCATCATCCCCAATAAATTTCGGTTGAAACCAATCGATTGGACTTCCGAGAGCAAAGCCCCCAATCTCTTGGTACGATGATTCCTTGGCATCCATTGGTGGCCCACTGGTTTGTTGAATGGTTACTGTGTAGTTCAAGTCATGGAGGATGAATAACCAATTGTCTGAACTCCTAGAGGGGCTTAAAACAAGAGTATTCGTTGTCTTCGTGTGGAGGATTGAATCAGAATCTTCGACTACCGTTCTTCCATAATCAATTGGGTTTTCTCCATAATCGTTGATGTCGATTCTTCCATCCCCATTGATATCTTCAGAAAGTGGTCCTGCAGCTTTGCTGCACTTGAACGGGCCGCCTGGGATTTCTTCAGGATAATAATCGCAAACCCCGTCACCATCGCTATCTGAATCCCAGAACATGTTTCCGTAACCGTCGTTATCATGATCGTAGTTGATGAACCCCCTGTTATCGATCATCACCCACTCATCATGTCCATCTCCTGTCTCGGAAATTGCAATCTCTAATTCCGTGATGACGTTTAACCCAGAGTCATCAAGTTCTTCGATAACGTATCCGTCCTCGTTTGTGACTTCTCCGATGACGTAACTGCCAGTTAGACCTTCATCGAGGATATATTTCGAAGTCTCTTCCATCGTACAGAATTCAGGAACAAANGACTTGATGTTGGCCGCAGGCTTAAGCAAAATCTCATTNATTGAGTCGAGAGGAATATCGCCAACTCCCTTTTGACTTACTGCAACGACATCTGTTCCTTGACCCGTATTGTAGAAGAGAAGGTCACCGTTTTGCCAACCTGTCCACGGAACCTGTCGATAAATAAGTCGGATTTTCCCATCGCCCCATGTTGACTGGTCGTTGCCGGCAAGTTCCATTGCTTCGTCAAGGTAGGCATCCTCTCCGACAGTTTCCCAGCGTAGTCCACGCCAAATGTAGCGCTNAANNATTTCATCGTCGCTTACATCGGAAGTATCNTTGTCATCGATTTGAATCCAATAATTTCCAAGGTTTGGAGTAGGTGCAGTTTCTCTCCAGTAAATTGTGATTCGCCAATCTTCACCAAGTTTGTACTCGTATTCATCGGCGGAACCGATTAACAAAAGGTGGGAAAGCGACCAAGGTTCAACAGGCCTGTATGTTGTCCGAGCATCTCCTTCATCGCAAAGTGCTCGTTCCAAATCTTCAGCCAGATCCCACGTCGTTTGACCATTCAAATTGAAGGCGTCACCATCGTCGTTGAGAGCTTGGAAGTGTCGCTCAGTCCACGAGGCTCTGATGGTGATGTTTTCACGCTCTTGGCGAAGATCGTCTTCTGCCCAATTTGGATTCCAGGTTTCTGCTTCCCATGAGAGTTGAGTTTCCGCAGGTTTGTGATAATACACGCCTGAATTGGTTCCTTTTTCCGTGTATGTCTCACTGCGCTCAACCTCAAATTCTTCGGTTGGAACGAAAGCCTCACTCGAGATTTGAGTGAGCAAGGTCACCAGAATGATACCACAAGTAACGGCGATAGCAACAAACACTGTTCGTCCTGCTCTCGCAGCGAGGTACCTTCGTTTGAGTGAACGCTTTGGAAGTAGGGATGTGCCAAACAACCCCTTGTCCGANAGNTCGAANTTACTTTCCTTCAATCGTAAGCCTCCCGGAAGCGAGTCATGATTCTGTGGCCAATGAGATTGAGGCCAAGCGTGATGAAAAAGAGGTAAAATCCAACAGCAAACAGCGAGTAGTAAGGCGTTGTACCAATCGGTAATTCTCCGCCAATTCGCTGAGCGATGTAAGCAGTCATTGTTTGCGCACTACGGAACATGTTGTTCGAAAATGTAGCAAGTGTACCGACCGAGAGCGTGACCGCCATGGTTTCACCAATCGCTCTGGACAATGCGAGGATGATCGAAGCCAAAATCCCTGAAAGTGCAGAAGGGACGGTGACTCTAGCAGTCGTTTCAACAGGGGTTGCGCCGAGAGCATAGGATGCCTGCCGTAAGTTGTCAGGTACTGCACGCAGAGCATCCTCTGATAGCGAAGCAATCAACGGAGTAATCATGATTCCAACCACAATTGCACCACTCAAAGGATTGAACAATTGAGGCTCCTCAGCAATCCAGCCCTGTTCGAGGAAGTACGTTCCCACGTCAACGACGATTGGGGCGATGACGACGAATGCGAAGAACCCATAAACAACAGAAGGGATTCCTGCCAGGAGTTCAAGAATCGGCTTGACAAAGTTGGCGGTTCGCTGGCTTGCATACTCTGAGAGATAGATTGCTGTACCCAATCCGATTGGAATTGCAATAACAAGCGCTCCAAGAGCGACTTGGAGGGTGGTCTGTAGCAATGAGTTGACACCCATGTGAAGGTCTTCACCAACCGTTACTACGCTGACGGTGCGTACGTCAGTCTTCCACCAGGTTTGGGTAAGGAATTCTCCGAGAGAACCGTTGACGCGAGCTACGAAATCGAAGTAACATAGAACCAACGTGACCAAAACAATCAGAATCATCAGCGAACGAGAATCACCCTCCATGATGGCGAACCGTTCAGCACCGGCTTGGTTCCGACTGTCACTGATGACAATACCCATGAAGATCAACGAACCACCAAAGAAAATTGTGTGTCCTGTTTGAATTTCATGGAAGGAAAAGATTGCAAAGAACAGGGACGTCAAACCAATTGCAATCAGGGGTACGGGATAGCCCCCATCGATTCGGCGCACCATGATGGTGAGGATGGCCATCAGCGCGAGTAGCAACATCAGAAGGATAGGACTTGGAGGGCTAATAAGGGACATGAATCCGATTAGGACGATGAGATAAGCCACACTCTTGAGCGTTGGAATAATGGAATCGATGGTCTCAACAGAGAGTTTTGGAAGCCACTGTGGACTGAAAACCGATGCAGCAAGGACGCCAAGTGTGAGCAATCCAATGAGAATGCCTACCCAGTCGACATTGGGCAGAATAGGATCGCTATCATAGGCATTTGGGATACCATCGTTGTCCATATCATGGTCAACCTTGTTCGCAATCCCATCTCCATCAATGTCGTTGTCTGCTAAACCTCCCTGGCCATCGGATTTGGTGTTCCAGACACCATCTTGGTCGTAATCATACGGGAGGTCATCGTCCCCGACAAGGTCCCAAGCATTGGAGCCGTTGCCTAGTTCTTCTCCCACTTCTGCGATACCATCCATGTTTGCATTGGCCTTGAAGGCCAGATACTCGATGGTCAATTCCAGATTGTATGCTGTTGCAAGGGCGTGAATATCGTCGGAGAGGTGATTCTCTTGAGTGAAGCAACCATCCACAACCTCAATATCAGCATTGTTGAGAAGGACTCCTAAATCGGATTGGTTTGCTGAATCATAGCCGCAATATGAATTCATTTCGACTCGAACAAAATCTCCTTCCTTGTATACGCCGACCGTTGAATATTCATTCAATCCGAGTGAATAGTTTTCCATATCCATACGGACATCGTCGTCTCCGATCCAAATCGTTACCCACCAATCCCGAGCCAAATCTGGATTTTGCGTATGCAGAATGAGTGCTTTTTCATTTGCAGAAATAACGCTTAGAGGAATTCTTGGGTGTTCACTGTCCCATTTGTCTGGATTGTTTGTGAAATAATCTGTGAGGTAGGGTCTCCCATCATCGACCCTAGGTCCCCGTATTTCCGTCCCATCTTCGAGCGTGAAGACTGATGGTTCTCGGTCATCTCCCTCAGGGTAGGACTTTGCATCAGCATCCCATTGGAAGCGATCGATGAGTGGATCAGCCAAGACCACTTCATGGTCCATGTCGAATTCAGTGATACACAATGAATTCAACCACAAAGGGTCGGTAATGGAGCCATCAGAGTAATTTGCCGCATCTTTGATGCTTGCTTGCAGGTCTTGGTCCCAATCTTGTGGTGGTTTGAAATCATCAGCTCCACATGCGAAGCCTCTGTAGAATTTTGAGCCATTGTCAAATAGGACATAGACAATGCCCGAAGTGATCATCACAACGGTTGCTGCGAGCGCAAAGAGAACAAGTCCCGGGGCGCCTTCTTCTATCCTGGCACGTATTCGCATTTCGACCACGGCCTTGTAAGAACCTAAGGGAATTTTGGCTTTGCTTAGCCCTCAATATTCTATATATATCTAAATATATGCAAATAAAAAAGGAGAGGCCGGGCACCTGAATGCCCGACCTCTCGGATTCATCAAGAACGTGTTCTTGATGGTTACAACGATCACTCGTTCTTACTCAATCAAGCGTAAACGCCTTGAGCAAGGATACGACGGATCATCTCTTGGTAAGTGGCGTCATCAAGAGGTACGTAACCGACCTCTGAGATGACAGCGCTACCGTCCCCTGAGAACGCCCACAGGAGGAATGGGGTGACATCATCCCAGACAGCGTTGTTCACGTTCATGAACAACGGCCTGGACAATGGCGCGTAGCTTCCATCTCGAACGGTCTGTGGAGTTGGGGCCACAGCGTCCTCAGGAGCGTCTGCAACACCATGGGTATGGTTGTTGGAGACTGCAACAGCACCGAGTGTTGCCATGTTCTCTTGATAATATGCGTATCCGAAGTATCCGATTGCGTTCTCGTCAGCGAGGAGTGCGTTAACCAATACATTGTCATCGGCTGATTGTGTACCGGAACCAAATCCTGCAGCAGCTTCGTGAAGGATCTCTTCGTAGAAGTACTCGTATGTTCCAGAGTCAGCGTCAGGGTAAGCAAGGACGATTGCATCTGCGTTACAGTTTGCACTGAGGTCAGACCATTCCTTGATTCCGTCACCGTCATCTTCTGGTACAACACTTGACAAGTCAAGACCTGCTGTAGTCAATTCAGCATCGGTTTCTGCAGAGAAGACCCATCGGAGTTGAGCAGCGGTCATGCCGCCCATGTTCTGCATACAAACGTCAGCAGCACCGCCCTTCTTGGAGACAACTGAGAGTCCATCGACTGCAACAACAAGTTGTGTTACAGTAATGGATGTGTCACCAACAAGACAGTTGAGTTGTCCATTTGCGTCAACAGTTCCTTCTGTGCTCTTCCAGTCACGGGACATGTCGCCAATGTCGACAGGTGTACCCTTAGCGGAGTTTGCACAGACACGTCCTGCACCGGCACCAGATCCACCGCTTTCGACGGTAATCGATGTGTCACCGCAAATTGCTTGGTAGTCTTCTGCCCACGCTTCAGCAAGTGGTAGAACGGTTGAGGAACCAGCAATGGAGATGCTTCCTGCAGCACCGCACATGTCTTCGAAGATGGCGGAGTTACCTTCAGTAGTTAATCCCTGGAGGTAGGCCAATCGTCCATAGACCATCTGATGTTGTTGGTAATCGTTCAAGGAAACGTATCCAACTTCTCCGACAGCTTCGTGTCCAGCCTCTGTGTCCAATCCATAGAGCATGAATGGGATGGTGTTCTCGAGCGTTGCACCATCGACGAGGAGGTTCATGAAGAGCGGTCGAGAGAGTGGGTTGTAGGATCCATCACGAACGCTGTTAGCGTTTGGTGTAATCATGTTACCGTCACCGTTCTCGATTGCAGCAGCAGCGAGTGTTGCCATGTTCTCTTGGTAGTATGCGTATCCGAAGTATCCGATAGCGGTCTCATCGCCGGTTAGAGCGTTGACGAGAACGTTGTCGTCAGCAGACTGTGTTCCTGCACGGAATCCTGCAGATGCCTCGTCGAGTGCAGTTTCAAAGAAGTACTCGTAGGTACCAGAATCTGCATCAGGGTATGCGAGAACGATTTCAGCGTCACCACAGTTTGCGTTGAGGTCAGACCATTCTCGGGTTGTGTCACCGTCATCGTTTGCGATTTCAGTTCCGAGGTCCATGCCTGCAGTTGTGAGTTCAGCATCAGTTTCTGCGGAGAAGATCCAGCGTAGTTGGTGGACAGTAAGTCCGCCCATGTGCGTGTTGACACAAACGTCAGCAGCGCCGCCCTTCTTCATGACAACGGACAATCCGTCGATTGCGACCTGGATTTGAGCAGCATCACGGGATGTGTCGCCAGCAAGACAGTCAAGGATGAATCCGTTTGCCTGTCGGTCAGCTTCGGTGCTCTTCCAGTCACGGGACATGTCGCCAATGTCGACAGGTGTACCCTTAGCGGAGTTTGCACAGACACGTCCTGCACCGCCACCAGATCCACCGCTTTCGACGGTGATGGTGATTCCATCACAAGCAGCCTGGTAGTCTTCTGCCCATGCTTCAGCAAGTGGCAGAACGGTAGAGGAACCAGCAATGGAGATTGAACCATCTGGTCCACAGAAGGAAGCGGTTACACTTCCAGCGAGTCGACCGAGCATGACAGTGTCAAGCGAGTCAGGTAGCGCAACGTATCCTACTTCAGCAACGAGGAGATCGCCACCGTCACCAAGTCCGAATTCAAGGAATGGGACTGTGTTTTCGAGAGAATCCTCATCGTTGAGGAGGTTCATGAACAATGGACGAGAGAGTGGGTTGTAGGTTCCATCGCCAACAGTTGTAGCGGTTGGAGCAACCATGTTTCCGTCGCTGTTCTCAACTGCAGCAGCAGCGAGTGTTGCCATGTTCTCTTGGTAGTATGCGTATCCAAAGTATCCGATGGATGTCTCGTCACCAATGAGTGTGTTGACGAGAACGTTGTCGTCAGCAGACTGTGTACCGGCTCGGAATCCTTCTACAGCCTCGTCAAGAACAGTCTCGTAGAAGTACTCGTAGGTACCAGAGTCAGCGTCAGGGTATGCGAGAACGATCTCTGCGTTACCACAGTCAGCACTGAGGTCAGACCATTCCTTGACTGCATCACCATCATCGTTGCTTGGGTTGTAAGCAAGGTCAGTTTCAGCCGTGAACATCCAGTGAAGTTGGTCGACAGTGAGTCCACCGAGGTGTGTGTTGACACAAACGTCAGCAGCACCGCCCTTCTTCATGACAACGGACAATCCGTCGATAGCGACCTGGATTTGACGAGCAGAGCGAGAGGTGTCTCCAGCGAGACAATCCATTGTAAATCCGTCATCACGTCG
>NZVG01000034.1 GCA_002698145.1 Methanobacteriota archaeon | reverse complement strand
AAACAAATGATTGGTTTAATTGATGCCGCTGCTGTAGCAGTGGCAACTGCAATTACGCTCAATCTATCGGTTGAAGAAACGGCCCAATTGGCAAATGCGGCAAGTGAATGCATTCTGATAGCAGATCGAACCGACCGGTTCGTTCTACGCTTGGACGACATGATTGACCGTATAGGGGAAATAGCTTGGTCTCTGCAGGTTTCGAAGCGTTAGGGTGAGTCAATTGAGTTCGTGGCCGAGGCCGACTACAGCCGATGTTGGTTTGCGTTCCTTTGCGTTGACTCGAGCAAGATTGTTTGAAGAGACGGCTCTCGGTATGCAATCGTATTTGTTAGCATCTCCAATACCTAAAGATGCAATCCATCATGCGGCGGTTTGGACGGTTCGTGTGCCTGCTCATGATGATTCAAGCGGTTTGTTGCTTGTAAAGTGGCTAGAAGAGGTGCTGTTCATGGATGAAGTTGAGGAGAAGTGGCTCGTTGATAGTGCGATTAAAATTCAGGAACATGAAAAAGCACTGCATCTGGAAGCACAAGTTCGGTGGGTCAGATCAGATTGCATAGAAAAAGAGGTGGAAATAAAAGCAGTCACTCGACAAGACCTCGTTGTAACAGAAATTGATCATGGGGAAACACTCTACTCACCGTGGAAAGAAGTGCCAACCTTCGAAGGACCAGGGTGGTACAGCGATGTTGTTTTCGACATTTAGGTGGGAATCCTTGGGTGGACGCTCGTGCCCATAGGCCGTATCTGCACACTTCCTCCGTCCCGGATCCCCACAGCACCCATGGCCCCAGGTAGGGATGCTCCGTTCCCGGCCTGACCTGTTCCCCCGGTTATTTGATTCCCGTTTCCCTCCGGAAACGGTTCACGACACCCGGATCATGTGGGGGCGAGACATCTACGTCCGCATGCAGGAACCTACGAGCCGCTTTCGCCGCCCCAAGGCATTCAGCCCACCATGAAGACGATTTGTGGTGAAGGGTACGCCTAGCTCCCCGCCTATCCCGCTACGTCCTGCAACATGCTCTATTTCAAGCAAACGATGTTGATTTCAGACCTCTTCCTCATATTTTGATGGGCAAGAGGTCTTGATTACGTCTGCTTCAACGACGTATAGTCCGTCAGAAGTCTTGAACAAACCTTCTGCATAGACCGTACGATTATCTCCAAGACCGTTTGAAATCGAACCAGCATTTGAATAATCCACAACCAGGGTAAATTCAGCACCTTCAAGGACAAACGTCATTGTTGACTCATTGATGCTTCCGTCGCGTATTTCTCCACGGACTGCGACTTCTTCATCGATGTGATCTGTTTTGTTTTCGATCAATTGATCGACGGTGAGGGTAGGTGCAGGCGCTTGTAGGAAAACCGTGCCTAACACTGCGACAGTAACCACTGTTCCTATGAGGAGCAGGCGGTTACGATAGGAGAGCATAGTATCACCCCAACCCACGAGACTTCCATATTTGAACATCTGCTCAGAAGAATTAACGATGATAGGCTCCTATGGCTTCATCAATGGATTCAAATTCGGAATCTCTTAGTTTCTTATGCAAACCGTGAACTATTGATTTGGTCAAACTTGGACCTTCAAAAACAAACCCTGCATAAGCCTGCAGCAACGAAGCACCTGCTGTTATTTTCTCCCATGCATCATCGGCATTCATGATACCTCCAACCCCAACAATTGGAAGTTGACCTTCTGTGTAAGCATAGATATGACGTATCATGTCGGTACTCCTGTCCTTAAGTGGTAAGCCTGAGCATCCTCCTTGTTCGATGTAGACAGGGTGTTCTTTGTTCGGTCGCGATAGGGTTGTATTCGTCGCAACGATTCCATCGATTTGGCTTTGAATTGCAGCATCGACAATGGCTTCAAGTTCCTCATCGGATAAGTCGGGTGCGACTTTAATCAAGATTGGTTTCCTCGTTTTCCCATAAAGGTCGGCACATTGCTGATTGACTTCGATGCATGAATCAAGAATGCCAGTCAAATGATCACCGTGCTGTAAGTCTCTCAAACCCGGTGTATTTGGTGAAGATACATTGACGACAAAAACATCCACAAATGGCCACATGCGTTTGAGACTGGTCGAGTAATCGAATCTTGCCTCTTCAAGTGGTGTAATTTTTGATTTCCCCAAATTGGCCCAGACTGGAATGTTTTGCTTACCAGCTTTTTCCAGAGTTGTGACAATCTTTTCGCTGCCGGGATTGTTGAATCCCATACGGTTAACAAGAGCCCGATCGGCCCCGTGTCTGAACATTCGTGGTTTTGGATTACCGCCTTGCTCATGCATCGTGACACCACCGATTTCAGAAAAAGCCAGACCAATGGACTCCCACCCACGAAGGGCTTCTGCTTTCTTGTCCATACCAGCAGCGAGGCCAAATGGGTGGTCATAGTCCAAACCAAAGCAATGGATTTTCAAGGATTTCTTTGGTTTGTAAAGAAGACGGAGAACCCAACGGAACATTGGGTTCGATGAGGCAAATCGCAACATCAACAACGATCGTGAATGAGCTTTTTCAGAATCTTGAACAGCAATGATGGGCCTAGAAAACCATCGAAAGAGTCTGCCCATGGCATCTCGTCGAACCGATATCCTTCAATCCTTGCGCTTCCTCCGTATCACATGGAGGAGAATTCCCGACGTTGGTTGGCACTCCGCGAAGCAGGTCGTAGGATTCTTGTCGAAGACAATCTCGATGTATTTGTGCCCCAATCGGAGTTAGCGCAGTGGAATCGTCTGGTGTTGAATATGGCCGATTCAATGCCGCAAAGGTTGGAATTTCCGATGATTAAGGTAGGGAACTTTTCCGCATCGATACGAGAAAAGGCCATCTTCCACATTGGAGTGACACCTCCAATGGAATTGGAATGTCTATGGTTGCCCTATGAAGCGAGTAAGATACCTCAGGATCTCATACAAATGTGTTCTGAATTGTTGCTTGCGGGTTATCCTGGGTGTAGTGGGTGTGGATATCGTAGCGAAGAACAAGAATGGGATGAAACAGAACATCGAAAACAGTTGCAAAATATTGATGATGAATCGCAGATAACATAAGTTATCTGTTTAATTTCAACTCTGGCGAGCCTTCAAGTACAGTCGACAAACGCATTGAAAACATGAGCATCGTCGTCCTCGCTGAGAAACCAAGTGTCGCCGAAGATATCGCAAAGGTGCTCAACATCAACAAAAAAGAGGCAACACACTGGTACGGAGAAGACGTAATTGTGACATGGGCAGTTGGGCACATGTTGGAGCTAAAGTACATGGATGATTACAATCCTGAATTCAAAAATTGGAGAAAAACTGCAGACGATTTGCCGTTTATTCCTGAAGAGTTTGAATTCAAGCCAAAATCGGGTTCAACGCGAAAGCAACTTACCGCAATAAAGAAACTCATGGCTGATAAAAACGTCACCGAAATTGTCAATGCATGTGACGCTGCACGGGAAGGTGAGCTGATTTTTCAAACAATTTACCGCTACTCCAAGTCCAAATCCCCTGTATCCCGCATGTGGTTACAGTCGATGACCAAAGATGCAATTCAACGAGCATGGGACGAGCGAAAATCCTCAGAGGATTATCAAAATCTTTCCGACGCTGCGTACAGTAGAAGCTACGCTGATTGGCTTATTGGCATGAACGGATCACGAGTTGCCGAAGTCTTTCTTCCGAAGAAACGAACAGAACGAATATCGTTGGGTCGAGTACAAACAGCAACACTCGCAATTATCGTCGACCACGAAATCGATATCCTCCAGCATACAGCAACACCATTTTGGGTATTGTCTGCGGAATTTGAAGGTAAAAACAGCAAATGGACAGGTCGTTGGGAAGGCGGAAAATCCGGTGAAGAGACCAAAGCTCACTGGATTTTAACATTGGAAGACAAAGAGCGGATTCAGGCGCTTATTGATTCTGGTGAGAAAGCAATTATTACGCAGAAAATCACAACAAGCAAGGAACGACCTCCACTCAATTATGACTTAACCACTCTTCAACGCCAAGCAAATTCGATGTTTTCCTGGCCTGCGAAGCGAACTCTGAATGTTGCTCAGTCACTGTATGAACGTCACAAACTTACGACATATCCACGAACAGACTCACGATTTCTTCCTACAGACATGAAAGAGAGCATTAACGAAACCCTTGCTAATTTGAGCAGCGTTGAAGAAGTGAAAGGGTTCATAGAATCGTTGACAACAAACGGGCTGCAAAACGTATCTCGAAACTTCAATGACGCAAAGGTTAGCGATCACTTTGCGATTATCCCAACTGGGAAATTACCGAGTGGGGCGCTTACCAAGGATGAACAACGGTTGTACAACATGATTTTGCGTAATTTCATTGCTTCATGGTACGGAGAGGCTACAATCGAAAAACAAAAACGTACTGCTGATTTGAAGGGTGAAATTTTCAATAAAGAAGCCCAGCAATACAAATCTCTTGGTTGGAGAGAAGTCGTTCCTAAGGCCTTGAACTTGCCAGATGGATGGGGAACAATCTCCGTTGACGATCCAGAAGCAAACATTACATCACACGATTGGAAAGAAGAAAAATCAAAGCCTCCTGCTCGAATCAAAGAAGCTCGCCTTCTTTCTCTGATGGAAAAAGCTGGTAAAGACATCGAGGATGAAGATTTAGCAGAAGCTATGGCAGGAAAGGGGCTTGGAACCCCAGCCACTCGAGCAGACACAATCGAAAAATTGCTCTCAAGAGGATACATTTCAAGACAGCAATCAGGTGCGCTCAATGCGACACCTCACGGTATTCGAATTATCGAACTTCTTCGCAGAATTCCAGTCGAATGGATTGCGTCGCCGGCGCTTACTGGAGAAATGGAGGCATCGCTTACTGCAGTACAACATGGCGAACTTGACGCGAGTGAATACATGGACAAAATTATTCAACAGACAAGGGACCTCGTCGAACGAATACGTGATCATGATCGTAGCAAATTGTTCGAAAACGATGCTTCCATTGGCTCCTGTCCTTTGTGTGGGTCAAAAGTGATTGAAACTGCATTGTCCTACCCATGCGAAAACAATGAAGGAAAGGACAAGGGCTGTTCCTTTGTTTTGTGGAAGGATACGAGCGGTCGATGGTTCGATCGCAAAACGGCAACAAGACTGATGGAGAAGCGTGAACTCAACGACCTGCACGGTTTCTTTAACAGGAATGGAGAAGCCTACGAAACATCGATTGTCCTAACTGATGAAGGTAAAGTCAACTCTGCAAAGTCGACAGGAAACAAATCAAATGCAACGGATGAGGAATTGTGTCCATGCCCATCGTGCGATGGAACGATTCGTGAAACTGATACCCATTTTGCTTGTGATCAAGAGAAATGCAAGTTTGCTGGGGTAGGAAAGGTGATTTGTAAGCGAACAATCCAGCCAGCTGAAGCAAAGGCTATCATTGTCGATGGAAAATCTCCACTCATTGATGATTTCATCTCACGCCGTGGTCGTCCTTTCAAAGCATTTCTTGTGCTTGAAGGAACGAAGGTCGGATTTGAATTTCCTCCACGAGAGGCAGCGGCGGATGCTAGGAAATTCGAAGTTCAACCTGGTGTCGTGGCTATATGTCCCAAGTTTGGTGCCGAAATATACGAGACAGAAACTCACTACAGGCCTCGAACAAGTGCTACTGGATGCAAAATCGATATTCCTCGGGAAATTTCAAAGCGGGAAATTACTCGCGATGAGGCAAAGGAATTAATTGAAAAAGGACAAATCGGTCCTTTTGATGATTTGATTGCCAAGAAAACAGGTAATCCATACACTGCAATTCTATATTTGAAGAAGAATCAGCGAGTAGGATATCGCTTTGCAAAACGTGAGTGAAGGAAGAAACTTCTTGAAGTTCAGGTTCTGGTGTGAAATCATGGACTTCGACTATGATGTTATCATCATCGGAGCCGGGCCTGTAGGAGGATACACAGCCCGAGTTCTATCCGAACGGGGTTTGTCTGTGTTGATGGTTGAAGAGCACAATGAGGTTGGACGACCGTTTCAATGCGCTGGTCTGGTTACACCGAGTGCTATGAATGCTGTAGAAGCATACGATACGGTGGTAGCCGATGTTGACGGTGCGTTAATTCACGGTCCTTCGGGAACCCTCGTTCCGGTGGGTAAAGAAGGCGAATTAAGGACCTACGTTGTTTGTCGAAAGCGATTTGACCAAACTGTGGTCCAACAGGGACTCGAAGCAGGTTCAGACATTATGCTCGAATCACAGCCTGTTTCAGCAGATGTTCAGCCAGATGGGGTGGTAGTTGAGATTGTCAACCAACGAACGAATCAAACAACAACGCTTCGATCGAAACTCCTTATCGGCTGTGATGGGGCCCATTCTTGGGTCCGCCGACGTTTCAAAATGGGTTACCCAAAAGAAATGATGATTGGATTCCAAACCGAAGTTGTTGGCTACGAAGGGCAAGATCGATGGTTGGAAATGTTCAGCGGTTCGAAGATTGCACCCGGCTTCTTTGCATGGGTCATACCATCCGGCAACGGCACACATCGAATTGGTTTGTGGTCAAGAGCAGATCTTCTCGAGGGTAGAACAGTTCTTGATTGCTACAATGACCTGCTCAAACACCCGCTCTGGAAAGACAGGTTCGCTAACATCACAGAAACCGCACGTTATTGTGGCCCTGTTCCTTCTGGTATGATTCGTCGTCCAATCAAAGACCGTGTCATGGTAATAGGCGATGCTGCTGGTATGGCAAAACCAACAACTGGCGGTGGCCTTGGCCCCGGATTTAAGCAGATTTCCTCCATAGCAGATCGATTGGTGGAACAAGTCCATCGAAATCAATTAAGCGAGAAGAATCTTAAGTCCATTACAAAATCATCGTGGTCGAAATTGAAGAAGGAGCAGGATCGAGCTCGCGCACTACGAGACCTTCTTGTGTCAACAAGGACGGATGAAGAACTCGACATGCACTTCACAAATTTTGCAAAACCCGAAGTAATCGAATTAATCAATGAAATAGGCGACATCGAAAAACCCGTGCCTCTCGGGTTGGCTCTATTAAAAAAGGTCCCAGCCTTCCGAAAACTAGCCCTGCAAGCCGGAGTCAAACTGCTGTTCACTTGAGGCGTTTTTTATGTCAGAATGGGCAGTTATCCACCGCGTTCGATATCCTCCCTTCGATGACAAAAGAATCAAAGCTGACGCTGCACCAATTGCAGAAACAATTGTCAAATCCAATTTGGATGATGATCAGGTTTTGAAATGTCTTCCCCCATACAAGATTCAAAGCGACCAAGGCTGGCTCATCGAACGTGTTATCACAAATCAAGAGGGGGCGGATCTGGAAAAAATGACAGTTCTACGAGTAGATGAGCGACCATTTGTTGAACTCATCAATCAGCAACGCAGAGGATGGTACATTCTTCCAAACAATTTGCATCGGTACGCCCGAAGTATGATTAGCGCTGCAGTCATATTCCTATTGAGCACATTGGTTTACCTATTTTTGGAGCCGCTGTTAAGTGAAATTGGGATTCCAAGTTTTGGAACCAAAAGCATACAAATCGGGCTCCTCGATTATCCGATTTTAAGCATCATTGTTGTGCCTGTAATCATGCTTCCAATTGGACTGAGGCTTGTTGCAAATTTTGTTGATTTGAAACGGCAACAAGATTTCTTTCAATCGCCTGTGGAACAACCCAAAATTGAATTTTCACCCTCCATCATTAGTGGACAACCTCTGAAAGGTACCATTGAAATTCCTAATCAGTTACCTGATTGGAAGTCGATGAGTGTGCACTGGCAAGTCGGCACGTTGCCACCGTCACGAAGTGCCCTTATTGACATTTCAAACTCAACCCACAATTCACAACCCCCTGTTGGTCTTTCAACCCCCTTACCACACCATTGGGAGGCAGGTCTCGACGATGGTACGGCGGGTGGAGAGGACGCACCTATGGAGAGGCAAGACATCCAAGGTGGAGTCTTCCTACGACCGATGCGATTTTCAGAAGAAGGTGGTAAATCCAAAATTAACGATGATGGCTCTTTTGAGATCGAGCCACCGACAAACCTCTGGCCGGGTACAGTTAACTCGGATTTGCATCGAATACATTGGGAATTTATTCTCAAAATAAAACGCAAGAAACAGATGCCTCTACTGTGGGTTTGTCCTGTTCGCGTTGAATTTCCGGATGAAATTATTCATCTTCAAAATCTTGAGATAAAAGACCCGAGAACCGAACAACTGTACATCGGCCAGCGCTAGGTTCATTTCCCTCGACTACGTGTCCTACACATGGTCAGAAAGCCATTTGTAGCAGTCTTGCTTTCTTTGTTGATGTTCTCAGGATGCTTTGGTGAAGCTGAGCCAGAGAGCCCCGTTGTTGAGCAACAACCAGTAGTTGTTCCATACGATCTATCAGCTTCTTGGGACAAAGTCTCACCTGCTGGAGAAATAGACGAAATTTCAGAACTCAATATTTTGATAGAAACAACCGGAGATGGCACCTACAGTGTTGATTCAAAAATCACCTTGAATGAGCAGCCGATTAGCATTTCAGAATATAGTGTAACTGCAAAGGCTACACATATCTCAATCGTTCTTTTACCAAGTGTTCCAGGAACGTACGAAATTGAGGTGATTATTCAACCAAGCCAAGGGGCTGATACCGTCTTGAAGAATTCTGTTCAGGTCCTTGTCCCAAACGAAGGTACGACCTCTCTCGTTGTACCTCAGTTTCTTGTTGCTGAGTCGTCCATGCTTCCTCTCCAAGGACAAATTTTGCACGCAAGCCTTGAGACGTGTTCGGGAACCATTGAAGTGCCTGCAGGTGATTCGAGCTTTGAAACAGTCCCATTAGTCATACAATCCGATGGTTCGTTTACATCGATTTTGACCGACTTGGATTTGAAAACTGAATCCTTCAAAGTGCATCTCTATGCCAAGTGTGGCCAGTATACGTTGACCGAGGATTTCCGGAACGTTACAATCGTCGTTGAAGCCAACAATGATGCAGACGGAGACGGTATATTGGATGACCTCGATGCTTGCCCTAACGGTGTGGGCGAGTCCGATGGTTGGGCATCCAATCTTCAAAGCGATGCAGATCAAGATGGATGTCGAGATTACGATGAGGACTTGGATGACGATAACGATGGAGTATTGGATGCCAATGATGGCTGTGCATCAACGATTGGTTGGATTAGCACACTTCAAAATGACCGGGATCAGGATGGCTGTCACGACGATGGAGCTGACCTTGATGATGATGGCGATGGAATTTTGGACGCTCTCGATGCTTGTCTAGATGGCGAGGTCAATTGGCCTGCAAACCTCTACAATGATTGGGACCAAGATGGCTGCAATGATTTACTTGAGGACAGTGATGACGACAACGACGGCGAAGATGATTCAACCGATGCTTGTCCAAAGGGACGATCAAACTGGGAATCTGAGCGAGATCAGAACACGGATTTCGACATGGATGGGTGTTATGATTCTACTGAGGACTTGGACGATGATAACGACAGTGTAAACGATGTAAATGCTACTGGAGCAACCTTGGACTTATGTCCAACAACGCCATTAGGGGCTTCAGATGTTGATGAATTCGGTTGTGCAGCAATTGAACGAGATACCGATGCTGACGGAGTAAACGACCTAATCGACCAATGCGAGGGTACACCCGATGGATTGCAAGTCAACACTGCGGGATGTGCAGATTTGGATGGAGATGGGGTATTTGCAAATGTCGATATTTGTGCCAATAGTCCTGCTCGATGGACAATCGATGAGGATGGCTGTGCAATCGTGCAAAAACCTGTACAATGGACATCAGGAACAACTGTCAATGGGCCTATGGATATTGTACCAACATTCACTGTTCCAACTCTGGATGGTACCTTTACCTTCCAAAACAAGTGGACTGGCACCGATGTTTACCTTTTCATGTTCAAATACACCGATACCAGTGGGAACTCGAATTCGGGTACGTGGTCAACAAATCCTGGGACGTTTATTCGAAATTTACCTGACAATACGCACTTGTTCTATGGTTCGTTTGATTCCTCGTACCACAACGATGTCCTCTCTCGAAAAAGCGATGTTGAAACACGT
Organism: Methanobacteriota archaeon; assembly: GCA_002698145.1. Taxonomy (GTDB): domain Archaea; phylum Thermoplasmatota; class Poseidoniia; order Poseidoniales; family Poseidoniaceae; genus MGIIa-L2. The sequence goes on along the minus strand of NZVG01000034.1, from coordinate 55,309 downwards.
CTGAATCCCAGTGAAGAAGAGAAATGGGATGGTAGGATTCACTACATCGATATGGATGCTAGCAACATTCAAGGGGGACTTGGTGAGATGATTTCCAACTTCAACAGCCCATTCTTCATGGGTATTGACCGATTCCAAAGAGCACGAGATACTGGCTCAATTTACGCTTGGGTTTCTCAGACGAGTGACCCGTTCCACTACACGTATGAACCCCACCAATGGAATGCAGAGTTTGAACCAGAGATTCGCATGCAAGATTCGGGCATTGAAGTCGTAACACTCTACGATTTCGAGCGTCACTCTGGCGGGTGGGGTGGCAACCACAATTCGTACCGTAATGCAACATTTACACTCCCTGAGAATTTGAGTTCGTATGATACACTCGAAGTCTTCCATGAACATGCCTGCGAAGAACGAAGCAATCGTTATCAGAAAAGTGATCAAAGTTACGGTGGTTGTCATGAATGGGATTATCTTGCCCATCTGTACATCTGTGACCCAGACAACTCTTCAGTCTGCAACACGGAGTTTATGCGATGGATAACAACTTACGGCAGGGAAGGACGCTGGTTAACTGACATCAGCCCTTACCTTTTCATGTTGGAAGATGATCAGGAACGTAGATTCCGTTACAAGGGAGCAAACAAAGGCGATATGACGATTAAGTTCTTGTTCTCAAATTGGGGAAGCGGAGAGCGTGCATTTGATGCAGAGTTCGGGTTTACAGGCGGTCAATTTGATGGAACCTACAATAACGAAAGCCGCTATGTTCGAAGCCTCAATTTCACTGTACCAAGCGAGACAACGCGAGTCGAAATCGTTGCTACCATCACGGGACATGGATTCCAACAAGATGACGCCAATTGCGCAGAATTTTGCGATCATCAACATCATTATTACATGGGCCCACACCATACATATGAGTGGCATCCAATCGTGTATTCCAACACAGGTTGTGAGAATGAAATAAGCAATGGTGTAGTTGCAAATCAGTTTGGCTCATGGCCGTACGGTCGTGCAGGTTGGTGTGCTGGACAAGATGTCAAACAATGGACATATGACATCACTTCGTGGGTTGATATGAATGGACAGAACAACGAATTGACATATCGAGGTTTATTCAACGGACAAGAGTATAACCCAACTGGAGAATCAGGTAAGGGTGGACGAAACATTGTTGCTGAAATATGGGTCGTGTTCTATACCAACTCAACAGCATGAAGTGGAGGTTTACACATAACCTCAGGTGATCCAGCGAGCGCATTTGGTGTTTCGAGTCGGTCATAGTCACTGTTTCTTCGGACTGGCAAGAAGCCAGCACGACGAATCGATAACTGAAGTTCGTATTCAGTTGCGCTGAATTTTGTAGTGCCGGAGGCGGAAACAACATTCTCTTCCATCATGGTAGAACCTGCATCATCTGCTCCGGCGAGAAGAGCCATTTGAGCAATACCCATTCCCATTGTTGGCCACGATGCTTGGATGTGGTCAACATTATCCAAGAAGAGACGAGATATTGCAACATGTCGAAGATATTCGGTTGGTCCAGCACCCCGCTCAAACTTGTTCTGGCCCTTGTTTCGTTTTCCAAATGTGTTGGTTTCCAACTGGACAGGCCAGGCAATGAAGGATGTGAATCCTGGTAGATTCAATTTTCGAACTTCATCTTGTTGATCACGGATTCGTCGTAAGTGTTGAACTCGATCAGCGTTGGTTTCTCCAAAACCGATTACATTCGTTGCACTTGTAGTTAAACCAAGAAGCTGAGCCTCTTTCATAACCCTTAACCAATTGTCGGGATGTCCTTTTTTCGGAGATACGTCCTTACGGACATCTTCTACGAGCATTTCAGCACCACCCCCAGGCAAACCATGCATGCCTGCATCTTTGAGCCTGATAAGAACCTCTTGCGTTGAAAGATTGGTCACTTCCGCAATCCCTTCAATCTCAATTGGTGAAAAGCAGTCAAGATCAATGCTTGGGTGTTGGTCTTTCAACTCCTTGATGAGGTTAATGTACCAATCAAACTCCAATGAAGGGTTGACTCCACCTTGCATGAGAATTCTTGAGCCACCAATTCCTTCCAATTCATCGATACGTGCATGGATTTCATCATAAGATTGCGTATAGGTTTCATCGTGTCCGGGTGGCCTATAAAATGAGCAGAATTGACAATTGATTGTGCAGACGTTTGTGTAATTGATGTTGCGATCCACGAGGTAAGTCACTTCATTCGTCGGGTTGTGTTGAATTCTTCGATAATGTGCTGCCGCCATCAAAGGATGTAGAGGCGCATTGTCATAGAGCTCAATGCAATCCTCTACGGAGAGCCTCCAGATTGTTTCTGAGGACTGGACGCGTTCGAGAATCTGACTCCAAGCCATAAGGCCACCTCAAAGACTACCAACGATTCGTTCAATATCATCAATTGTTTTCGGACATGAACCCGTAAGGACGTCAGGATCACCATCAGTGACGAGAACGTCATCTTCGATTCGGATACCGATGTTAGCATAACGTTGTGGACAATCAACATCTGGGCGCCACGCACCAAAATAGAGGCCTGGTTCTACAGTAAGTACCATACCAGCTTCCAAGAGACGTGGAGTCCCATCCGGCTTGTAGGTTCCAACATCATGCACATCGAGACCAAGCCAATGACCGGTATTGTGCATGTACCATTTCTTCAGTTCACCAGATTCCATATCCAAAGCCTCTTCAACGGATTGTTTGATGACACCGAGCCGCACAAGACCTTCCGCTAGTGCTTTTCTGGCAACCTCATGAGGTTCATTGTACGGATTACCGACACGACAGGCATCGATTGCTTTCTCTTGAGCATCGAGTACAATTTCGTAGATTTCTTTCTGAGCCTCGGAAAATGTACCACCAATCGGCCAAGATCGTGTAATGTCTGCAGCATATCCTTCGTATTCTGCACCAGCATCAATAAGAATAATTTCATTTGAATCACAAGGCGAGTTGTTGACCGTATAGTGAAGAATGGTTGCGTTTTCACCACAACCGACAATCGATGGGTATGCCCATCCGCTTGTACCACCATAAACAAAGAATCCTTCAATGATTGATTGGATTTGGAATTCATGTATTCCATCTTTGCTCGCAGCCATGGCCAATTCATGAGCTTTTGAAGAAACTTCGGCAGCGTATCGCATTTGTAGAATTTCTTCCTCGGACTTTCGCAATCGCATCTCTGCGATTCGGCGGCTTGGATCCTCAACGCTTATTGGCCCGGAACCGAAGTGCTGACGCTTACGATCACGTTTCTCGACTGCACTCTTTACCAAAGAATCGATCTTTGGATTAATGCCCGTTCGGACATGGACACGAACGGAAGACTCGAGAAGGTGCTCCAAATGAATCAATGTTTCATCAGAGGAGTCTGCGCGGTCCACAGCCCAATCCTTTAGTGCGCCTTCGACACCGGGCCGTCGACCCTCCCAGATTTCCATCAAGGTATCTTTTGGTTGAACGAAAAGATGCGAAATCCACTGACCGTCTTCATAGTAAAACATCAAGGTTGACTCTGGATCTGTCCACCCACACATGTAAAGCATATCGCTAGATGAGCGGTATGGGTAGTGAACATCGTTGCTTCTTCTCGCCTCAGGCAAGGCCGAAATCACGATGAGGTCACCAACATCAAATTGTGAAAGCAAACGTTGCTGGCGTTGCCGATAAACTGCTTTCGAAATAGCCAGCGGTTTTTCTGGTAATTCCTCAAATGCTGCGTCAAACATCTTACTCACTATGTCAATCCAAACGCCACAGTTCTTTAATCAATTCTTTGGTTCCTTGCCACGCTCTGTCCATTTTACGAACCCTGAGGGTCCGTCTGAGCTAGAACGTTGACGCATTACAGCAATAACAACGATACTTAGAATGAAAAATAATGCAATTCCAAGACTCAATGAGGAATCACTGAAGGTTTGGGTAGAGTCGGTTTGTTGTCGAACGAGGAACGATATGTTTGCAGACTCACCATCGTCGTCTACAACTTCCACTCGAATCTCACGATAGTCTGGAGTTTGTATGTCTGATGAGGACAAATAGGATTTGCCACTCAACAAAGCCTTTCCGTCAACGAACCAGTAATACGAAAGCGTCGTTTGATCATTCGTTGTATCCGATGATTCATTTGCACTAAAAACCCAGTCCCCTGATTTAGGAATTGTGATTTCAGTCCCGTTTTCAACCAAGAATCCATCGTACCGAAGAACCGCATTTGGCGCAATGTTCGATACGGAAACATTGTGACTGACAACCACCAAGTGACCGCCTAAATCCCTCACTAAAGCATTGACGACATAACTACCAGATTTCGTTGGGATAAATTCAAGCCGGCTGTCATCTAGAATCTCTGTATCCAAAACTGCGCGTGGTGTTCCATCAGGTTGCGTTATGCTCCAAGTGATGACAAAGGTTGACCCAGCATACCCATCATCAACGTCAATGTCCACGACGATTGAACCTGCCTCATCAACTGCATCAATTGCATTCAGTTGAACAATGGGCATGGTTTGGTCGATGACAATGAATTGTGTGACATTGTTTGAAAATCTCAAGACATCGTCTTGAACTTGGACCTGTAGTTGATAGAACCCATCGGAAATGAGGTTTGCATCAACATCAACAATCACTCGTAATTCGTTCTCGAGTAGAACATGACTTGCGTCAATGGAAGTGTAATTGTCGAGACAGATTCCATACGAAGCTGGGCATATACGTACATTCGAAAGGATGTTGATCGATGTAGATGGAAATGAATCGACCTGTTCAGTTGGCAGTAATACATTGTAATCCAATTCGAATGTATTCGAATTGAATATCTGTGTTGAGTACGTTTCGTGAACGGGTGTTGAGAGAGATGGACGCAGGACGGGCCGATGGTGTTCCTCACCAACATAAACAACGACTCCAAATGATTGTAAATCTGTGTGCTCCATTACAGAAATTTCCACATAACAAGTACAATCGACTGAAGTTAATTCAAACGAGTGTTGCCACGACCACATCGTAGAATCTGAGGATTCGTCTGAATACGGTACAACAGAATCCAAGTATGGACTGGAGTTAACAGCGTCCCATTGATCAGGTTTGGAGATGTTCCAAACATGGATTTCAACAGAGGTCAAAGGGAAACTGGAATCGCCGGTTAGATTCACTATGCCATCAACATGCAGACCGTCTTGTTGATCAAACACCAAAGTCGGTGGTACATCGGACTCATCGGCCACTGATGTCGGTAACATATACGATGACAACAAGAAAAAAACGAGCAAGATTGCCGTTTTGGACTTGTTCAACACACATCACTGACCTTCAAACGGATCGCACAACTCTCCTTGGCCTGGGAAGCTGATTGGGTTACGGGGGTTCGTATCCCACTTGAATTCGCAATAATTCGTGTGACCATCTCCGTCACTGTCGACCAAACGATCGGCACCATCAAACGGATCGAATTCGAAATGATACTCCCAACCGGTTGCCATTCCATCATCATCATGATCCATGTAATAGACTTCTGGGCCATCTTCCCATGCATCGCCATCGGTGTCGTTGCTTACAGGATTCGTTCCATTTTGTAATTCTTCAAGGTTGGTGTAATTCTCTAGATTGTTGTAGAATTTCATGCCATCGGGCGTATCTGGATCAATGTTGCATTCTGCGTTAGTTGAATCGTTGTATCCTGGGCAGTATTTCTTGACAAGACCTGTTCTGTTCAAGCCATCGCTGTCGGGGTCCTCATCACCATCATTGATGCCGTCGAGGTCGCTATCCGCCATGGATGGATCCATTACACCACGAGCACCGTAAGCGCTGATTGTTGCATTGTCGACGAGATTATTGTTNATCGCTTCGTAGGAGTATTCGACCTCCCATCCATCCGGCAACATGTCCCCATCCGTATCATCATCAACCGGATTGGTGTTCCAATTCGAAGGAGATTCTGCACCGTTAGCGAGTGTATCGTTGTCGATGTCATAGGTATCATCTTTTAGCGAATTGAGAGAGGGGTCGAGAGCCCATCGTCCTTTGCAACCGTCGCATAATGTGTTCCCCGGCAAGTCAAATCCTGATAGATTCATCTCATGTACTTCGTATTTCTTTTGAAGTTCAAAACCGCCCAACCAGTTAATCCAAACGTAGCCACCNGGTTCCATGAGACAACTGTTGGATGTGCTCTCAGTGCAGCCAGGTCGGTCCCAAGTGGAAACCGCTACCCAAAGTGAGTGGGAGTTTGTGTTACCTTCTGTAGATTTTACCTGCATTTCCCATCCGTCGAGCATGCCATCTGCATCGGTATCGTTGATCAACGGATTTGTTTCGTGTTGGAATGGTCGTGGTATGAAGAGAATTTCATTGCCGTCGATGAGCCCATCGTTGTCCGTATCCGAGTTGTTNGCGTGAGTAACGAAATTATCAGCTCCTGCGATGACTTCCTCTCCATCCTCAAGNCCGTCGTTATCTGTATCAAACATGCATGCGGATGTGAAGTATTGTTCCCCATTGAAGATGTAACCGAGCATAACTTCTTGTTGGTCACTTTCTCCATCACCGTCAGTATCGACGTTCGAAGCATTCGAGCCTTGACCTTCGCAGGTCGATGAGAATTCGACGAAGTCTGAGAGACCATCGGAATCGGTATCTGCAAGACCTGGGTCCGAGACGACCCAAGTCAATTGCACTCCACGGTTCACGACAAGAATCTCCCAACCGCCTACCTCGATTCCATCGAGAAGNCCATCAAGATCTGTGTCACCGTGTGTCGGGTCNGTTGAACGAGANACTTCATTGCCNTTGTCATCCAAGCGGGCTTGGTACTCCATGAGGTTGGTGAATCGTTCGGATTCTTCGACCAAGTTCATCCAAACAAAGAGTCTTGATTCAACTTGNTCACCAGGCGCTACGTTGATGTGGTAAACATAACCGTCGACCGGCGCCACGAGATAGACTGTCTGTTTGTTTCCACCACCGATTGTGTATTGGCCACGTGCAACGGTTGAGTTGGCAGTGACGTAATCACCTTTTTGAACATAAATATCTACAACGGTTGTGGTAAGTTCAAGTTCATCAAAGACAACATCACCGTCTCCGTCGGAATCCCAACCATCAAAGTCGATATCGTCGTTGGCGTTGCTTGCGTTGCGAGGGTTGAGTGGGTATTCGAGTGTTGTTCGATTNTATTGGGAAGCTTCCCANCCATCGGGCATGCCGTCCTGATCGGTATCTTCGCTCCAAGGGGATGTGAACGAAGGCAGACCGTTTGTAAGATCGAACTTCAGTGCGACCTGATACTCCTCGAGATTGTTCAGACCGTCTTCGTCCCAATCACTGTATCCATCCGAAGCGTTGGATGGGCTGAGTCTCTCAGATGTTGCCTTTTGGGGATTTGATGTCGAAAAGGGATGGTTGTCCTTGAACGAAAAACAATACTCGAATCCATCGGGCATGCCATCGCCATCGGTATCCCAATCGCTGGGACCGTTCAGATAACCATCGCCGTCCATATCGGACATGAACCATGCTGCACTGACTTCATCCGCAAATGGAGCGGCAGTGGGCAGACGCTGGGATGGAGGTGTTATGACAGGTTCACCACAAGTTGCTCCGAGTTGAAAATCGAGGATCATGTTGGCNTTGTTGATNTCAAGAATATCTGGTAACATGTCATTGTCTGAATCTTTTGCAGCAGGGTTTGTTCCGTACTGCTCCTCTTGGAAATTGAGCAGTCCATCGTCATCGAAATCGAGGACTTGATCGCACGAATGCCTTCCAAGTGGATTCTCNAGTTCCTCCCATGTTGGTGCACCCTCNAAGTCTTCGAGTATATCNGATAGTGTTTGTTCAAGTGGACCNTTGAGGAGTGTACAACCCCAATTNCCTGAAAGTGGGTTGAACAANGTNATNGTGCCATCGGGTGATGAGACCTCCATCGTGTAGAGTGATTCCCAACGGTCGTTCAATCCNTCGTTGTCTGAATCAGCACGTTGTGGGTCCGTCCCGAGTTCAGCCTCTTGTTCATTTGTAAGACCATCGTTNTCAGGATCACCATATTTTCCTTGGTTTGGATCGGGCCAAGAGTCGCTTTCGTTGCTTACTTCAGCATCATCAGCAGTATTTGTGGCGCCTGTTTCTTCTTCTTCATTATCCGCCTCACCATTGTCGAGCGGGTTTAATCCGTGTTTGACTTCCCAACCGTCGCTCATTCCATCATCGTCGGTATCGATGTCATTGGGGTCCGTACCGTATTGGGATTCTTCCAAAATATCNGGAAGTCCGTCACCTACACCTTCATCATTGTCTTCTGGAATTTCAGATTGAATTGCGACATTTGGGTTAATTTCCTCTTCCGCTGCACTGTCAAAATCNCCTACTCCAGAGGAGGTCTGATAAAATCCACTAATCCCAACAAAAAGAGATCCAAAAATCAACGTTGAAATGATTGCAGCATAAGCCATTTGATTGTGATTGAGTGACATAGGATGAAGCCTCCGCGTCTTGACTATCCCAACGACGACATGGTTCGGTTATGAACCTTGACCCTGTTTGCTCAATNAACAATTCTGAATATGAGAGATAATCATTGCTTTTGATACTCCAAGAGCGACTCGATTTCGATGGAAAACATATCACTATTTTCTTGGATGTTTATTTTGTAACTTCGACCATGAGCACGTTCCCATAAACCGCAAATCATGCCGATTGTGAACGGGACGTTGGACCCACGGTTGACGGTGCAATGTAGTGCGAGGCTTGAANCGTTGTAATCCACAATGGTTACATGGCCCCATCCAACCTCCACGAGATAGTGCTCTACGTACGAGTCCCAACTGGTGCGATCTATGATGTAAACCGGCTGCTCGCTTTGTAGGAACATAGCTGCCGTTGTCTTTATCGTGATCTTCAAGATNTTCTCAAAGGAAGCAAATGAATCGATTGTGTGATGAAACCAGCCCTCTTCTGTTTCCGGTGCGTATGGCACACTGGCCGACAAAAATCGTTCAAGAGTCAGTGTTGGGATCAACAACACACGCTCCCCTTCCATTTGTAATTCATTTCCGTTGTGACTTTGAACCAAGTCGATGGGGATTCCAGATTCTTGGCTTCTAGCATCAAAAGACCATGGAAATGGATTATGGCTTTGTGGCGCAGCCAAATCGGATGTCGGTTCGAANTCAAGTTGAACAATTTGAGAGCGTGGTTCAATCCATCGAACCTTGAAACGACTGTGATGGTATCTNTCGAATGCATATTGGCCCACTGCCACAGAAAGGAGTGGATGNGCACTNCGAACAACACGTTGGTTATTCATCTCAATCGAGCCCCACCCTAGTTGGGATGAAAGATGATGTAATGCTGAATTGAACTTTTTCTTCCAGAAAATTCCACGATTGGTTGGAAGATATTGAATAATTTCAAGTGAATCTACAACAGCATTCACAAGTGTTCGACTCAAAGGATGCTGCATTGAAGCTTCAAAGATTTGCCACCATGCATGAAATTCATGCTGACGCCATATGATAATTTCACCAAGTTTTGAATGACAAAGAACACCATGTTTTGGGTACCTTTGCAAGCCNAAACTTGGAGCGATGCAATTCACATCCCTTCGTATGCTGGCATTGATTCCGAATCGAAGCAATATTGAACATACTGGAAATCCGATTTGAGATGCTTCACATCTTTTNGGACGGATTTGGGNTCTTCACCATGAATNAAGAGACGAGCATACAATGATGCTACTTCCGCCATTTCATTCACGCCCATGCCGACACGAGTAAGCTCTTGGACACCTAACCTCAAACCTGAGGGATTCATGGCTTTNGTATCCCCTGGGAGCATGTTCATGTTGGTAATAATTCCAGCCTCCTCTAAACGTTTAGCAGCGACTGCCCCCGCACCTGAATCAACAGCGCCATGACGGGTCAGGACTTGATGAGATGCCGTGTAACCACGCGATTCTGCAAGGACATCGAATCCTTCTGAAGCAAGGGATTCTCCAAACTTCTTNGCGTTCCGAACGATGTCGGTTGCATAGGCTTGTCCAAAGGCTTCAAACTCTGCCATTGCGACGACTTTACCAGCAACATGATGCAGATGATACGATGAACAGACACCAGGGAACATAGCATTGTTCAAACGACGGTGGAACGCTTCATCCTCGCTCGAAGAGAGCAGAAATCCGCCTTGCGGCCCGGGGAAGGTTTTGTGCGACGAACCTGTCATGACATCAGCACCCTCGCGAAGCGGATCTTGAAAAACACCTCCAGCAATGAGGCCCAAAACGTGCGCTCCATCATACATCACGGTTGAACCCACCTCATGTGCTGCGTCGGCGAGCTCCTTCAAGGGTGTAGGGAACAAAAAGACGGATTGCCCNACAAGGGTAATCCTTGGTTGAATTTCTCTAATGAGTGCACAGGATGCATCGATGTCTGGTTCCATTCGTTCTTCGTCCCATGGGTAGGTTGAAACATTGAGGTCACGAAGGCCTACAGCCCCCATTCGTGCGTGCGAGATGTGGCCTCCATCGGCTGTTGATACTGCGGTAATTGAATCNCCAGGTTTAGCGAGTGCTTTGAGTGCACCAATGTTGGAAACCGTCCCGGAGATTGATTGAATNTTCGCAAAATTTGCCCGAAATACCTTCTTCGCTANGTTGATTCCAATGTCTTCGATTGTATCAAAATCCTCGCAACCTTGGTAGTACCGCTTGCCCGGTAATCCCTCCGCATATCTTCCGTGCAAATCAGAATTTATCGCTCGCTTTACGTTCGGCGAAATGATGTTTTCCGAAGCGATCATTCCTAGCCCATGACCATACAGGTTTGTGCTTTGAGCGGAGGCTGTGAGAACGGCATTGACGGATTCCCGAGGCGAAAGATTGGNCATANNTTAAACCACACGAAAGAGGTTCATGAAGTCTGTGAAGAACGCTGCTCATTTCCGTCGTTGCCCTGGTCGACGAGGACCGGAGTAGGTCGAGCGTTCACTAGCGATTGTGTGTGTAGGTACATTGCGTTTCGAGAGATTCAATTCCGAGACCGGAGTTTTGCTTGGCCCAATGCTTGTTGACCTGTTCAGGGTAGTTGTTTTCTTCTGAACCATTGTCTGTCTGCCTCTGTAAGCCACCGGTCCAATCAAGCGTTCAAGTGCTGGCATGTCGCCATCCTCTTCCTTTGGACGTTTGAGCCACCATCCGGATGAAAGAACGGAAAGCTTCCCTGGCCGATTCTTTGAGATGGATAATGCGTTACGCTTGAGCCTTGANCGAATGGTTTTGTCCGAGTCCTTTGGTAAGCGTTCAGTCATCCATCCCGGAAGNCCGATGTCGAGAACAACACCGTTTACGGTGACAAGGAGACCTGATAAGAGAAGATGTGTTCCCACCGGTATGTTTTCTCTGTTTGGTTTAACTTTGAAACGTTTCATCATTTTTGCATATTCCACCAAGGAACGTTGATCNCGGTGATGGATTTGCTTGCGCTGTTGTCGATTGAATCGGTGTAGTCCAAATTGTAAAACAAACAACGTCAAAGCAGCAACTGCACCTTCCGTGGGACCATAGATAGAATCCAAACCAATGCCAATGACCACATAAATCATGGGCAGTAGGAAAAACTGAATGATTCTCGCAAACAAGGAAGGAGAATATCTTGGTGTCATACCCCGACGNACCGCCTCGTGCGATACGATCATCACGTTGGCATTGATGGCTTCATCGATTCCACCTTTCGTGGCTAAACCAGCGACTGGGTTGACAGGTGCNTCATCCAGCCANCGGCGAAGCGATTTACCCTTCTCAAGAACGAGAGAAACCTCAATATCTTCCGTATCTGCTTCATGCCCTAGTATCACTGAGAGTGCCTTTACCCGCGGATCGTTGACGTCGCTCTCCCGAAGCTCTCTGTAAATTGAGAGCGCCTGATGCCAATCGCCACGATCGAGCAAACATAGTGCTGCTGCGATGCGAGGTCTTACACCAAGAGGGTCTTGTTTAACCGCTTCAAGGGCAAGTTCCAAGGCTTCCTCGTGGCGACGCTGCATTCGTAGCGTTGCGATGTTTGAGATGGATGAAACAAGGGATATCTTGTCAGTATGCTGTGGAGCCTCTTTCGAATACGAGGGAGACCAGTACCTCAACATCCGCATTTTTTCATTGAGGTGGTCGATGGTCGAGTTGTTTTCCCAATCCCACAAATCATCTTCATCAACACTTCCATTCCACGGATCGAGCCATTCACAAATGAACGCAAGAAGTTCGGGTTCNTCGTATCCTTCAGGTTGTTGCAAACCACGGAGGGCACCTCGCGCAGCGTCAAGCCTTCGAGTCGCAATGTAACCTGTAGCGATGAGCATCCTTGCTTCATCGTCGTCTCCACCGGATTGTGCAAGCACTTTCTTGGCTTCTTCAATTGATTTCGGCCAAAGACCTCGAATTGCAGATTCCCACATCTTNGCACGGGCTTTTTCATGTCGAACAAGNGATTGATCTCCTTCGATGGATTGNTTTTGAAAGCGGATCAATCCATCCAAATCTTCCTGAAGTGCTGCGTTGTCAATGTACTCACGCATCCAATCGCCACCCGCAAGCATAACTGCACCCTCACGGCGTTCCTCAGGATCCAAGTCAAACCGAATTTGACGCAGAGGCGAAAGGCGNGCAATCGACAACAGCCATGTGAACAAGAAGACTGAATTTCCTACCGCAATGAACATCCATGTTGACAGTAACCTCATCTCCTCGTTNAATCCTTGACTCTCAAGATTGGATGTGAAAGGCATCAAATCTCCAAATTCTTTGTAGCAGACGAGAATAAGGAGCAGCACCGTGTAGCCAGAGAAGCCAGCGAATGCGAAGGCGATTTGTCTGCCCTGCGCAGATTCCTCGGTACGAATTTCGCGTGGTGTATCCAGTGTAACTCCAAACATGCCTCCGAAAGTTTGACCTCCAAGAATCAAGTTACGTGTTAGTTCAAAAATAAAGGCTAATCCAACGATTGCGATGTTCAATGAAAGATAAAGTGACAAGAATTGTGGCATTGATTTGATGAATTCCCAATGAAATAAGATCTCAGAAATAAGGTCAATACGTTCATAGATTGAATGACCAATTATCCCGCCATAGTTGAGAATTTCTTCCGCATTGTCAGGACTGTTGTAGAGGACATGGAAGACCGTTACGATGCCGTTCAGAGCGGTAACTGGCATCGTGACAAGGAAGAGTACCAANAGAAGAGAGAACAATCGATTGACAAACGATGGCTTATCTGGATCGATCGGATTTCNACGACCNTTCGCNGTTCTCCATTTNTTGAGAAGCAACATGTTCCAAGATGCGCCCATGATTCGCCCGTANGCGAGAATGGTTGGCGCCATAAAAACCAACATTGTGATCGCAAGCCATACCGGTGTGATTCTTCCATTGTTTTGATTTATACCGTAAATGAGGGTAATAATCGTTGCAGACACGAGAATGCTCAGTGTCATTACACGGCGGATTCCTGTTCCGATCGTTGTTGCTCCAATTCTTGTGTCCCCTTTTCCAGCGAGTTGCGCATTCATTGTTTCCCATGGAGAAATCAAAATTGGAAGCAAGACAAACAAACCGATGATCCAAAGATTTGGCTCGAAATATACATCAGGTTGGAAAAGAAGTTCGGATATCAGCAACAATACTCCAAGCATTCCCATCATGTACAATCCGACACCGAACGCTACACGTCCCTGTTGTAGAATATCTCGGGCATCGTCGACTGTTCGTGTCAACCGATGAACCTCGTACAAGTTGTCGTCGATTTCAAACGCGACTTGAAGGGCTGAAAGTTGACGAGGGACAAAGAATTTCCAAAGCATAGCTGCGATAATGAGAGCAAGAAAGAGTGGATAGAGATACATCACATCAAAATCAGTCGGCTTGGCCACCGATGATGCTGATGCTAATGGAAAGAGCGTTATGGCTGCGAGGAGCAACGCGACAACCGACTTCCGCATAGAACGGAGGCCGAGATTATTCGTCATGAATACTTCGCCGCCACACTTCAGGTGCGCCTGTGACGAAGAAGGAATGAATCTATTCGATCAAATGCTGTATGCAAGGTTTGAACATCGGGTAAGAAAACAAGGCGCACGTGGCCTTTGCCTTTTTCCCTGCTGAAGCCAGAACCATGAACAAGCAGGACATGTTCTTCGTGAAGCAATTGCAAAACAAATTCCTTGTCGTTGTTTTTCCATTTCTCGTCCGTTAAGCGAACGAACATGTAAAACGCTCCTTCCGGAGCCTCAACTTCCAATCCTTCGATGGATGCGATGCGGTCCAAGCAGACGTCTCTCCGTTCCTTGACCGTTTTCGAATATTCCTTCATCCACGAGCGGTCCTGGTTGAGACCTGCCAAAAACCCAAGTTGAGCCGGTGTTGACGCACACAAACGTGAGCGTAAGATTCGTTCAATTCCGTCACGGATGGATGCCATGGTTGTTTTTGGATCGTGAATGGCCATGTATCCAATTCTCCAGCCAGGTGCGTAGTAAACCTTTGAAACACCGTTCATTGTTACAACTGGAGTCAACTTTGAACAACTAGCAGCACTTACCTGGCGATTCGAAAAATCAAGGCCATCGTAAATTTCATCAGCAACGAGGATGCAGTCTGGCCATGCTTCGAGTATGGTTAACAGGCGCTCAATTTCCTTCTTACCAATGACCGCACCCGTCGGGTTGTTCGGATTGATCAAGACAAACAAACGCACATTTGCATTCATTTTTTCTTCAATGTCGTCAAAATCCAAGGTCCAGCCATCGTGAGCATCGAGGGCATATTCGATCGTTTCAGCCCCGTACATCTGTGGGTAAGCCATGTAAGGTGGATAATGTGGTCCAGGTGCAAGGACTTGATTCCCAGCCTCTAGCGTGGCTTGAAAGAGAATCTGAAGTGCTTCTGTCACTCCATGACAAACATACACATCATCGGAGGTTGCAGGCCAGCCCTTTTGTTTCTCATCGTTCGCGATGGCTTCTCGGAGTTCGGGTAAACCATAGGACGGAGAATATCCGTTTCGACCATTGTTGAGAGCGTCAGTAAACGCTTCAACCATGTGCGCTGGAGTCGGGAGTCCAGGGTATGCAATGGGATCACCAATGTTGAGTTTGATGATGGAATGGCCTTGAGCTTCGAGTTCAGTTGCGGGCACTACAACGTCACGAATAGCATACTCGATGTTAAGTGAGCGCTGCGCTGCATTGATTTCTTGCAAAGACATCACCATTACAGTTGAGCGAAATCAGTACCACCCATTTCGCATACACGCTTGAATTCGCTCTCTTGTACCGGCTGAATCGAGAGACGTTGCCCCTTCCGAATCAACAACATGTCTGAAAGTGATTCTTCTTCACGGACCGCATTGAGCGGAACAATGGAATCGAGTTCGCATATGGGTTCGATGTCGACCATGAACCAACGAGGGTTATCAGGCGTCGATTTTTCATCAAAATATTTCGACGATGAATCCCAGGAGGTGAANTCGCCATAGCCTTCGCNGCAGACCTTAGCGATACCTGCNACATGAGGTGGTTTACAATTCGAGTGATAGTAGAGTATGAGGTCACCATTCTTCATNTCATCNCGCATCATGTTTCTGGCCTGATAATTGCGTACACCATCCCAGTGTGTCCTTCCATCAGCCACCAATTGCGAATATGGATAAACATCGAGCTCCGACTTCATCAACCAGTACTTGACCATGNTTGTTGATGGGTGTGTAGGTCTTATCCCTTTGCTTGTCTTCACCACGCTTCTTTGTTCTTCGATTCTACAACAAGAACTGCTTCTAAGACGTCGGGATGNTCNGGTTTCATTTTACCAAGACCGAGNCGCCTCGACATTCTTGATGGACCACCAACCACGCCNATTCCAAATTTTTCNAGTGTNACAAANATNGCNGGNAGCAAAAACAGTGCGCTNGCAGCAGCGACCCATAACANNATGAGGATGACTGTAACGAATGGNTTAATNTCTGGNATAGGGATCTGATAAGCTGTGAACATTCCGAGCGATGTGACGACAGCNGCCTCAAACAACGACATTCCNGTTCCAACGGCTGCGGANCGTATTGCATCTATTCCNCCACCAAGTTCACGAATACGGTTNGCGATGTGNATNGAGAAGTCAACGCCAACGCCNACCAGAATGGAACCAATCATAACCGTNACAAGGGACAAAGGNACATCCATCTGCCACATTACAAGCCATTGCAANGCNACCGTTGCAATTACAGGAGANGTNGTCAGGAGTGAATATCGAATATCTCNGAATACAACCGCNAACACAATCAATGTGAGAATAATCGCAAAACCGAGAGAGGTCCACTGCGAATCGACAATCAATTTGTTGACCTCTATCGCNGTAGCNGCAACCCCAGTGAGTTTTTCAGCNCGTTCTTGATGTGTNCCTTGGAATCCTTCTGAATACTCGTTGATTTGCTCGACNGCAATCGCAGTNTCTGCAACTGGAATAAACGGCATATCGATGTAGATTAANGTCCGGTCGTAATCTGAATTGATGAAAATTTCACGCATCTCTTTNGTCAGNGAGGAATAAAANACATCCAAGAGGAAAATTTGGCTCTGNGTTGAACCNGGNAATCCNAANTCCTCNGGNGTTGTNAGCAAATCCCAGAANGTAGCACCTTGNGTNACTTGTTGATCCAGNAGTACTTCGAATGTATCNCGNACATCCTCAGGGAGAACATCGTACCCTGGCAGTTCTTGTATCTGGGTGAGTATAGGTTGACCAGAGAGTGTTGGCGCAAGNCCCGTGGCCTTCATGAGGAACACCACNGATACNGCNGAAGCATTCTCNATGGTGTTNAGATTTCGTTCCAAACCATCAATGATCTTCAGATTCTGTGCAGGATCATCGTTCGTGGGATCNTTGTCCGTAACATCGCCCGATACGTTNGCGTGGACCAAAACCATTCCAATTTGACCTGCGTTAAACTCTCGACTGTACTGCTTCATTTTAATGACCGGTTGNTCACCTTCNGGNGCCATTCCAAGCAGGTCNATGTTTTCNTCAACGTTGGCTTGGCCCANNGTTGCCGAAACNAGNACAAGAATCAGGAAGAANCCNATGACGCTTGTGTTGCGTTTAACGGGAACATCNACTGCNGCGTCAAAGACTTTTAGCGGAGGATGTTTTGGNTTCCGCAAATCGAGAATNAGCGTNAGATTTGGCACCATGAACATCGTCAANATGTANACAACGACGATTCCTCCTGANAGAGCTATTCCNACGGTTTTNATCGGAGCCATCGGCGTNAAAATNAGNGANATGAATCCNATNACNGTTGTTACCGCTGACAAAAATACAGCTCTNCCNGTNGATTGCATGGAAGCCTGCATTTTCTCGCTTCGACTTCCTTCNTCCTCTGCATAACGGTTGGTGATGTGGAGNCCGTAAGATACACCCAATGCNAGAAGAATCGGTCCNACGATA
Organism: Methanobacteriota archaeon; assembly: GCA_002698145.1. GTDB lineage: Archaea > Thermoplasmatota > Poseidoniia > Poseidoniales > Poseidoniaceae > MGIIa-L2. The sequence continues at coordinate 37,791 of NZVG01000034.1, read as the reverse complement.
ATGACCGTCATTGTNACCTCNTAATTTGATGCNCCTATGATNCCAAGTGTCCAAAACACTGCNCATAGNGTCGGNAGGCCAGCAATGATAACGACNTTCATACCTTGAATCGGNCGGATTCCAGAGATACCGGCTTGCANCAANTCAGAGTGGAANACNAACAATCCAATCGCAACGAGNACAACTGCCATNGGGAAAATCTCCCANAACAGGCGGAAGGAAAATTCGGTAACGGAGTTTGTAATTGGNACNGGACCTGTNAGTGTCATTTTGANGCCGAGNTCTTCCCAAGTACACCGGTCNCCNTTTGCAGGGTTACCGTTCTGGTCAAATTCACANGGGCGNANTTCNGTGGAAATATTGTCCAAGCGNTTTTGTGTTGCTTCAATGATGTCTTTGGCTTCGACCGTATCNACAACAGCAACTGCCATAATNGCNCGATCNAGTTTGAGATCTTCNCCACCGAGACAACCGTTGTCATCGGCTCCNTCNACNCCNGCTTGGCCACTGCATGNATTCGTNTTTCNTGCTAATTTATCAAGACCGGGTGTTGGTGANCCNTCGTTTTCNTACATTTCNCCAATGATGAGATCNATCGTGGTCTGTGANGGAATNTCATATCCACCAGCAAATTGATCNTCNCCNGCTGCNANGGCTGTGTTGACNCTTGCAGCAAAATTCTCGCAAACNTCNTGGAAGGATGGACATTGACGACCGAGTTCAGTGATGAAAGCATCTCTGACNCGAGGCAGACTGGAGTTNATTTCCTTGAGGACCGTTGAGATGGATAANATGTAGATGACNTCNTCGCTTTCATTGTCTGAAATGTAAGGATTTATGNTCTTTTCTACGTAACTAATCTCTTGGAGAATTCGNTGATCNGTGATGTTNTTTTTGTCGGATTCAATGTAAATTACCATGACATTGGTCGTCCANTCTTCTTCNACCATCCCAATNAANTCTTTGACTTCGCTTCCATCGGGGAGGTAAACTTCCATGTCACCNTTTACNTTGAGCGCAGGTTCATTNGGGTCGTCATCNAACTGNGTNTCGTCAAGNAANCCTGAAGTNGTAACGAAGTANANNGTNATCATNAAGAACAGNGCAACNGTTGCNANCGGAAATCGAGTAATTACACCGGTNGCTCCNGATTTTTGCCACTCNCGNTTCAATCTCTTNGGNGCATCGAGGACTGCNTCAACAGCTTTCTTTGCGTCGAATTCTCTNACNCGTGCAGANATNTCAACGGAAGCCACACGTACCTTGTTNCGGCTGTAATCCGCAATCGCCTGAATACGGCCAACCTCTTCCCCATCTGAAGGNGAAGTTTGGTCTTNGACGTCATCCGACATGCTGGAACCCAACNNACCCTCGAGCCCTTCATTCAAAGAATTGCCGTCGACTTGTGAGGGAACCGTTGAAAAACCAACGNTCACAGGAANCACTGGACCCCCCCGGTGACAGGGGAAAGGGCCGGTGTTAACCATGGGAACGCCTCGACTTCCAGACAAACGATGGTCGATTGACCTCGAAAAGAAAATTCAAGAAGAACATTATGCGGATAAATCGGCCTACCAGAACCGCTACGGTTTCAAACCNGAGAGCGGTAAAGAGCTCTTTGTTATCGACACTCCACCGCCCTACCCNTCAGGAACGTGGCACATTGGTGCCGTCGCNCAGTATTCGATGATCGATGTANTGGCTCGTTCACAGCGNCTNCTNGGGAAAGAGGTCTATTTTCCNTGGGGTGTCGACCGGAACGGAATCAACATNGAATTCACGGTTGANAAAAATACCAAACGAAAAATGAAAACATATGATCGGGAAGAATTCTTGNACCTNTGTCGAGANACNATCGAAGCCTTNACTCAAGCAATGAGGAAAACAGCNGCNAGAGTTGGNTTNTCCTGTGATTTTGCAGCGGAATATNTGACCGATGCTCCNGACTATCGCGCTGTTACACAAGCCATTTTCNTTGAATTGTTCAAGAAAGGCGACATNGTNGANGANTTNCGNCCNAACATCTACGACCCTGTCGAAGGNACCACCATCGCAGACGCTGAAGTTGAACGNATTGGNCGGATGACCAAACTTGTNGATGTTCAATGGANGACGGAAGACGGTGAAGAACTNNTTATNTCTACAACGCGTCCTGAAATGATTTGNGCTTGCGGTGTTGTTGTTGTTCATCCCGANGACGCACGCTATCAACACCTTGTTGGNAAGCGTGTGTTGCTACCAATGCCCGTAGAAGGACGAAGCACTACGGTTGAGATACAAACCCACCCCTCTGTTAAATCCGACTTTGGGAGTGGGATTTTGATGGTTTGTTCCTTCGGAGACCAAAACGATGTTGCTATTTTCAGAGAAATGGGACTCACGCCCTTCCAAGCCATTGATCTCAACGGTTGCATGACTGTCACTGGTGGACCACTGGAAGGTTTGACCGTCCTGGAAGCCCGGGCGAAAGCAATTGAAATGTTGGATTCATCCGGGAACATCGCTTCAATCGAAGAACGTCAACAGGAAATTCCGGTGTCAGAACGAGGAAAAAACCCAGTTGAGATTATCCTATTGAAAGAGTGGTACGTTCGTCAAACCCATATCCAAGACAAAATGCTTCAACTTATTGAATCGATTGAATTTCACCCACCACGAAATAGACAGTTTCTGTTAGATTGGATGGAAAACATCAGCATTGACTGGCCTATTTCACGTCGTCGTTGGTACCACACTGAGATTCCTATTTGGTACTCGGAAGATGAAACACACATCATCGTCCCACCAGCCGGAAAGTATGTGCAACCATGGAAGGACACGCCTCCTGAAGGTTCGCGAGTTTTACGCCGAGACACTCGCGATGATGTTGGAATGTACTCCGAATTGGAATCAGAGATGGGTCAGATTCGTGGCGAGGAGAAGGTTTTCGATACATGGATGGATTCCTCAAACTCAAATCTCTTCGTTAGTGGATATCTAAACCAACCAGAGGTTTTTGAGAAGGCATTCCCCACTGCGTTGCGTCCGCAAGGTAAGGAAATTGTTCGAACTTGGCTGTATTATACACTGCTCAAATCTACGCTTCTGCTCGAACAACCTGGATTCAGACACGTCTGGATCGATGGACTTGGTATGGACCCATGGGGGCGGAAGATGTCCAAGTCACTGGGCAATGGTATCGATGCAGACAGCGTACTGGAGTGTGGAGCTGGTGGCCGAACTGGTTCGTGGAAGGTCCGTGGACCTGATGGCTCTGTCAGCCTAAAGGCAAACAAGATTGGGTCGGAATGTTTCCGTTTATGGAAAGCCTGCGAAGCACAAGTAGGTGATGACTTCCACATTAACCCAGAGGAAATCGAATCCAAGTATTTCGGTGTCTTGACGAAAATATTCAACGTTGCTCGATTTGCAAGTCAATTTGAAAGCCCACAATCGGAACCATCGACACCCTATCCAATTGAGGATGTATGGATTCAATCAGAATTTTCTGCGATGATGACCGTCGTAGAAGATGCATGGAAGAACCTTGACATTTACACCGCAACCCAAGCGCTCAAAGCATTTGGTACAGGTGTGCTCCCATCGCATTGGCTTGAGATGGCGAAGTCAAGGCTCTACGATGGTGACGAACATGCAGCATGGACCATACACCGGATTTTGGAAAGTTTCCTCGCAGCCTTTAGCCCTGTTTGCCCCTTCTTCTGCCACTACATATCGATGACGCTCTACGGTGAAAGCGCTGTTGATGTAGACGCCTTCCCAGAATTACCTGAAATTCAACCCGAGCTGAATGCCAAAACCTCTGAAATAGAAGCATTCAACAGCGATGTATGGAAAACGAAGAAGGAAAACGGTTTGTCACTGAATGCTGAGATTGAAGGTATTGAAATTCCTGAATCGCTCGAAGCGTTCCGTGGAACGCTTACACGCATGCACAAGCTACTCTGATTCATCATTGAAATCCAACGTTGTTTGCCGAGTATCTAACTCTTCGAGCTGGCCCATCCTGAACCCAATCAGACGTATATTCTCGTCCTGATGGACGTTTTCTGCAAACAGCCTACGAACTTGTCGTAAGAAGACATCCGTGTCATCCATCGCAACAGGAATAGATCGTCCATGTGTGTGGGTTTCGAACCCAGTGTAGCGAATTTTCACCTCTGCAAGACGACCAGCAATCCCTTCGGTTCGAGCTTTCTCCAAGACACGCATGGTTAATTGTTCCAAGAGCTCGAGGACGTGTTCATGGTCGCTTTGATCCTCGGAAAAAGTTCGCTCTTTCCCAATCGATCTGCGTGATCGCAGTGGGCTTACCTCGTTTGAAGTTGAACCATCAACCACTCGCAAAAGCCAAGTTGCGAAGCGCAGAGAGGTCATTCGCGACAGTGCCAATTCACCAAGCTCAGCGGCTTCGTCGATCGTTGTAATCCCCCACTCTGCGAGTATGTTGGCAGTTTTCGGACCAATCCCCGGCACTTCACGGACGGACCTTGCATCAAAAAAGTCTGAAATTTCATCCGGAAGAACACGATGAATACCGTTTGGTTTGTTGATCTCGGACGACATTTTTGCGATAATCCGAGTTGATCCTATCCCGAAAGAGGCAGTAAGTCCGACTTTTTCATGAATGCTTCGCTGCAGACGTCTTGCGAGTGCCATCGCTTCATCCCAGTCACCGTCAACAACTTCTGTGATGTCGAGGTACGCTTCATCGATGCTTGCTTGTTCGAACTTGTCAGAATCGTTCCGAAGAAGTTTCATCACGCGTCGTGAAGCCATGGAGTACAAGGATCGTGTTCCGCGAATGAACCGTGCAGGGCCAAATGGATGACCGGGACACCTTCTCCAAGCTTCGGAAATAGGCATGGCTGAGCGCACACCGTACTCTCTGGCTGCATAATTGCAGGTCGAAACAATGCCTCGACCTCGGCCTTGCATTGGGTCTGAACCAATGATGAGAGGTTCATCCTCTGGGAAGCCATGATGGAGCGTCTCGACCGATGCAAAGAAGGCATCGAGGTCGCAATGAATGATGATTCGTTCCTTGCGCACATCACGATACACTTGACGAAGGTGTTTGAAATTCATCCTTCACTTTTTGCTTACTCTCTACGAAAAGACTGAGGTTTGAATTTGACGATGGTCAATACTTGGTGAGTTCATGCACCCAGCCAAACCCACAAATCGGAACTTGCAGATTCCTTCTTCAGGCATTACATTGCTCGAAGGTCCAGGCTCGTTTGGGAAAGAGGTTCGCGCAGTGGTTCAGAGTTGGTCAGTTCTGCTTCTCTCCCAAGGTCATGCTGTTCATTGGATTGACGGGGGTCACAGATTCGATCCAAGCAAATTCTTTCCTGCTATGCGTTCCCTAAATTGTTCGATCGAGGAAAGTTTGCGCAGGTTGTACATAGGACGCGGATTTACGTTGCATCAACTGCATGCCCTGATTGTACGAGTTCGCCATGAACTTGCACTCACAAAGGCTTCAATCATCGTTATCGACGGAATGTTGGCCATGTTTCTTGATGAACAGATTAAACGGTTTGAATCTCGATCAATTCTACGTCATTGTTTAGCATCGCTTGAAGATTTGGCGAAATTTTGCCCTGTCATAATTCTCGATGGGAGGACAACATCGCCTTTGCATCAGCAACTAAAGCATACAATGCGCCCTTATCTTAGTCAGCATTTCAAAGGTCAGTGGGAAAATCAGAAGCAGCGAAGACTTCGGTTTACTAGCAACGAGCAGCACTACCTTGTTGACATTGAATCAAAGAACGTGCAAGATACGCAACGACGTTTCGAAGAGATCACATCCATTGATCGAGTCGAGTGATGGATGTTTCAAGCAGGTCTTCTTCAGACCAACCAAAAGGACCTAACACAGCCCATACCGCACGAACGGCTAATCGACGATAATAATCCAAGTCAATACGGCGAAGAGGATGCTCCAGATGTTCGCATTCTTGGGCGAGAAGGACTCTTTGCAGAGGATTTCTCGAATCTTTCGGGCAGACAATGAAGCGAACCTTTGAAGCGAGTTCAATGGGAAAGCCGAGGGATTGGGAGCGCTGATAAGCTAACATTGCAACCGTTTGAGATGAATTCGACGTTGGTTTACGGGAGATTCGTTGGGAAACGATCAGCTCTCTTGGGAGTAATTGATGAGTGTCTAAGCGTCGCACCTCGCTGAGGAGAAGTCGTTGAACAGAGGATTGGACACGAGGACTTGGAATACCGTCCAACAATTCGTCCGAATCAGCGAGGATTTGCAGTGCCTGTCTCTGCAATTCACGTACCCACGGACACGTCGAATGTTGTCGGAGTTCCAAACCCCGAACTTTCATCCCACTCTCGCCATAAGCCCAGTACTTCGTCAGCGAACCACCACTGTGCACCCGACTTGGAAGAAATGCAATGCAACGGTAGGTTGCTTCGTATTCAAGAGGTATTCCGGTCAGAGCATGAACCTCTTGAGCTAAGTCCATTGCGGAATCGTACTGTTCTTGAAGCGAACGTCCTTGGACATCTCGAATCCATATGGAGTCAACAATGGCATGCAGAACCTCCCATCCTTGTTGTTGCGCGAGGTTGATGGTTTGCAAAAGAAGCTCTCGAGCCCAAGCACATATCGCTTCATGTGCTTCAATTCGACCGAAACGAGCATTGCGATAACCTGTATAGCCGAAGCAGGTGACAAGAAGCCATTTTAGTGCATTCTGCTGGCGATCTGCCATATCACCTTTGGAAACAATTTGTCGCTTGAGATGACGTCGACGCTCGATGAGAGGGGCAACAACACGACCAAGAAAACCATGCCGTCGCCCACATGTATGTGTCATCAACTCCGGCACTTGAAACGCTGTTGAGCACTGTTGTGGAAAGGCGAGACTGGCTGATTTCCATGGTTTCCCCTGAACCTGAAATCTCTTCCTGGCCTCGTCAGGATGAAGTGGAATAGGTACGCAGTTCTGCGCAGGCTGACAGCAACTACAGTTCAGGGTTTCAGGAGAAATGTTGCGTGTTGCAATGATGCTGGGGAAAAGGCTTGCATAGTCCANNTCGATTACATTTGCATAGACGCCTGGACGGCTATCAAGGTAGAGACCACCTCGATCTGATTGCAACAAATCCCATGCAGATTTGGTATCNTCTGGCCTTGTCTTTTTCCAAGGTACGAGNACNCCATCCTCCATNGCNACTCTGTATTGAATTGCACTAATGACTGANCCCGGTGATTTTCTTGCAGCATCACTTATGCGGGTAGCAGAAACACANGCAAGTTCGTAAAGNCCATCGAGTCCNCCTTCTCGAAACATNAAGCTTGANCTAAGATCGATATGGATGCGACCCTCAAGAGNGAATTGGGGGTCGCTGCGCAAAACTTGACCATANGACGAGAGAATTCGGGTACGACCAATCTGGCGTAACGGGGTTTTGTTTCNCCCAAGGCATANNGACAGCCTCNTNGCTTCAAGATACGACATAAGATGNGGAAACGCTTCNGTGTTCCCACGAATTGAAAGAACAAGNTCTGGATCCACCTCCTGAAACCATTGCTCCAATNCGCGAATTTGGNCGANTTGNTTGAACNCAAATACGGATTCGTCACCAATNACCTTCCCTAAAGTGTCGCACTGAGCNACGCGAATTTCGCTAGGTTGNCGACATGACGTTGCCCCATGTCCAAGTTGTTGGAGNACNACTTCAATTCGACAGCAACGCCATTCACGACGCTGNCGATTCTCCTCAAGAAGCACCAATTGNTTGTCCTGAAATCGAACGAATGAGCCAATNGTCAATCGTTTTGAAGTAAGGTATTGCTGNTCNGGACGCACGTCCACAGAATAAAGCGTNAATCGCACATGNTCACCNCGTGCATCGATGTGTTCTGCNAGCGAGCGTAATGTGGCANATGATTCCAGCGTAATGGCAAGCATACGCTCTGTNTCGTGNGAACCCAATTCTGGTCGCTTCATTTCAAATGCATACGCCNGAAGACCGTANNGAAGACGAATTTCNGGCNNCCACAACCAGTCGACCAAATTGCGCANATGATCCTGACGGCCACTNACATGAAGCACTGGATGCCACGGTTCACGAAANGANACCACAGAATNCTGTTCCGTTGCAACCCATACGACCATTTCCAATTGTGCNGAACAGAGNTGNGCATCCAGAATCCATCCAACAACATNATNNTTCATCGCCTTCACCCAGCGATTGAATNTTTTGTTGAAGCAGCGTGAGTTGNTGCTCGAGNGCCTGAATACGTTCATGTGCCCCAAGAATCATCGACAAAAGCATTGGTTTCCATGCTTCATGTGCNGGNAGCATNCCTCCGGCAGCACGTCGCATTCGCACGTCGTGAAGCATGGCGTCAAAGTGGCATCGATCGTTGGTTGANAGAGCGCGTCGATACGGTACAAGCACTTCGATTTCTTGTTCNACTCGGCCACGCCATGTCGGTACTGTTCGTCCCATATCGAANGCATCAGCAACCCATAGGGAAGGCTTCTGCGAACCCCTTTTGAAAAGTGAAAATGGTTCAGGNTATGTCNTTTCGATTNACGGTCGTTTCAGCGACGCCNCCATCAAGAACNGTNAGAACAGCGTCAACAATATCGAGACCAACACGGCGCTGCGCTTCGATTGTTGCAGCACCNATNTGNGGCGTNCCGTGNAAATTGTGNTGTTGCAGAAGTGGAGATTTGGCGTCCACNGGTTCGTGTTCGAAAACATCAAGTGCAAGCGATGCTAACTGACCCGATTCTAGTGCTGAAAGGGCTGCATCTTCGTCAACGATNCCGCCACGTGCGCAATTNACGATGTGATTACCACATTTGAGATTGAACGGATCAACGCCTGGCATCATNTCGATTCTCTTGGTATTGATGAGATGATGCGTCTCATCGGTTAGGTTGCAATGNATGGAAATATGTGTGCANGTCTTGAAGAGATTGTCTACATTTTTGTGCATGGTAACGTTTGCTTTTCTTGCAACAGATGANGGAAGATATGGGTCNTANGAGTGGACTTCCATACCAAATGCTTGAGCCACTTTNGCGACNCCNTGNGCAATNCGNCCNAAGCCAATNAGTCCCAATCNTTTNCCGAAAAGTTCCGTTCCTTTGANNTCTTTTTTCGCCCACTNTCCCAANCGCAGNGANCGATCNGCTCTGGGGATGAATCGAAGTGAACCGAGCAGATGNCCAATNGTCAGTTCAACGACGCTTTGTGTGCTCGCTCGAGGAGCGTTAACAACCGGNAGACCCAATGNTGAGGCTGCGGGAATATCGATGTTGTCAACGCCAACTCCAGCACGTGCAACNACCTTCANGCGAGGTTGACTTTTGATCANCATNTGCTCGGTTATCTTTGTNGCACTACGTACGATGATNGCGTCAAATTCAGCAAGACCTCCNGCANNAAGAACNTCGTGCTCAATAAACCCTTGAACAACTTCACAACCAGCNTGTTCAAGNTTCCTGACTGCTTCTTCAGCCATCCCGTCNGTGACTGCAACNCTTCGCATGGTTTGAGGTGCGCTAACCAGTGTTAGAACATTGGGTTTNAACCAAAAACCTCACAATGGATTCATAGGAAGGGAAAATCTCGGTTGAAACGGCGAGCCCATGGCAACTGAACTCGATATTCAGGCACTCATTTGGGCACTTGGCATTCTTGCAGTACCTGTTTTNACNGCNATACCATTACGATTTATTTGGCAATATTGGGTAGGNGGNAGNCACGAGGAATCAGAATACAGNACAACTGTTCGTCANATTATTGANTCNGGTCGTCAGCTCGAGAGTTACAGGAATTCTTTGAANGATGTTGCTCGAAGTCTNCGTTTNACGCCTTCTCGCCAACGGTTGATTGAGGCNGATATCTTGAATCCATTATCNATTTCNCACTTTCTTATCCTTCCTGCTTTGATTATTTTTCCACTCGCCTTCGTNGTTGCGCTTCCAGTTATGCTNTTGGGCTTGCCCGTNATNNTGTTGGTNGAATTTATCCTCATTCGACAACGTATNCTNATTCGNATNATGGNGTTCATTGAACGAACAATGCACTGGCAAATCATTCACATCCCTCANGCNCATCGNGGAAATCCANCTCANGAACGGAATTACACGGAATTTTCCCAGCACATTGAACACTTTCACAAAGTACCNCGCGGCGTTTTCCTCGGCCTCTTTGCTTACCTCATCGTTCACTGGATNTTCAAGTTGGAAAATACAGGTGCTGAGATTATCTTATCNTCACTTCTGTACATCGCTTTGCTTGCATTGATCGGTGTTCTATCAACTGCATTTGAAACCGATTTGGTGTTTGTAGACCCNGCAAAAGGCCGACTAATCCCNATNGATCAATGGGTTGAGTCTTTACTGAAGCCATTGGTAGGCGTCGGTCTTGTCTTTCTTCTCGGTCGAGATTTACTNGAAGAAGCNAGGGGTGGAAATGCTGCATTGTTCGCNACAACGTTCNTGGCCATTCTCTACGGATCNGCTATTGTCGGNATNGCATATCAATGGGGTTATTCATCNTGGAGAGGNCAGAAAGTGCAACGNTCATTTGAGCAACAAGTNATCGAAAANCTCGATCCNCTCTCCTANGANCTCACTCGAAGCAAGGGTCGAATCGAATTTATCGTTCGTAAACCNATGGCTGAACGNTTGCAAGAAATTGAAGAAATCCATACGGGNCAACTCACNTTTGANGANCTTGACTCCATGCCAAGAAGTGCCCCGAANGAAGCACCANAAAANCCGCTTTANTCTTCCAAGAGTTCGGCNTCAATNGATGTTGANANCAACACTTTTGGNTCATCAATTCGACTNGANCTCACNAGGTACCCAATTCCCAAAGCGCTTAGAATTACAAACAAGAAAAAGAANCTCGCAGTTCCAAANTAGTTCGAGAAAAGGTCGCTGAAGGCCGAGAAGAATCCNTCNTTNTCNTCCGTTGATTNAACAACCTTTGGTTGAATGAGCANCGCAACNGCTTGTTGATCGTATACNGGNCGGGTAAACGTAAGCATACCATCGTTGTCTGANTCATAAGAATCNGAAGGNAGAGCNGGATCAAGNTCNGAATAGAAGTCAGGTCGTTGTTCGATNGAAATGTCAACAGGNTCACTCAAGTCGAGCGTNAGNGTGACGTCCACAGTGTAGGGNATTCTGGATTCAAAGAATTCNGGGTCGTTCANTANACCNAGGAANGTNAAGGCTTGNCCAACCACATCGAAGTGGGCCCACGAATTCCAATGGGACGATTCCACATCCAAATCACAAATCCATGCGTCCGAGACTCGACTGCACGAGCCTTGAGCGTCGTTGCTACCGTCCTCACCTAAATCGATTTCAAGTTGCAAGGCACCTCCTTGAGCAGTGTCAAGGTCAAACTCGGTCGGCACAAACCGGGCTTCGAGTTGTGTAGTTCCGTTCGGAATCCAGACATAGTGAGAATCCTCGGTGTAGTATACCGCCCCACTGGCACCGTTGTTAAAGTGGTTCCAATCACCTTTCCAGCTGTGACTTACACGGTCGGTATTGATCGGAATCGATGTTTCAACCATCATCGATTCGTAAATGTCCCAAGCGTCCCAAACAGTATACTCGGGATGGTCAACAAGTCCGTCTCCGTCTTGGTCTCGCATTAATTGGAGTGTGCGAGCCAGTGCCATTGCGGCGTCGACATCGGTCAAACCATGTCCAATCCTCCAATCGTGACACTGCCCGGTGGCTGAGCGATAGCATTCGGCGGGAATATCATTGCATGAATCATCGCTGTTCCCGTCTTCACAGGCATTCTCCATGCCCGCGTATCGTGCAGTGAGTTCGAGAATCAATTCGAGTTCATGTACTCGAGAATAGTTTCCAGTATCCCAATCGTCAAACTGGCCGTATGCAGCGCTACCTTCACCGCCAACAAGGCTGTCTCCTTCATCGTGATCTTCTCGATGATAGTCGGCAACACCCAAAGAAGGTGCGATATCAAGGATGACTCCAGCCATTCCACCAACATGAGGTGTTGCCATAGACGTTCCTGAGATTGCCATGTAGTAGAGGTCACCTTGTGTTCGGGTAGTTGCATCAATTGCTGTTCCACGAGGCGCGGTAGCCCAGATGTCACGTCCTGGGGCACCTACATCCGGCCANGTATGCTGTTGATTCATGCATCCTCGGGAGGAAAAAGACGTGACTTGCGTACCATCATGTGTTAATGCNGCAACGGATATTGCGGACGGTGTGTTAGCATACACATTGGTTCTCAAATCTCCTCCACATTCGGCTCCCGATCCACCGGAGTTTGNTGCCGCAAAGATGACTGCTACTCCGTTCTCAAACGTGAGTCTATCTGTAATAGTTGCAATTGCACCATTAGGATCGTAATCTCCATCGGTACCCCAAGAATTCGAAACCACTCGAATGTGATATGGATTCTGAGAAGGAACCGAATGTTCATAGGTCCATTCAAGTCCTTGCTCTGCGGCAAAGATTGAAGCTCCGTCTCCGGTTCCGAGGGCNACCATTTGACCGCCTTTGGCAACACCTGCTCTGCGACCGGCTGATGCATCNCCGTTGCCAGCAATGGTTCCACCGACGTGTGTTCCGTGTCCAGACGATGTGTCGGAATTTCGTGTCTCAGTCCAAACNCCGTTCCATTTCGCCGAATAGATAACTTTCTCACCAGTCCATGGCTCGAGATAATCAAAATCGGGATGCCCGGCATCGACTCCGGTGTCCAAATCAACCACAGCCGTTCCATCCCCGTCCCATTCTGTGAAAGCATTGTCAACATCGAATTGTACATTTCCATTGACATCGATGATAGCGCGATGCCATGCATCTGTGGCACGTACAACATGGGTTGTTTCATGCATCATTGTGGTCGGATCGGTTGGATCGCCACCCCAATCTGTGGGCAAATAGAAGAAGTCCAACTCACGATTGAGTTCAAGGTACTTGATACGCTCCCAGTTTGAAAGTTGGCGTATGACATCGGGCGTTGCCTCGAGAAGCCCTCCGTTGATGAGTTTCGCATCGTTGAGATGGACTGCTCCGAGATTTTTGAAGTGATTTAGATCTTCGTTTGAGACGGGAGATTGGAGTTGAAATATGACCTCAAAGGATTCATCCAGGTCTCCTACAGATTGCAGTGCATGTTCGAGCGCATCGTCCATTTTATCGAGATTCCCGTATGGATTTGTACCTTGAACCATGGGCGATGATAGCGAAACTAAGAACACCAATTGAAGGAAAAAAACCGTACCAATTTTCTTACGCTGCAATTTGGACATAATCTGACCACGTGAAGCCACTTCAAATGTGTTTGCACTTACTGTGAGAGCCAAGGAATCTCTTCAGGGACTTCTGCAAATAAGTTCGCTGGTAACGCAGTCTTTATTTTTGAAACCGAGCCAAGTTTTTCGGCAGTTTTCTTTTGCCATCGTTCGAATTCATCGTAGGAATTCATCGCAAGAATTGGATTGTGCATACGATTCCAACCTAAACTTTGCAACTCAGTCCCGGGAGGCTCATGCCCACTGCAAACCAGGACTTCATCAGGTAACGCCGACAAAGATTGTATCGAATTCCAATGCTCAAGCAAGCGTCCACTCGGTAAATCATCGCGTCCTACTCCAGCATCTCCATTGAACAAGAAATCTCCTGTGAAAATGTGGCCATCGATTTCAATGATGACAGAATCTTGCGTGTGGCCTGGAACGTGATGGAAAGCGTATTCAACACCTGCTATGGTCAGTTTTGTAGATTCATCAACGTAGTCAGTCACCCCGAGTGATGCTGTGTCTTTCCACATGTAGAATGGGATGTTGTTTTGTTTTGAAAGGGTAAAGCATGCCGTNATGTGGTCTGCATGGGTATGCGTAGCCATGCATGCAGCCAATTCCAAACTTCGCTCATTGAGGATGTTATGGTAGTGATCGATGTAGTCCCATACCGGATCGATGAGTACAGCCTTGCCTTCATTTGCGATGAGATATGTGCATGCCCAACCCTCTGGACGAATGTCTTCGACTTCCATGTTGAGACGAGGATAAGGACCTACTTCAATTCATGCTAGCGAAGACGAGGATTCATGAGGGATTGCATTGAGCCTTGCCCATGCACCCCTCGACAGTGGTCTACCTCGAGCATGATGGCAAACTTCTGTTGGTTGATGAGAACGGTCAAGGTCCGCAAGATTGCGTAATGGGACGGCAAAGTACCGAGCATTCCATCCGTTTTCCGACGATTGAGGAAGTTCAGAGAATGAATATCCCTTGGCAAGAGGAGCGGCAAACGGACGTCCGTTTTGGTAATCAAAAATACACAATCGTTCATGGCAACCCGTTAATCGACTGGCCTGAGCACTGGACATGGAAAGACAAAGTCGTCTCTGACAATGCAGTCCACCCTCTGGCTCGCGAGGCAGTTTACCGATCTATCCANCGACTTGTTTCCAAAGTAATGATTCGCAATGCGAACAATCAGATTTTGATGGCGAAAGTTGAACGAGGATTTTTCAAAGGTTATTGGGGCCTGCCCGGAGGTTACATGAATCACAGCGAAGAGCCTTCAGAGGGTTGTGTACGCGAGACCCAAGAAGAACTCGGCATTGAAATCGAACTTGAAAATCGAGAACCGGTCATCACACAACGCACATTTTACCGAGATGGTGTGTCATTCATGAGTTTCACATACTGCGGCAAGTGGAACGGTTCAATCGATAAATTGAAACTCAAAGAAGGAGAAATCGCCGAGGCATCGTGGTTCTCACTAAAGGATGCCATTGACAATGCAGCTTCTGAATTTGATCGGATTGCTTTGGAATCGCTTCAAGATTGAAGCAATTCTCTGGCTGCTGACAAGGCCTCGTCGAGGCCGCTTGCATCAGACCCTCCTCCTTGTGCCATGGTTGGTCGTCCACCGCCTCCACCCTTGATGTGCGGGATAATCGCCCGAAGTATGTCGACCGCATTGTATCGTTCAGAGGCCATCGTGCTCTCCGTGGTTGCAACCATGAGCTTACCACCGCCCTCTCTGGAGCCGAGTACTGCCAAGGTAGGTGTCTCAACGTCTCGCGTCAACTCTTGCAACATTGAGGTGAGTTGTTTGAGATTACCCTCAACCTCCATGATAACAATTCGGACTCCATCGATTGTTGTCGAATCGTTCCCTCCACCAGATGTTCGTAGTCGAACGATTTCGGCCTCNAGTTGTTCNATTCTCTTGCGCTGTTCCTTCCATTCTGAAAAGAANCGTTCAGCAGTTTTTGGTAAATCATCCGTTGAAACCGCAAATGTCTGAGATGTGGTACGAAGCAATTCATCTTGTTCACGAGCAAATTGCAGTGCTGATTCTCCTGCTACAATGTGCAAACGTTCGACGCCATCNTGAACCGCAGTCGATCGGACAACTCGGATGGAACCAATTTGTCCTGGCTCATCATGGTGGGTACCTCCACAAGCTTGTACGTCATGATCCGATATTCGAAGTACTCTGATTTCGTTTCCTTTTGGAGCCCCACCTTGATACAAATCAAAACCATGTTTCTTGTCGGCTTCATGGCGGGGAAGAACCGTTTTTTCAGTCCGGGATACCTGACCAAGAACCTCATTTGCAAGGATCTCGATAGCGTCGAGATCTTCCCGGGAGAGACGACGATAGTGCGTGATATCAAGACGAGCGAGTTCGGTTGATTTGTTTGCACCTGCTTGATAGATGTGGGGTCCAAGAATTCGTCGAGCCGCTCCTCCAACGATGTGGACAGCCGTGTGATGATCCATCAACTGCTTCCTTCTCCGCCAGTCGATGGAACCGTGGACGAGGTCCCCAATTTCAAGAGAGCCATCGCAAAGGTGGAGAATCAACCCGCCTTCTTTTTGAGTGTCCAACACCAAGCGAGAAGTCCCATCGGTTGTAAGGGAACCGTGATCACCCTCTTGGCCACCACCTTCTGGATAAAAGCAGGATTCTGAAAGGACAATGGCATGCGTAGCACCTTCGGGTCCTGCACCTTCCAGTAAAGGAATCGATGCAAGCACACTGGCGTCGAAGCTTCTCTGTTGAACGTCGTTGTAGTACAATGGGACGGTATCAGGGAAAGAGGGTAATTCGTCGACGAGTGAGGTTTGCTGGTTCGTTGCTGCAGCCGCTTTCGCCATCTTAGCATGTCTTTCTGCCATTTCTGCGGAGAAACCGGTTCGTAATCGTAACTTTTCCCAACCGCTTGTTTTAGCCATGTTGATTACCATATCAGGCGGAAGGCCATGGGAGTCGTTCAATTGGAAGAGCAATTCGTCTGGAAGTGACTCGGACTCCTTCTCGATGGATTTCAAGGACTGGTTTATCAGGTTCGTCCCCTTTCGAAGCGTTTCTGTGTATCGCTCCTCTTCAAGATTCATAATGGTGAGCAATCCATCTCTGGTCTGTTTCATATCGTGTCCGTCCATGTTGACGTCCAAGTGATGGTTGATCAGTTCCGATAGCGATACTTCGAGCCCCAAATCATCACGCATACGAAGAATTCGTCGAGCAAGCATTCTTGCGAGATAACCNGCTTTTGCGTTGGAGGGCACAAGACCATCGCCCAGCATATGTGTGAGTGCATGCAGATGATCTGGAATTGCGTAAATTCTGGACAATGGTTCGGTAACGGCCGTAAATTGTTCCTGTGTGAGTTCAATTCCTCGCTCCGACAATCTCGTGATGAACAGTTGCGACAGTTGTTCACCATCGACCCCCGGTTCGATGTTCATGATGCCATTCAAACGGCTCATCTCACCGAGAAGATTGTCGAGGTCCAAACCAGCCAATTTTGANGCGACATCGGAAAAGCCTGAGATTGTTTTGAGCCATTCAACTGTCTCTGGATAGATCGCTTCGTAAATCGTGGGTGTACCTGCAGCCGCCCAGCAGAATCGTTCCAATCCATATCCCGTATCGATAATCTGCAGTGGCATCTCTTTGAAGCGATCACCCTTTAGTTCAANATCACCGTCTTCTGACTCCTCGAGATTCATGAACACGAGGGTTGCGAGTTCCAATCCACCAACGATTACTTCAACAGCTGGACCTGCATTTCCACCACCGCTCCAAGGATTTTCCACATACGTGATTTCCTTGTCGGATATTCCAAACGTCTTGGTCAACATCGTGTGACAGTACGCTACACATTCTTCCATCCAATAGTACATGTCTCCTTCATCAGGACGATTAAAAACGTGGTGCGCCATCATTTCAAACGTTGTCAGGTGACGTCCAGAGCGGCCAACAGCATCGACGTCAGTTAAGCGAATGCACGGCTGAGAGATGGTAAGAGGATTGGCTGGAGGTGCAACTTGACCAGAAGTAACATGGGGCTGAAAATCAGCGATGGATGCGATGGTAAGATGAATGTCATCGCGCCAACGAGCAAGGACAGGATAGGGTGCAACACGATGATGTTCATGCGTCTCAAAAAACGACAAGAAAGCTTCGCGCATCGAGTCTTTCAAAGCCTTTCCACGCTGCTCGAAGCCTCCAATGAGTGGTTTTCCAATGAAGGTATATTCATCTTCATGCGTGTCACCGCACGTAGTCCTTTGGTCATCGCATGTCCAAAACCACAAGTCGGTGATTCGGCATTGACGTCGATTGTAACCATTTTCATGGAATACTTCCAGGTCAATCGGTGGTAGACTCAAACCAACGCCTCCAGTTTGCGGGTAGTCGTCAATCCTTTCAATGCTCCCTCTCAATATCGTGGAAAAGTGGAAATCATCAAATGAAAGATGCTGAACGGCAATCATGGCCGCCGAATGGACCAAGCACGTCGACTTGTCCTCACCAGGTGTTGTCCGTATCAAAGCTCATAATCGTATGAAGGTTGATGCAGCCATCGTATCCACGATGGACGAAATTGAAAATTATCAAGACGGTCGGGGCCCTATTCAATTGATGAATGCAACCGAGTTACCGGGAATTGTTGGAACTGCGTGGGGGATGGCAGATTGGCACTATGGTTACGGATTGCCCATCGGCGGTGTTGTTGCCACGGACATTGAACACGGCGACCAAGGTGGAGCGATTTCACCTGGAGCAGTTGGTTTTGACATCAACTGTGGCGTACGAGCAGTTGCCCTCAACATCGAGGCTAGGGACATTCCAAATTTGGAAAAGTTAGCACGACGCCTCAACGGACGCATCCCCGCTGGAGGATCCGGAAAAGGGGGAATTGAAATGACGGAATCCAAACTCAACACAATTCTTCGAGGTGGTCTTAACGAATTGGAATCGATTGATGTTGACCAACATCACGTCACGGGGACGATTGAATCGGAAGGTTGTTTCGATGTTGATGAGTTAACCATCAGCCAACGTGCGAAACAACGCGGAATGAGAGCCCTTGGAACACTCGGAAGTGGAAATCACTTTCTTGAATTGCAACGAGTTTCGGAGATTGTTGATGCAGAAACAGCAAAGAAATGGAAACTTTCGGAGAACCAAGTTGTTGCGATGATACATTCGGGTTCTCGAGGACTCGGCCATCAAGTATGCAGTGATCACATCCATCAACTCGAACTTCGACTCAAGCAACGTGGAAATCTTTGGGTTGATGATGAATGGGGCTATGAATTACCCGATCGGCAACTCGCATCCGCTCCGATTCATTCCAAGCAGGGACAGGCCTACCTCAACGATATGAAGACTGCTGCAAATTATGCATTCACAAATCGAGCCGTCCTCACAGATCGATTGTTTAAGGGTTTGAAAGCTGAATTAGGTGAAGAAATTGAGTTGTCCACATTGTACGATGTATCCCACAACATAGCAAAAATCGAGGAACACGTCATCCACGGTAAGAATTGTACATGCGCAGTTCATAGAAAAGGAGCGACAAGGGCATTCAGTGGAACGCAGCCTGATTTGCACGCAACCTTCGCACAGACGGGGCAACCTGTCGTCGTTCCAGGAGATATGGGGAGGGGGTCTTGGTTGATGGCTGGCCCTCAGACCGAACAAAATCAGGCGTTTGGTAGCGCCTGTCATGGTGCAGGAAGGGCTTTGTCGCGTTCTGCAGCGAGAAGGAAAATCAATTCCGAAGCGAAGGAAAAAGAACTTCGAGAAAAGGGAATCATTGTACAAGCAGCGACAAAAAACATTCTTTCAGAGGAAGCCCCTGAAGCCTACAAGGATGTGGACAGAGTCATTCAGAATACCGCAATTGCGAATCTAGCTCGACCCGTGCTTCGACTAGAGCCCATGACTGTGATCAAAGGCTAATCACATGCATGTGTTTGCGAGAGGGTGACCGCTGGTCGGTGCAGATCCTGTATGAACCCCATCGGGTTCTTCGACGATGACAGAAAGAAGTGTGTTAACCAGTTCTTTCAAGTCATCAACTTGTATTTGTAATTCTTTGATTCTCGCCCGAGTGTCGGTCCTCTTTNCAGTAGTATCGCTCATGTTCATCCCATCCGAAGAAGTTGCCTTCTTCANTCCAAATTTTATTACGACGACACTTAATGTTTGTTGAATAACTTGGCACTATTCCACGATTTGTGGATGGAGCCACCGGCGAGGATCGAACTCGCGACCTCCTCATTACCAATGAGGTGCTATACCACTAAGCCACGGTGGCGGCGTCCNTTCCACCAAGCATTTCGATATAACCGCTTCGCGTCTGGTTGAAACGAGNGCCCNCAAGATGGAATGGCGCCGAGAGAGAGATTTGAACTCCCGAGGGACGGGCCCACGCGATTTCCAGTCGCGCGCACTACCAGGCTATGCGATCTCGGCTCGCATTTCCTTCCAACCCTCACCAGTGTTTAACGCTCACGCCTCTCAAGGTTGCAACGCAAGAACCTCAAAGGGGGACTGTTACGGAGGGTCATGGACGGTGGCGAACCGACCCAATTATTGGGGAAGATTGAGGACGCATCACAAGATGCACTCCCGTTTCGTCTTGGTGATGTTGAAGTAAAGCCATGGTTCATCGATTTTCATCCAATGGTTCCACAAATCCGTAACCAGCTCGTTTTCCAATTGAGGCTTTTCCGTTTGGATTGGAACACGCAGTATACAGTGGCTGTTGTATCTGCGATTTTTGCAGTTCTGCTAGGGTCACTTAATGGAGATATATTTGATGGTGGTAATGCAAAAATTNCCGGATTAGAGGGCCTCCAAGCTGCTGGAAGTACCGCTTACTTCCAGATGGTCTTGTCCGTTGTATGTTGGGCATGGTTCCTTTTTTCNATGCTGCAATTGTTCCCAATTATGCGCACACACACCGTTACCTTACTGTTGATATGGGGAGGTTTTGGGATTGCTCAAGTTTACTTCCATTCAAACAACAAAGACTTCCCGCTTTCCTTCTCACTCTCGGAAATGATGGGCGGTTTCCTTATCACACTCGTCTGTATTTTCTTCTTGTATTTCTTCATCAAGGCGGTTCGGGAAACCCGTGATCTCCATGTTGAGACACATCACATCCACGAAGATGTACGAGTCATGGAAGCCTCAATGCGAGAACACTCTCTTTCTGGATGGACGTTGGTTTGCTTGACGTGGACTGCTGGTGCAATGCTGAGTGCTTGGACAGGAGCGCATTACATCGCTGAGCGAACAGGGTCACGCACATGGGCGCTTGTACTCCACTTATTCTTCTCGGTTATTACCATCCCACTCATGGTATGGACGATTTGGTTCCCNCAGAAAATGCTTGGTAGCGAAACCCGTGTTCGCACCAAAGCGGCTGTAACCGCAGAAGAAGACTTGATGAGCAAGGCAAACCTCGTCGAAGTATCACCTGATGAGGAGGCTTGGTGATGGATTTAAAGAAACTTCGAGACGATTTTCCTGCACTATGTGAGGAACACCCTGTTGCTTATCTGGACAATGCCTGTGTCACCTTGCGACCACAATCTGTCATCAACGCCATATCAGATTACTACACAAAAACGCCAGGCTGCGGCGGTCGATCTGTGCATCGCTATGGGACCACCGTTTCCAAAACAATCGCACAATCTCGAAGAACACTTTCTGGATTCTTCAATGCTCCATCTGTTAATGAAATTGTCTTCACACGCAACGCTACACACAGCTTGAACCAAGTCGCTAAGGGCCTCTCTTGGGAAAAAGATGACATTGTTTTGACGACGGATCGAGAACACAATTCGAACTTAGTGCCTTGGTTGCAACTCGAAGAGGAACAAGGTGTTGACCACCGGGTTGTGCCGTCAAATCCAGACAACACGTTTGATTTAGAAGCCTTTGAACGCATGTGCTCTGAAGCTGGATCAAAACTACGCATGGTATCAATCAGCCAAGTAGGGAATCTGGATGGTATCCAAAGCCCTATTCGAGAAATCACGAAAATTGCAAAAGATTTTGATGCATTGGTTTGTGTTGATGGTGCTCAATCAGCTCCGCACATGCCTGTAGACGTTCAAGAAATGGGCATCGATTTCTTTGCGTTTTCGATTCACAAAATGCTGGGCCCATCTGGCATGGGAGGTTTGTGGGGGAAAGAAGAATTACTCAACAACATGCGAACAATTCAATCCGGTGGACAGACCGTCAAAACCTCACACTATGACAGCGTTGAATGGGCACAATCCCCCTCAAAGTTTGAAGGTGGACTTGGCCATTTCGCCGGAATGATGGCAACTGGGGCTGCNATNGACTATCTCTCACAGTTGAACATGCAACAAGTTCACGAACATGAAGTACGATTGAACCGTATTATGTCAAACGGCGTCAAAGACTTGGATGGTATTTCCATNATAGGACCAGAAGATGCATCGCAACGAGGAGGAATCTGTTCGCTTCTTCTTGATGAAAAGCTTCCAGCACATGACATTGCGCTTCTTCTTGACGAAGTATCTGGTGTTATGGTCCGATCTGGGCAGCATTGTGTCCACTCATGGTTTAANAGCAGAGGGTACGATGGTTCGCTACGAGCATCTGCCTATTTTTACAACACTGAAGAGGATGTTAAGCGATTTGTTGATACCTTCTCCGAAGCCGTAGAAGCATTTCAATGAGGTCTGTTCATGAAAGAAACAAATGGTTCTCCGCAGGAACTTGCACCATTAAATCCTCAACTGGAAAAAGATCTCATCATCGTACGAAGAATCGTAAGTGTGGCAATGGCTGCTTTGCTTGTCCTTGTTGCTGGATTTGTTTACAACATCATCGTTGGCGATGGTCTGACGTTTGTAAGGCCAAGCGATGAATTGGTTGAATCGGAACGAGCTTACAGAAATCTCATCAACGTACCAAGTGAATACTCTGGGGAAGGCGTCAATGTCTGCATCGTTGACACCGGAATGGAACTGAATCATCCCGATCTTGAGGGATTTGATGTTGCAGGATGGATCGATGTTGTCCAAGGCAAATCCAATCCCTACGATGACAACGGACATGGAACCAGCATGGCAGGGATATTGGTCGCTAATGGCTGGATCAATGGTGTTGCAAAGAACGTAAATCTCTACGTTGCAAAGTCGTTGCTTGAAAACGGTTCTGGCTATGAGGAAGATGTTGTCTCTGGAATCGACTGGTGTGTTAATCAGAATGTCAACATCATTTCACTNTCCTTAGGCGGAGGTCAAGATTTGTTTCCCCTTCTGGGTTCCTCTAGTCGAACCATTGAAGATTCTGTAAACGACGCGATGGCTCGTGGAATATTTGTTGTCGCAGCCGCAGGCAACGATGGTGGTGAAGAAGACGATGGAGATGTTGCATCTCCGGGAAGTGAACGCAGAGTCATTTGTGTTGGAGGAGTTACACAATCCGGCAGTCATTGGTCGAAATCATCAACGGGGAACAACGCAGTGAGTTTTTTCCCACCGAAGCTACCACGAGGAGATCCTGACAAAAAGCCAGAACTTGTCGCACCTGCAAAAGATGTACCCGTTCTTAACGCTCAAGGCACTTGGTCATCCTCGAGTGGAACCAGTGCTGCAACAGTCTTCGTCACAGGTGCTCTTGCCCTTCTTCTTGAGGCACAACCTCAATTGGCCAGCAATGGAACATCAGGCGATGTATCGACAATCGATACCGTCAAAGATTGGCTTATGCAGACTGTCAATCCAAAGGAGGGACAAACCGATCACGACAACAATTATGGATACGGATTGCTCGACATCGATGCCCTTTTGGACAAGGCTGAACAGGAATCTACCGCTTGAAAAAAGCGACCAACGTACCACCAAAGAGTGGAACAAATGCGATGTAGTGTGTTTCTTGAGTTGATTGAATAAATTCAATCCATGAATTGAACCCATCGACTTTTGCTTTCCCATCATCGTCAAATTCCTCATAATCGCCGACTGGTGTCTCCGGTTCGGTCGTATAGAGAACACCNTTGCTTGAAAGAAGTTCCATTCCATTCACCAAGTCGCTTGACAATCGAGAAAGAGGAGAATCGATGATGATTGCATCGTATTGCTCAGATAGTCTCCGTTCATCCGCACCAACGCCAGAAGTTGTTGTCAGTTTCCATGCCTTTTCCTCAGCACACAACGTTGCAAAATCATTGACGATTATTGATGACCATTGCGCAGCTTCGTATCTTGATTGAAGCCGATGAAGGATGACGCCAAATTTGGCACCCTGTTCAACAATATCGAAACGGTCGATTGGATCCTCGTTGAAGAGGTCAAAAAGCCATGCAGATCGGTGTCCAATGCTTCCGCCAACTTCGAGAACACGNCGAGGCGCTTGTCGNCCGATTGCGTCTCGNAGTCGGCGTAAAACAGATATTGACCATGTTGAAAGNCCCATNTGCTCCANTTGTGTNGCAATATTAGCTGCGATTTCCGGCTCATCTCGTGANCGTTCGTGATCTGCACTGAGCAAACTTGGAAGGACTTGGTCTCGACCNACGTCGCTCATACCACATCCACAGCAACGGTTTGTTTTGAACAATGTGTCGAGACCGCATGCGGTGGATTCAAAGGGAACAGGCCTCGAGGCCCTCTTGAGAAGCATGGACGACGAATTCTACGAAGACGACTTCGAAGACGAAGAAGTCTTGGAAAACGCTGTTCTCTGCCCTACTTGTGAAGATGTCACAAGTCATCAGATTCTAAGGGAAAAAGAAGTGGGCCGAGGCAAGGATTATCTTCTACGATGTGAACAATGCTCGACTGTTCATGAAATCCAATTTCGTGCACCACCTCTAAAACGAGTACCCTTCATGCTTACAGATGGTCCAAATTCCTACATGGCCACCGTTGATCTTGATTCTGATGAATGGCTCGATATTGACGATGTCTTTGAACACGACGATATGACTTGGAGGATTACCCGACTTGAATCAAAAAATGGACCATTGGAAGGAATCGAAGCGACGAATCTGGTACGAGCAGTTGCTCTTCGACAAGACATGTTGCGTGTGAAAATTACGAAAACTCGTGGTGAATTCTCGACACCAGATACGTTGATTGTTGAAGAAGGTACTGTGTTCAAAGCGGGAACGATTATGGAAATTGGTGCTCAAACGTGGCGAATTCGTGCGATTCATACCGGCCAAGGCCGTACCCTCCGAGGAACCGTTGATGCTTCAAACATCAAACGGATGTATCTCCATGAACCTCCAAGGCCAGAGCGCTTCGAACCGAAGACGCCGAGAGAGCGACGCCAAGCATGGAAGGAAGGCCGTCTTGGGTTCAATCCAAATCCAATCCTGCCGAAAGAGCAAATCAAAAAGCGCGTCAAGCCAACAAATAGGCGAAAGAGAAAGAAACCTCGCAATTGATCAAGGACGGTTTGTCCACGGCATCAAGAAAGCCTTTGCGATTTGTAACCCAATGGTCGGATTTTCCTGCAACCTGCGAATGCTGTACTCATACCATTTTTCACCGTATGGAATGTAGACTCTTGTTCGATGACCCTGTTTTGTCAATTTTCTGCGCATTGGTCCACGTACTCCAAGAAGCATCTGGAACTCATANCCGGGCCCTTTCCCATTACGGGCTGGACCTGCATTCGCCCTAGGGTCGTCGATTGAAGGGCCCATGTGAAATTCCTTCAGTGCGTCCAAGGTGAAATCAACNACAGGAATGTCATGCGAGGCTATTCCAACGTATGCACCATGCTCAAGGGCCATTCGGATTGCATCATTTGTCTTTGTCCGTATGTCAGAACGAGATGTAAAGGCTATGTCTTCTGGTTCTAAGTAAATGCCTTTGCATATNCGATAGTCTGCATTGCCACCGAGTTTCTCTGCGACGCTACGTATATCATCAGGAGTTCGGTGAAGACGTCCTTGAAGAACTGTGCCAACGTTGGTCAATCCTTTTTTGTGCAAGTCCAAAACGACCTGAATCGTTTCGGTCGTTACACGGTGATCTTCCATATCGAGTCGAACAAACATGTCATGTGCTGCTGCTTGGCGAACAAGTGATTCAATGTTCTCTAGTCCCTGCTGTTTATCGATAAGAAGACCAAAAGCTGTCGGTTTAATCGATAGGTTCGCATCGAATTTATTCTCTACGATCGCATTCATGACCCGTACATATTCATCGAGGAAAAACTGTGCNTCATCCATAGAAGAGATTTCCTCGCCGAGCACATCGATGGTAAAGCATGCACCCTCTGATTCCAGTCGTTTCATAACAGCAACTGCGTCTTGAAGATTTGATCCAGCAACATATCTTCGTGAAACCCATCGAACAAACCAACGTGGCATTCGTAATGTCATCGCAACGATAAGTTTCGACAGCATGCTTCACCCTCCTGTGTTATTGGCCTGCTTGGCATCCTTTGACCATTTCCAAGAAAGCATTAGTTCGTACAACTTCAACCCCTACGTTGTCAAGATGTTGGTAAATCAACTGCCTTTGCCATCCTTTGAANGATTTTTTCTCAACATTGCAAACAATCCTTCCTCCAGGGTAAGCCTTTGTTGTCGATGCTATAGCGGCATCAATCGATTGCTTCCAAAGTGTACCTGGTTCTTCTTGGCTACCAAAAGGGAGAGAATGATTCGCAAGCATGTGTCCAATCCAAACGTTCGGTTCCAGGGCTAATTTGTTTGCCTTCGGAGCATAATGCCCTCCACCAAGCGTGATCAATACCGGCTCTGTTTCATTGCTCTCACTCCATGAATAGGATTCATTACTTCCATCCAGACTGAGTCCTTCTGTGATGATTTCAGCAAGAAGTTTAGCAGCATCCTCATTCGGCCAATAGGGTTCGGTTGAACCAACCTCGATGAAAAGAGCAGGTACATCGAGGACTGGCCCATGGTGAGTTACCTCAAGCGANAGAGAAAAGTCTGGAATTGCCTGATTTGACCATTTTTTGTGGAGCAGCCTCCACCAAGGAGCGATTCGAGAATTCGGTGGTGGAGCAAATCCAGCTCGACCTCCAAAGGGTGGTTCTTCACCGAGGGGGTGGTGTGGCACACCGATTGGGTGGAGTGTCAGACATGGCTTGCCACTCACAGCAGCATGTCGCGATGGGAAGATAACCTCGGTCACCGTTTCACCGGTAGCCTGATGCCAACGTTGGTCAAGATGGTCCTCCCATAATATGCGCTTAGGTAGGAACCACATCCTCACATTCTG
This sequence comes from Methanobacteriota archaeon, assembly GCA_002698145.1. GTDB lineage: Archaea > Thermoplasmatota > Poseidoniia > Poseidoniales > Poseidoniaceae > MGIIa-L2. The sequence continues at coordinate 11,222 of NZVG01000034.1, read as the reverse complement.
GAATGAGTAACAAGGGTAGGATTCAACACCGAGTTGTTCCTCCCANGAACTCGATTGCAGTAGATATTTGGCTTGGTTCGTTGAAGCAATGTCATCACTGTTTACTGCGATAAGAATGACTTCAGCCATGGTTATACCCAAGCACAACCACTTCTTGAAAGCGAGTATTGACAAGGAACCAACACTTCGTCTTGACATGGTGGAAGGAGAGTCTCGAGTTCAGCTCCCATTTCGAGCCATGAAAATACTTGAAACGCCCAATGTCAAAGATGTGTATGCTGTTGCAATCGGGGTCGATGGTGAACTTTGTCGACTCAATGCGGAGTGGGAGCCGTTGGAACCTCATGCACGACCTTTTCCTATGTCCATTCAACAAGCGATCATCGTTGACAATGTCCTCATTGCTACATGGATTGATCGAGAACTTCTCATAGCTAGAATGGCATGTTTACCGCTTGACCAAGCATTCCGAGAAGGAGTTGAACGAGGCGATTTGCGAACTGCAAGAAATATTGAGCAAGCAATTCTCCCAGAAGGTGCTGTTTGGGCGCACGTTTTGGACGCAGAGCCTCTTGCTTTAGCAACGATGGACGATGGATTCTGCTTTGTTCTGTGGAATCGAGGAATTTATGCTTTCAATGCAAATGGNGTCGAGCGCTGGAGATCGCCACCACCGGAATGGCCGAAACTGTCCCATTTGCCAATGAGTCAAGAAACAGTTACACTCCATGAGACGCATTCAACGATCGAAGTTTGGTCGAGGGCGGGTGGCTGCCTTCGTCTCTCGAAATCAAATGGCTCGGAGATAGGGAGCGCCCATTTTGAACTCGAGGGTGCCCTCTCAAGTGTGTACGGAACCGAAAACCAACGGGTACTGTTGCTGAGTGATGGCCGCTGTTATCAATACAAGTCTGGTTCACGTATTGCAGACATTGCAACGAAAGGACCAATTCAACATGCNTTCTNTATGGAAGACTCTGTTTGGGTTCTGTCTGGNTGGCGCGANGAAATTGCACTTAGTGAATCGGGTGTGACCGTGAAAANTCAAGATGAGGTTGTGGTCCAGCATCTTATGAAAGATGAGCAGCTTTGGCTGCTCACAAACGATGGTTTGCTCGCTCACTCGAGTTTGACCGAATAGCCACAACGACCGCAGGTTTTGCGATCGGCGTGGACAGCAAGGAAAACACCAGGTCCACAATTTGGACANTGCTCCGCTTTACGCTCAAGAGTGCCATCGTCTGATATGGCGTATTTCGACCACTTTGCTTTTGGATTTGGTTCACCCATCACTCATCACCTTCCTTCGGTTCTTCTGCCGCTTCTTCAGGTGTCTCCTCAGGTGCTTCTTCTGAGGCATTTCCACTACGGAAGCCCTTGTGGCGTTCGTGAATATATTCAGGTTCGACTTTCATGGCCGCTGCAGTTTCGTAAATNAAGGCTTGACCGGTTGTGAGGGCCTGTCCGTAACGGGTTTTGCAGTTTTTTACGACGATGAAATCAGGGTTGGAACCTGGTTCAAGTGTTTTGACAAGATCCATGACCTCTTTCTTTGATGGGGTCTTGCTGCTCTTGTGATTCCATTTAAAATCGATTTCAACTCGGTTGAGAAGTTTGTTTTCTGTTCGACTTACAATTTCCATGTTTTCATCCTCCTTATCGGATATTCACCTTCAGTGCGTAACGTCCGGGTTGCTCTATTTTCAATCGCTCTGCTATTTCGGAACGTGACGGATGGATGATGATAGCGTAGCCTTGCCAGTCTGTTGTGGTCTGTGCTGAGGGATGTCGGGGGCATTGGTCAACTCCATCCGGAAGAATAAGGCCACATTCACCGCATGCAAATGGATTCTTCGCCATAATTACTCACCTGCTTCATTGAGCCATTCAAGAGAACCGAGGCCCGGTTGTTTGCATGTTAGACCAATCTTCGACCGTCGAGGATCGCTGGTGTCAGGCGAAAGGGATACGATTCGAGCACGGACTGCGGTTCCAATTCCGAGACGCTTGTCATCGTTTCGGCCCGAGATTGTTCCTGCACCCACATTAACTTCCACTTGATCGTCAAGAATCTGAGATTTGTGGAGGAGAGCTTCCATTGGACCAATTCGAACGAATGCTCCAAATTCATTGACTTCGGAAATAGCCCCTTCAACCACTTCATAGTCATCCATGCAGAACAGAAGTGCATCAAAACGAACACGCTGATAAATGGCACCGTCACCGTGGATAATTCTTCCACGGCCAAGCGGTGTATGGTTACTGGTGACCAAAATGAATCTGTTTTGCTCATCGAAACGGCCTTCGAATGCAGTCATTGCCAAACGGTCAATGTGTTGGTCAAGAGACTGGCCTTTCTTCATGTACTCTGCGGGGATGCGGATGGTATCCTCTTTTGTGACAATTTTGTACATCGTTTTCCTCTCCCGGGCTTCTCTCATCGAGTGATGAAGGGGAAGAGGCAGAACCTTTCCGTCCTTCACCGGCTTTCGCCTCGGGAGAGAAGACGACCGAAGTCATTTCGCCCACTGTCGACCCCTATATGAAGCCCACGCATTCATTCAAGCNACTGCGTAACTAAAAATACAGNGTTGAAAGTCTGTATTTTACTGAAAAAGAAAGGGGTTGCGATGCTGAAAGAGCAAAACAATAACAACCCCTCATGTCAGAATATGAACAATGAGTAGCGCAAGCCATTCTGAATCAGGGCGACGAGTCCCTGCTTTCAGCATTGTTTTGTTGATGCTTATGGTTTCNTTTACTCACATTCAATTCTCCAATCTAACGGAAGAAAAAGTGGCCCAGCCTTCATCGGCTCAGGTGTGGGACGATCGGGAACAACCTTGGGGACAATATGGTGGGAGCGCCACTCGCAATGGAACCATGCCTCTGCACGATTCAACCTCTGGGCCAGTAATTAGCATTGATGATCCTGTAATCAATTGGGTTGCTCTTGANGACAACATTGGTTCGGATGCATACGGTTCAATCATCGGCAACTTTTCAGGAAGCCTAACAGTAAGCCCTGGGGCGTACGAGCGATGCACTCCCTCAAATCTTTTTGCGGTGATTATGCATGAAAGTACCTCAACGTCTTCGACAAAATTGTCGCTCATCGCAGGTGATGATGCAGATGTTGCATGGCAAGTGGATTTGGGCGAGACACGGGCAGCACGTTCAACGCCTGTTCTCGTGGATGTAAATCTCGACGGTACAATCGAAGTTGTCGTCGTTTACGATACAGAAAGCTCGCTTCAAGTCGATGTATGGTCGCCTGAGCTAACCTGCGATGAATCTGGATGGCAAAGTAGCGGGCACTCGAACGAACTCTTGTGGTCATGGACCAGCACGGATTACCGTATAGGTATCACAAGTCCTCACTTTCAAACCCGACAAAGCAATCATCTCTCTGTCACACAGCCATTGCTTGCGGATTTGGAACTCGATGGGCAACCAGAATTGGTTCTCACAGTCGTTGATACGACGACAGATGACCCACATATTCTGAGTCTCCCTCTCGGTTCAAATACGCCGACGGAAAATTGGGACGTCACCCTTGAACGCGGAACACACCCGAGCGACCCAGCTTGGGCTCAGTTGGATGGTCAAAATTCGGTCGTGTTAGCGACGACAATCGATGAAAATTCGGGGAATATGTGGGTTTGGCGTATTGATGGTATTACTGGGTCAAATGATTTGGGTCTGGTGCCGTTATCTGGCACCGATACAGATTCGGACGCTCCTCGATTGCGTTTGCCAAGCCCTGTTGTTGCACAACTTGATAGCGACGCTGCGCCAGAAATGATCCTAACGATTCCTACCGATGCAAACGGCCGAACGGTCGGTCTTGGAGCCCGTTTTGTTGGTATGGAACTGACTTCAACGGAGGAAATATTCTCATTTCGCGCTCGAAATGGCTATGCAGATGCAGCACCTCTTCCAATCGACCTCAACAACGATTCCATTCATGATCGGCTTTGCTGGGTGACGTGGTATTCTGCGTCAACAGTAACCTTCGACCGAGAGGGGATGGTTGGTTGTCATGATTTGACCAATGACCCACCAACGGAAGAATGGACCAAAATCATGAATCGAGGAGGTTCAGGAAACGATAACGATGAGATTGCGGTTTCCCCGCCAGCTTGGATGGACATCGATGGAGAAGGAGATCCCGAAATTGTCGTAGCATTCGGCCGACGAATCTTCGCATTTGAAGGTGATACTGGGTTTGAAAATGAAGTCTCCGAAGGCTGGGATGAGCCCCTATCAATGCCCCACCGCGTGTGGTCCGCACCTGCCTTTGCAGACGTTGACGGAGACGGATTCCTCGACATACTGTACGGCGATACATTGGTATCACAACGTCTACTCGATCTTGCGCCATTGCCTGATGGAAACGGGATTGCATTCAACCCAGTCTCTCCTGATCCTGGACAGACACTCACGGTGACGGGGCAATTTGCAAACATAGGTACTTGGGAAAACGATGACAGCATCGACTGTGCACTCTACATGAACGGGCAAGAATTGACAAGAATTCGATTTGATGACCTCGAACCGCTCCCACCCAGTGGCGAGGGTGGTCCCGCAACATTCAGCGTCGATGTGACTGCTGCGCTCGGCACCCACACATTCGAGTTGGTTCTGGATGTAAATCAAAATCTTACTGAGGCGAGGGAAGATAACAATGTCGAACAAGCGACATTGACAGTCGTCGAACCCTATGCTGTTCTCATCCAAGGGCCTGAAACAGTGACCAGAATCGAACCCGGTTCATCAGAGGATGTCGAAGTCACAATCACGGCAACTGGTTCACGGACCGCAGATTGGGACATTGCTTACGATACCAGCAACCTCCCTGATGAGTGGATAGTCGAGCCCAAGCAAGGAACCAATTTAGTCGCAGTGGAGCTCATCCCATCAACGCCCGTAATGTTACCATTCACAGCAACACTTCCTGCAGACGCCCTTGGTGATGAGGATGGTTACATCGAAGTAACAGCAACGCTGACAAGCGATCCAAGTGTTCAAACGACATCTTGGATTCCGATAGAAGCACTACGCACCCGAGGGTTGTCTCTGGTTGGTCCAACGGGACTCGCATCATCTGAAGGGTTTGGCATACCTGGCTACACCGCAGAGACCTATGTTTTAATCGAAAACCTCGGGAACGCTGTTGAAACAACAACATCCATTGATTGGACCAGTCCTTCTTGGGGTGGAACTCCAGTTTTGTTCGATGGTTCAAGCAACGTATACTCAATTACACTGCAGCCCGGTGAAAAGAAAGAAATGAAGATTCTCATCGATGTACCGAGCTCAGTTTCCCATGGGAGTATAACAACTTCAACATTAACCACATGCATTGGAAGTGGTGAGGATACGCTTTGTCGTTCACTCGATGCGAACTTTACGGCTGTGGGTTCCCATACCTCACCAACACACATCCGTACAGTGCCTGCGACAACACATCAATTTGAGTTCAGAATGGTTATGCCCCAGTCTGGCACCTTAAGTTGGGATTTGAATCAAGCGAACATTGCACTCCCAAATTGGCAATGGAATGCCTCCAATGGAGCAACGTTAGAAAATGGGATTCTTACGGCAACCGGACAAAGCAATTCCTACCATGTTGTCGGATTGGAAGTCTATATTCCGCCGAATGCTCAGCCTCAGCGATTGTCATTTGAAGCAGATGAACAAACGCCATTGGTTCAGCACCGCTTTGAATTGAGTGTGCATGTTCTGCAGATACACCGGGCCGCATTGAGCGTTATAGATCCACAATCTACATCCGAACCTACAGGATTTAATGTCAGCATGAATCATCAACTCCTTATTCAGCTTGAAAATCCTGGAAACGGCCAAGATACGTATGAATTTGAAGCAAGGGTACTTTCGACCGAAACCGTATCCAGCGACGATGTTCAATTCACGTACTACAACCCCGTTCGTGAGCTTGGTCCGTTAGCAACAACCATCATGCCGTTGGATATCGTCTTGAGTGAAACACTTCCTGCTGCTGAACCGTTTTACCTCGAGTTTGAATGGGCATCAATCATCAACAAATCCGTTCACGCAACAACCACGCTACTCATCGAAGCAGAACAACGACATGAATGGGAAATTGTTGTTGTCGGTGGCGATCAGCAATCCGTTCAACCCAACGTCGATCACCTCCTTGAATTCAACATTACAAACACTGGGAACTTCCTTGATGATGTTCAACTTATTCCGACAATTTCAGTCACTACTGCAACCAACGATACGGTTGTTTGGCAACCACACAACCAAATTAATTCATCAATGCTCGATGTGAATTCATCCGCAACGTTATCGATTAATCAAACGATACCAAATGCATGGAAAGACGCAACGGCTTCCTTATCCTATCAGGTTGTCTCATCGGGCTACATCCTGAAACAGTTCGAGATCAATCTGACAGTTCTCGAACATTCAGAATGGAGACTTAATCTGGCAAACAGCGACCTCGAAGTCATGCCGGGCGGAGATACAATCCAAGTTGAACTTGAACAAAAAGGAAACACACCCTCCACACCGTTCATGACAAAATATGGTCAAGGCTGGAACATTACCTTACCCGATGGGACGCTGATGGAGCCTGGTCAGAAAAAAGTGGTTGACGTGTACGTTGAAGCGCCTCCGAATGCCAGGGAAGGTGATGTGAATATTTTGCAGATTCGTGTATCCGATGCTGTTGGAAAAGGTATGGAAGTATTCCAGGTACCCGTCCGCGTAATCGGATCTTCTAATTACGACATCCAGGCTACCAACGACTGGTTTGTATCTTCCGCTGGTGGCTACCCGTTAGCTTGGGTCGAGAACACTGGTAATGATTTACCTGAGATGGAATTCGATGTCATTAATTTACCAGTAGGCTGGACTGCATCAATTGATTCACCAATCGCAATCGTCCCTGGAGAGATTCACGGACTTCCAATCGACCTTATCCCTCCAACAGATTGGGACAAGAACCCGTTCACAATTTCCGTTGAAGTGACGCACGCAACGCTCGGTTCGGAACAAATTGATTTCACGGTGCATTCGTCAACCATCGCATTTGCGGAAAGCCCTGTGCTGTGGGCGCGTAGTGGTACACAACTTTCGATTGATTTCCACAACGACGGGGGTCAAGCAGTCAGTAACGAACAAGGAGTCACATCCGATACAACACACATCTTCTCGATACAAAATGGCTTGGAATACGTCAATTTGAGCAGTGGAGATGACCAAATCCAACTTGCCCTTATCGGCAGAGAGATCCCTCAAACTTCAGTCCTGTGTTCGTTTGTTAACCAAGCATTTACGGATTTGGGCAAAGCGCCATATTCCGGAGACATCGTTACTTGTGAGGTACTGGGTGATTCTGCCACGAGCACCAAGATTTCGTTTGTGGTTGCAACAAACCGAGGTGAGAGCATTCCGCTTGGTGCTACGACATTCAACATCTTTGAGAACCAGTCAACATACACAAACTTGAGTGTTGTTAACTGGGATCCGGCACCGGGAAGCCTCACCCTTATCGTGTCAGCGTTTGACGAATTCGGAAATGTGATTTCGACAATCGATCGAGAATTCACATCACGCGAATCAGGCTGGAATGTAGGAATCAGCAGTATTTCTGCAAAAGGAACAATCAATGTTGCATTGCTACGCACGAATTATGTCGTCCTTGAAGACGCTGTGTGTGTTCTTACAGTCGAAAGTAGAGATAGTGCTTTTCGGGCAGAAGTGAAAGTAGAATTCGCTGGTACAACATTTGATGCCAACCAACGTATTGATGCAACAGGACTTGATGACAAGGAGCAATTGGATGCAGTAATCCGATGCAACACCCCGTTCGATGTTGATGATGAACCAAGCGATGACTCTGCAACAATTATATTCGAACTTGAAGAACCCTCGCCATTAAGTTCATCGAATATTCTCTGGGGTGCATCGGTGTCCGTTGTTCTGGTTGGCGCTTATCTTTTCATTGTACAGAGACAGGCGAACGCAGCGCTTCGAGCAATGGTTCGTGATCAACCTAAACCAAAAACACCAGCGGAAAAGCAGCCTGCTGCAAGGGAACAAATTGTTGAAGACGATATAACCATCAGCGTTGAAGTCGATGATGTTGACGAAGCAGAACCTCCATCGATGATCGAAGAAATTCCCGCAAGTGAGGATTTGACTCCTTCAGGTCGGTTGGATTCAATCCGAAAAGAGATGAGTCCCGAAGAGGAAACCCAACAACAAACGAGCATTGAGGAACGCATGTCGAAATTCTTTGATTAGACTTCACATACATCAATAGATGAGATGTCCTGCGAGGGACAATGAAGGGTCGTCACGAAAACACCACAGCGTTTTACACTCTCGATGGTTGTCACTCAAATCTGCTGTCAACCGTGTTTCGTGCCTTGATGGTGAATCGAGAACAACCTGACAATGCTTGGAAATCTATGTGTGAGCATCCAAAAATACAGGACCGTTTCAGGACTCAAGGGGTCGATAATTGGGAGTCGAGAGATACCATATCGTGGGACGATCCAACCGTTCTGTTCACACTAACCCGTATGCTCAACGATGATGGTTTGCCGATAATGCTTGGCGAGGACCGTAACAGGGAACGCTTTGGACGATTTCCACACCCTACTGGCTCAACAATACAATATGTTCGAGAAAACATTCGGAACGCCTCTTCCCAAACCAATGATTTGTTCGAAGATCTTGTAACGCATCTCGATTATTTACTGATCCGATGCAGCGCTTCCAAAATTGGCGACGATCGCTATCTTCAGGGTCGAGCAGGGTTGTGTGTCATGGGGTTCCTCACCTCGGAGGAAGTCAAAACATTGCGTTCAACACTTCTTGGAGGGGGATGGACTGTCGCCAAGGATGAGCCGATTGATGGTGGCGTCCGCGACGCAATTCGGCATCTCAATGCCTTGCTAATTGCAGCAGAACGCAGGAATGCTGGGCTTATTCATAGAATGCATGCATAGAATCAGAACGTCTCCGATGTAAGTCGTTCATACATTGATGCATAAAGCGCCGCAGTTTCGTCAATCACCGATTGAGGAAGTGCTGGAATCGGAGGGTCATCTGTACCTGCATCACGTGCTGCTTTCAAGTTCGCTTGATGTCCAGTGTTGATGTAATGAGTTCGAACAAATTCTTTTGACAATTCAATGCACTCGCCATTGGCGTATGCTTCAGCGTCCCACCAGCGGTCTTCATCGAGTGTTCCAAAGGTATCAACGAGAACGACTTTCCGCCCAGGTCCTAAAGCAAATTCTTTCTTTCCGTCAACGTGGATTAGGCCGTTCTTTGCAGCTTCTCTTTCGATGATTTCATCGATTTTTAGTACCGCAGTTACGATTGAGTCATACTCTTCGTCTGTGATGTTTGAGATCTCAAGGGCTTCTTTACGGTCGATGTTTCGGTCGTATGCTTCAAATTTTGTCGTGACCTCAACGAATGGCTTCTCGAGTTTGGCACCGTATTCACAATCAGCAGAAACGCCGAGTTGCTCTGGTGTCAATTCACCACGTTGGAAACGTCGCCAAGCAGAGCCTGACAGGTAGTGACGGCAAATGAATTCCAGTGGAACGAAGACCCACTCCATGTCGCGTGGAATTGCACCGGGTTCTTTGATGACCTCGACCTTTCGAACCAGACAACGTTCTGCAGAGTTGACTTCAACAAGATGTGTACCGCATACACCCTCCTCTTCAACCAGTTTGAACCAGTGCGCTGTTGTCCTGTTCAGTGATTCACCTTTGCGAGGAATCAACGACGGAATGATCTGATCAAAGACTGAAATCTGATTGGTGAATCGGAATTCCAAAACATCCGGATCGTCAGTCGACCATACTTGCTTAACCTTACCTTGATAGAGCATTTCTCCCATGGTCTTGTTTCGGAAGGAGCGGCTATTGAACATTGGTGTTCGACTATCAGATGATGCCAAGTGCATCTTCTATTCGATTCAGTTCAGGACCGGTCGTATCCGTTCCTGCTACAGCACCCTCATTCGAGGCACAAATACCAGCACCTACATATGGAGAGCCAAAGGAAACTGTCCCGACCATTGGTGGAACTCCAAGTATCTCCTCGATGAGAAGGACCTCATCGCTTGCAACATCGGGGTGCAACAACACACCTTGATCGTTGACAACGCCAAGACTGCCTACCACGTCTTGTCCACCGATTGTGGTGGCGATTATATCCACACCGAGTACATCGGCTAAGATTTCCAATCCGTCATGAGGAATACTCGGGGAAGCGACACAGCCTTGCTCATTTGCGAGAAGAAGATTACCTGCAGTATTAACACCGCCTTCCATAACGACGACATCACCGTAAGCAGTTAACTGATCGATGTCTTTTTCAGTCGCAATATCGGCAACTGCAATTCCATTTGAATTACCAGCGAGTAATGCACCAATTAGGTTTGATCCGCCAATTGATATTGGCGCCATTTCCAGTTGCAAGGTTGTTTCGAGTTGTTCGATTATCACTTCTGGTAGTTCTCGGGGATGAAACAACACCTTTCCGATGGAGGAGAGGTGAATGCCAATCTGGTCAGAACCCAATATGTCCAATGTATCGATCGGCATATCTTTCACCCTCGTTACGATGTATCCATACGTAGTTTAGAAATCTTAGGTGATTGGAAAGAAGAATCGGGGAAATCCAAGAGGAAAGAAGAGGGGCACAGTGACTGCCGTTTCCGTGGACTCTCGTACCACAGTATTGGGACAGACGCAGAAGGGCTTGACTTCCGGGTTCGGGATGGGACCGGGTAAACACCTTCGCTGTGACCGTGCACCCATCTTCTTTCGAATTGGAATGACACGACATGCGTCGCATCGTGAATTGGCATGCTTATTAGACGAAGGGCACTCGAGGTGCGGATACATAATGAAAAAGATGCTCGAACAATTAGTGCTGCTGGACTGAACACGTCGCCGAAGCTTCGTGCTTACATCCGCAGTCTATCAAACTCGTCTTTTACGAGCGTTCTGAGGTGTCTCGTCTCTGGGGCGGCTTCGAGCTTAGATGCTTTCAGCTCTTATCCATCAGGGCGTGGCTACCCAGCATTGCCTTGCCAGACAACTGGTAAACTAGTGGCCCCGAGCCCTCGTTCCTCTCGTACTAAAGGGCCCTTCCGATCAGGCATCTTACACGCTTCAACCGCAAAGCAACAAACCTGT
>NZVG01000033.1 GCA_002698145.1 Methanobacteriota archaeon | reverse complement strand
GATCTGTTACGAACTCTTTCAAGGATGGCTGCTTCTAAGCCCACCTTCTGGTTGTTTTCGACCACGGACACGGTTTGTCTGTGACACTTAACTGATATTTAGGGACCTTAACTTCAGGCTGGTTTGTTCACCTTTTGTAATGGTAGCTTACCCACCATCACTCACTGCTCGTATCTACAACGATTACACCTTCGGAGTTTGGCAGCACGCCGAGGGATCGCTCCCCCTAAACGCACAATCAGTGCTCTACAGCGTAATCTATCTCCACGAACGTCTACCTACGAGTAGTCTCACGCGGAACCTGCTATTGCCCATCTCGATTGGACTTTCACCCCTATACCCAGCTCGTCCGAGCGATTTGCAGATCAGCAACGGTGCGATCCTCCACCCAACTTTCATCGGGCTTCAATCTGGCCAGGCATAGATCGACGGGCTTCAGGTCTTCCACCATTGACTCCAAGCGAGCACACTTCGTCCCTCACAGTAAACTGCTGCGGACTTGTCGGTTTCCCTTCGGCTACGCGGATCAACCGCTTAACCTCGCCAATGATCAAAACTCCCTGGGGCATTTTTCTAAACGCACGACAAGACGCTGCTCATATCATCGCTTTCACGCCTTGTCAGCCTGTACCCAACTGGTTTCACGTTCTTTTCACATCCCGCCAAGGATACTTTTCAGCTTTCACTCACGTTACTTGTAAACTATCGGTCTCGAGTTGTATTTAGGATTGGAAGTTTCTGCCTCCCATATTCACGCGCGATTTCCAGCGCACGCTACTCTTTTACAGTCACGTGGTCATATCAGGTACGGTTACGGGACTTTCACCCTCTTTGGCTGTGCCGTTCCAGGCAACTTCACCTTCTCTGACTTAGACAAAAGACTGCAAACCACATCTCCCTCACTTTCGAGTTGGGATTCGGCTTGTCCTATTCCGTTTTCATTCGCCACTACTCACGGAATCTCTGTTGATTTCATTTCCTCCCCCTACTAAGATGCTTCAATTCGGGGGGTTCCCTATCGCATCGCGATTGTTTCCGAAGAAACAGGAAGTCCCATTCAGCTATCTGCGGATCCAAGACATTCTTGCGTCTCCCCGCAGCTTGTCGCAGCTTGTCACGACCTTCATCGGCACTCGAGCCGAGCGATCCCCCAGTTGGGTTGTAGCATCACATGTATGTATTCCACACCATGCGAGTAACCCTTCGGTATCTAAACATGCCAATTCGGCTTCCACAGAAAACCANCTCCCCGAGGGNTGATTCTCCTCAGCCCTTCCCCCGACAGCAGTTGCCGAGGTGCTAAGCAACCATCCGACTTGCCCCACGTATATGAAGAAATCGGATGCGAACTCGGNNTGAGAACGCACCATGAAACCATAATTTTGCTCANAATGANGGCAACTTNAGGAGATTCTGAGAAATCAANGGTTCACCTTGAATCGGAGCAAGCACACTTTTNGCCTCACCNTACTGTCCTAGNTGNGCTAAANTTGCGGCTTGAAGGTTGANAAAATGCGATTGANATTTNTNCTCNTCNGGCACCATTGCAAGAAGGTCAAGCGCCTTCTCTTCCCTTCCNCTCAGTANAAGNGCCTGTGCGAGATTGTAGAAGGGTTCAGAANTGTTCGGATTTGTTCGGACNGCTTCNCGNAANGAGAGAATAGCGGCCTCAAANTGAGTTGCNGCATTNGAGACNTCNATAGGNTCCGCTGATTCCTGCATNNTGGTTGCNACNTGNAGGAGNGANATTCCGTAATTGTTCATTGCNCCAACATCTTGCGGTTCGCTNGCGAGTACCCTCTGAAACGAACGNGCNGCANCACGCCAATCACCNCGTCCAATTGNCATGAATCCTTCNTCCACCAAGCCCTTGACTTGNNCATTGTTTGATGCTTGNATTGTCATAGCTCGTGCNGGATGCAAGTCAAAGGGNGTGAAAACTTTNTCAGCGTATTCNACGACTTGTGGTTGTGAGAAGGAGTCAACATTGCCGTGNTCTACGTGAACAACTGTATCNNCNAGATCCGAAAAAACAACTTCGACAACATCATCATCNGANGAATAAATNTCGCTTTCNACTGCAACATCNAGTGGAATTTCAGGGTACTNGACANNGGCAATCGGGGCTTCATCAANTGCAAGAGCCATGATTCGAATAGGTTCAGATTTTGCTTCTGGAGTGACCGTGCTTTCAGTCATTTCAGGTAGAATGGGAACNAAAATTGGCGCCTCTNTGACGCTGGATGAATGCGACTCTTCAGAAGCATTGCCTTCATCCTCAATCACGTTTTCTTCCGCAGAAGATTNGNTTNTCGTTTGGTGTTGGAGAGAATCTTCAGGTTGTTCGTCNGAAAGAGCAACGTCAAATGGAATACCATCGCGATGNCTGCCAATTCCAAANGGNAACCGAGAAACATTGGTGAGTGATTCACCACTAAATCCAAACGGAAGCGAGGAAGATTNNTCCTTNTGAACTTCTTCTTGNGGCCGCTCAACACCCTCGAGTTCGTACCACGCATCNGCGGCATCTTCCAAACCAGGCACTTCGGTGGGAAGGACCATTTCTGCATCTTGGAAGTCATCCGAGCGCTTCTGGATTTGCGATCCACAAGCAGGACATGAGCCNCCTGCAAGGTAGAGGATTCCGCAGACTCCGCATTCGTTCATGGTGGCCCCTTNGACCCTTTGTCTTCAAGTTCTTCAATCCAACGCTTNGGTGGACTTACTCTTCNCTGTCANGTACGATGTCTNTCTTGCCAGAAGATATCACAACNGACTTGATGGCGNTGAGNATCTCNTNCGAGTCATCATCGACAAGNGCTTCAGCAGGAGATTTCCCTTTTGACCTTCCACGTGAGTACTGNGCAATGATACCAACCAGAGCAATGCCAACAAGAGCAAGNTTCCAAGTTGTCCCNCCGTCTTCTCCTCCGACCACGTAAACCAAGAGCATGTAGAATGTGACGATGAANGTTGAAAGCAACATGACTGGGAAACCTGCCCGGAAGAACTCATTGAAAGAAATTGGGTACCCAGCNTCTTCGGATAAACCGGCCGTNACGACGTTTGCTGANGCTCCGATGAGNGTTCCNTTNCCACCAAGGCAAGCACCGAAGGCAAGNGCCCAGATCAGTGGGCCAAGTTCGAGGTTGAGGTCAACTGAAAGAGAAAGCACGATGGGTATCATCGTCGCCGTATATGGAATGTTATCAATGAAGGCTGAAGCGACTGCAGAAACCCACAATATGATGACGACCGCCGCTGCAAGTCTGTATTCTTGACTAAATGCTTCAATACCCCGCTTTACAAAGCCACCAATGTAGTCGATGACACCCATGTATTGCAAAGAGTGAACGAGAACAAACAAACCGGCAAAGAAGAGAAGTGTGGTCCACTCAACATGCTCGAGTGGCTCCTCGAGCTCGTGTGGATTTGTGGCAAGAAGCATGATGACAGCGCCGCCAAGGGCGATCCATGAAACTGCTATGTGCACCACTGGGTGCAGGAAAAATCCAACGATCACCAAACAAAGAATTGTTCCGCTGACCTTGAGTCCACGCATGTCCTTGATAGCGTATTGGCGCTCAAGTTCTGTAATATCACGATCTCTGCGTCCACTGAACTCGTCTTTGTAGAGCCAACGTACAAGCATGAACGATGGTACGATCGTGAGGAGAATTCCAGGAGCCATTTCAATGATAAAGTCGTTGAATGTGACCCCTTCTGATGCTAGTGCTGCTATGTCTGAATTGCTGTTACCTTCAATTGCTGACGGAGACATAGCAGACCCAATCATAATGTTTGGAGGGTCACCAATCATGGTCGCTGCACCACCAATGTTCGAAAACAGGACTTCAGAGATCAGAATTGGTATTGGCTTAATATCCAACACTTTTGCGATTTGAATGGTAACTGGAGTGAGCAGGAGCATCGTCGTAACGTTGTCTAGGAAAGCGGACAAAACAGCAGTAACTGCACATAAAATCACAACTAGGGTCCAAATTTCGCCTCCGCTCTTTTTGTAGGCTTGCACAGCGAAGTACTCGAAAACACCCGTGTGAGAGATGACCCCGACCATCACCATCATACCAAGCAGCAAACCAATGGTTTCCCAGTCGATCATGGTGGTGACTGCTTTCAGACTGAGTGTGTCTTGGGGAGAGTAATAGTTCAGTGCGATGACAGCAAGAAGACCTCCCAGTGCAGCGGCAAGGGTACGGTGAACAACTTCTGTTATGATGAGGGCATAGACAAATAGAAGTATTCCTAATCCGACATAAACTGCTTGGTTTTCTTTGCCTTCATAGACAGTAATGTTGAGGTTAATTCCGTCCCCACCGCCAGCAGCAAAGCCGCTCTGAATGAAGTACATTGTACCGACCACAATCAAAGAGAGAAGCGCAATCAACTGCGCTGGATGTCGTCGGGTGAAAAGTAGACTACCGCCCATGTCTTCTGGACTAACATGACCTTATTGAGCGTTGGGTTATTGATTTGACTAATTCTTCCAAAAAACCGCAACATTTCCCCGTGCGAAAATGACTTGACTCATGGTTTCCTGAGCAAGATGCGACCATACTTTTTTCAAATCATTGCGCTCAAACAGCCCACGATTCACTTTTGCTTTCACAAGGGTTCGAGATGACAACTGACCATCCAACTCCACGATCAGAGCATCCGTAACACCCGACTTGCCAATACGTACTGTGACCGGCAAGGATACGTCTTTTGCTTGACGTAGAATTGAATCTGGCACCTTCAAGTCAATACCCTCCTGTTATGTTTGTATGGGATTCTTCTGATATCCCCACACTGCAGACAGTGGACGACTTTCATTCCATTCCTCAGTCGGACTCGAGAGGTTGCTCCTTGAACAAGCAACGTCGAGCATTTGCGGCAAACCACTTCCTTCGCTTGATTGGAAAATCGTATACGATGCCTTCGTGAGATTTTGTACAAATGGTTGGCATAGGTTTGCCGACGATTCAGTGTGTGATTGGGGACGTCGTACAAAAGTGAAAGCAGTTGCTTTTGAGATGTTACGGCATGCTGTCTGCGCATGTCTCGCTGCCGTTGACGTCGACGTCCCATCCGAACAACCTCAGTTGAGTGCTTTGAGCATGTCTGCCGTGATTAGATCGATGTCACGATCGCCATCGATTAGATGGAGTAGACCTGAGGCACGGTAAAAATCTGCGAGAGGTGCTGTTTGTTGATGGTATGCCTCCAAGCGTGCAACTACGGTTTGCTCGGTATCATCTGCCCGACGTTTTTCGGCGAATGAACCACACGTGCATCCTGTTTCTGGGAGTGGATTAAAACTGTCATGGTACACTGCTCCACAATTTCCACAACTAAATCGTCCACAAATTCGTTCAACGATTCGTTCATCGGGAACATCGATTGCAAGAACAATCGATACATCGACAATTTCAGCCAATGCCTCTGCTTGTGGGACCGTTCTTGGAAAGCCGTCGAACATGACACCTCCTTTCGCATCATCCTCCTGCATTCTATCTTTGATCAAGTCAATGATGACTTGGTCGGGGACAAGGGCTCCCGAGTCCATGTAGTTCTTGGCTTCAAGGCCAACATCGGTTTGAGCCTTCACCGCAGCTCGCAGCATGTCGCCTGTTGAAACTTGAGGTAAACCTGTAGCGTCCATCATACGCTGTGCTTGTGTTCCTTTTCCAGCACCAGGAGGTCCAAACAAAACAATGTTGAGCATAGACCGTCGTTTTGTCTCTCGCATTTGAACGTATCACTTCAACCCCATGCGCTGGAGGTATTGCTCACCATAGTGAATCCATTGATCCATCGTCCAACCATCGGGTAGTCCGCCAGGCGGCAGAGGAGGGCCTGATGGCAACGGAGGCGTTACATTGGCAGCAACGGGAGGTATCTTCTTTGGAGGTAGTCCAGCAGGCGGTAAGCCCGCTGGAGGAAGACCAGCTGGCGGCAATCCTGCTGGCGGCAGTCCGGCCGGAGGAGTTGCCTTTGGCAACGGCATATCCATCGATTGAGCAAGTGCCGCAGCAATCTCATCTTGAGAAACTTCTCCAGAGGCAAGGTCATTGACAGAGTGACTGATGTCAAGCGCTTCGTCGCGACGGACTCCGAGATGATCTGGATTTGTGTGCGCATCAGGAGATACCAAATCAGTCCCTGTGTCTTTAATCGAAGCTGAGGATTTCAACCGACGAGCACCTATGACCATAGCAACAAACACTGCAGCAAGAAGTGGATAGGCGATGAAGGGTGACATGCTTAGCAAACCTCCGGAAGATTTCTGCGCACTCACACTGGTGTCTGCTGAAAATTCAACGATAACGCCGCTATCTGCGGTGAAAATAATCACAAATTGATATCGCCCATCTTCAGCATCGGAATCGGGTTTCACCTCACCGATAATTTCGATGCTTTGGCCAACCGGAAGGTCAGCGATGTTCGACGGTGAAAGTTTTGCCGAACGGTCTGAAAGAACCACACCGTCGAAATTCCGTATCTCTGCGCTGAGGGTTCCACTGAGAAGTTGGTTCCCTTCGTTTACAAGCGTAAAGGATTGTTTTGCAGAATCGCCACGGTCGATGAACAACAACGGAGCGACCGATTCATCGGTTGAAATACCAGCGTAATCGCTTGTTGGAACCTGAACTTGGATTGTCAGCTCAGTGGTTACGTACCGTCCATTGTTGCTTGCATTTACGTACAGTGGTAAGTCAAAGGAAGTAAGGGCAGATGTTTGGTTCGGAGGGCGGAGAGCGAGAACAACATTCGACTGAGATAAGACTTCAACAAAACTAGGCGGATTGGCATAATTCACCGTCCAACCATCTGGGGCAAGACCATAACTCCATACCAAGTCAAGTGCTGCGTTCCCTGTGTTTGAAACAACGAGATTCACGAAAGTGAAATTGTCACCGATTGGTGTTGAGACCACACCACCATCCGAGTGAATGAGTTCGACATCGAGATTGTCCGAAACGATGAGAGATGTTGTGTTCAATGTGAAAAATTGTGCACTGTGTTCAACCCGAAGCGTGTACGTGTTCGAGTTACCCTCTCTTGCGGTTTCTGGTACGAGGAGTGCGAGGAGAACGTCCGCTGATTGACCGGGAGCGAGATTCAACGCCAAATTGGTTGTACTGGATTGTTCCTCATAGGTCATTTCAGCCGCCCACGTTGGATTCCCTCGCTCTAACGTTACTGTGAAGCCCATATCGATGTTTCCGTTGTTGGAAATGGTGTGATTGAAATAAACAATTTCGCCTGTGTTTGCATAAACTGGTTCAGCGAGCGCACCTGGACCTATTGCACCGCTCGGCCCATAGAGGTCGGACTGGAACGATCGTAGCTCTGCAACAGCAATATCAACAATTTCAACGTGGTTTAGCGTAGGATCTGTTGGCGACGTCACAACGCATGTCACTTCGTCGATGTAGCCTGCTGCCGGTTGTCCGTCTGCTACGTCTGGAACAAAGACATTCACATCCATCGATAAGTCTTGGAGAATGTTGAGCGGCTCGAATTCAAGGGACGAAGAATTCGAGTTACCAAGCATAATTTGCCATTGAGAGGATGAAGTACAAGTCATGGTGTATTGAGCAGCAGAATTGCCGGTGTTTCTCACACCGATTGAGAAACCTGTGTCATCACCAGGTTGCGCAGTGACACCGACCGTTCCTGAGGGAACCACATCGACCGAGTCCACCTGATCAATGACGAACGTGAGGCGCTGTGTGTGAGAAACAGTTGGCTGATTTTGGTATCGCGCAGTGACATCGACAACGAACGTTCCAGCCCGAGCGTAACGATCGGTTGAACCGTCGAGTGAAGCTGACAAGTCCTCTAAATCCAGAAGCAAATGGACGGTATCGTTTTCAGTTCCTTGCCCACTAAGTGTGAACGGTCCAGAGGCATTGATGGTTCGAGACCACTGATCTTCTGGGCTATTGAGAATGGAAGGGTAAATCAAATCAGGTTCTTGAACACTTGATACAGTTAGGCTTACAGGACGTTCTCCCGTACCCTCATGGACAACAACAAACGGTAGCAAAAGACCTGTTTCATTACGAACATCCATTTCGACGCTTGCTGCTGCTTCTCTGTCCGCTGAGGATTGGGGTATTGTGCCATCGTCCTCAAGGAAGATAACGCGCAGGCCTTGAGCGGTCACCTCAACATCGATTTCGAGTACATTGTTGTCGGTTCCGGAAACACCGTCGTTCAATTCAACGACTTGATTGTTGGTATCGAGAGAAAGTCTGAGCGTATGGATGCCCGTGGAGGTAAACTGTGCAAAGAATGAAACTGAATCGAGCTCACCGCCATCAAGTGATGAACGATTTGAATCGTAGAGAATTGTTCCCTCAGTTACATCTTCCAACTGTATTCTGTAAGTGCCCGTTGCAAGTGTGCCCTGATTGTGCCACGCAAGTGATACTGAAACAAGGTCGCCCACGAGTGGCGTGAGCGATGAGGGGAGTATGCTGTTTCCAAACGTGGTTAAGTCCGCTTTCGGTATCAGCGTAGCATCAGCTGCGAGGACGACACTGAATCGTTGCGTTCCACCACCACGATGCTCGATCATCAACATCCATTCACCGGTTTGCGTGCTCGCTCCGGCGGGAAGTCGAATTCGCTCAATGTTGTTCAAATCATCAGCTGTTCCACCCGTAACCGATATCCCATTTGCAAAATTATTACCAATGTATGTTGTGCCATCAGGAGCCAATAGAATCAGGTCCAAGTCGTTCATCAAGCGAGATTCAGATTGCGGAGCATTTGCACTTCCCTCCACGTCGCTCCATGCTAATGTGAGGTCAACGCCCTTCGAGGCATCCATATCAAAAGAATACAACAATGAAAACCCTGCTTGAAGCTCTCTCGAATCATCATGAAAAATATCCAATGCGGCCCCAGCATGCGTCGGGTTGAGACTGTTTTCGAGGTCGATTTGACCCCATCCCTCATCGTTGTTTGGAATGTTTGGTGTTCCCAAATCCTCTGCACCGTTCACCAACGTTGCCTTGATGAGGCTCGCTGATGGTTTGTTGATTCCTGCGACTTCTCGAAGATATTCTCGTGCAAGAGCTGCGGAGCCGCCAGCAACCGCTGTGGCTTGAGAAGTTCCGCTTAACTCCATGTACATTGAGCGAGTGTTGCTGTGTGTACCTGTTGCACAAACACTTCCAACGACGCTCTTGGCTTCTTCTGCTCTTGCCGAACATATGCCCTCACCTGGTGCAACGAGATCTGGTTTGATACGCCCATCAAGTGTGGGTCCATTAGAGGAGGAAGAACTTACACTTCCGTTGTTGCTTGAGCCGATCGATAGAACATTCTTTGCAGTACCCGGTGCGGTGATTTGTGAGGCCCCTAATCCTCCATTATCACCGACCGAGAAGACTGGAAGAAGATACGGATTGTTCGAGACATATTGGTCAGCTGAACGTGAGTCGGCTGTGTAATATCCAAAATTACCGTTCGACCCCCATGCGTTTACAGCGATTCGTGCAGTTTTGAGTTCTGCATCTGAGAGGAGGTCGTAAATCGAGCCTTGTCGACCAAAGTAACCAGTAGGGTCGTGTTCTAAAGCGTACATTACGAGGTTCGCATCCGGTGCAACCCCCACAGTGGAGGCGTCACCTGTGCCATCCCCTAAAACGGTCATGACAACGTGTGTACCGTGGCCACTGTTGGAGTCACTCGGGGATGGATCGAGCCCAAACTGTGTGTTAATAGCGACAACTCTGCCAAGCAGATCAGGATGGTCATTGTCGATTCCAGTGTCCATGACTGCAATGGTTTCTCCTGAGCCATCGAGGCCTAGCATAGAGGATGCTCGGACGGCAACAGCTCCGACCTCAGTAGCTGCGATGTTGTTGTGGAGTATGAGGCTGAAAGTTCGTTGAACATACATCACATCCTCATGTGATGCAATCTTCCGTAGATTCGGCGAATCCATGCCACTTTCATAGGCTGCCTCACACATATCGATTGAGCACCATGCGGTTGTTGCTCCGTAACGAATCAAATCTGCAGAGAGCATTGGTATGTCGGATATTTGAATATCGGAGGCAAGAACGATTTGAACAAGATGGGCACCCAAGACATCGCTGGTCGTTCTCATGAACGGCTCATATGGACCAATCCAACGAACGTCTTGATGGTTTGAGATGGAATCGATATCATTAGCGTCACCAACTCGTACGATGTACACGCCAGGACTGTGACGTTCGAGAACATGCACGTCGTACAATTCTGTCAATTCGTTCATGATTCGTCCGTCGTTTTTGTACAATTGAAGCAAATACATTGTTGTGGAACCTGCTGTGTCCAAGGCGGAGGCAATGGAATCAAAAGCATCCACTGTAGGATCGAACGAGATTCCTGCCAAGTGAATGACAGGGTCTGTTTCCTTCAGCACAATTGCTTGTGTTGATGTCGGTTCAATCGCTTGCCATCCAGTTTCACGAGGCTCAACCACAGCAGTTGTTTCTATCGAAGGCGGTGTTGAAGAAGCCATGGGCAAGGCCAAGGAAAAAAGGAAAACAGACAGCAGGAGAAAACACCTGCGGCGTTGATGCATAAACATCCGAGCACAATTGGGTTTTTGAGGATGCGCCTATTTTGACTACAGCCCATTGTAAGCTGCAATGGCGCTATCTGTCTTTTCAACAGAGGTTTTCCAGTCAGCCTCAATACCCATCAAAGCACGGATTGCGTCAACGTTTTCGGGAATGACATCGGATTCTTGGTGAATGGCTTGGAAATAATAAAGCGAATCGCCATCCAACTTGACTCCATCTTCCCAAACAAAAATCTCGTGTAAATCACCCCATTTCCTTCCGATATCTCTTGAGAACTCCATGACCTCGGCGGTTGTTGTGATACCAGTCTCTGCTCCGTTCATAATCACAATTCTTGGTTGCTGAGACCACAATTCAAGGACGGATTCAGTGGTCATTCCATGTCCTTTCGGCAAAGTTGCTACAATGGCGTGAACGTGCATAATTGTTGTTGGCACAGCCACTGCAAGCGAATTGATATCGATTTCAGGTCGAATTGTCATAACGTCAGGCCCGTGGTGACTTGGAACCTTCAGAACCGGCTTGATCGCATTGATTGGGCCTTTGCTGGAGTCTCCAGGATCAGCCGCTCGTCGAATCATGGTACACTCAACCGACAGTGAACCACAGGCATGAAGGAGTGGAACCAGCGTTCGAGAGAGACCTGTTGTGTTGCAGGAAACAACGCGTGTACCACGTACATTCATATTTTCCAAGTGATTGCCGCTCGAGGTGTAGGACATGCCCGTCATAGCGTGTTTTTCACCACCTTGGAAAATCCACCTCACGCCTGCTTTGTCATAGATGTCTTTGTTCTGAGCTCCGACTTTTCCCGGTGAGCAGTCGACCACAATGTCAGCAATTGAAAGAAGATCGCTTAGACCTCCTTTGCAATCNTAACCTGCTGGGCCAAACGCTGCAATTTTTTCCTCAGAATCGTAGGTACAGTACAANGGATANCCNTTCCGAACGGCGAGATCNCATCCAAAGGACGGNCGTGTTTTCGTGACGCCAACAATTTCCATGTCATCTTGGGCGTCNACCGCATCCGCAACGCGTTTTCCTATTGTCCCATATCCATTGATTGCAACCTTGACGACCATACTGCTCAACCANGTGNCATGGCTGAACATCCATAAACAGTTCGTGGGNAGGCAATGATGTCGGAATNCANGATTTGAACATTCAAGCCATGAGAGGGTATTTGACCGACCTCGGATACCGGNNAANCATGGCGGGACCNGGAGATGTTTTCGAACGGTCGATGAACATCAATGCAAAATTTCTGCCACGCCTTCAGGCAGCAGTCGAACAAAATGCNTTNCTTCGAATAGGCTGGACCGGNTCNGGCGAGAAGGTCCCNAANAATGGCGAAGTAGGACTNTGCCCNGCGATGCCAGANGGTGCTCGCATAAGGGCACTNGGAAAACTCGGTTCTTGGACAAGTTCNTTCGGAANNGGNGGTTCNTTTGACATTGAAGGCGATGCTGGTGCATTTTTTGGCGCATACAACCACAACAGTAAACTNTCAGCAACNGGNTATGTTGGACGTTGTGCTGGATTTATGATGCAAGGGGGAGTNNTNACCGCAGGCGATGGAGCAGGTGACGACCTTGGTATGTTCATGAACGAAGGATTCATCTTTGTACGAGGTGAAGTNGGTCAACGCCTTGGAAATGGNATGACTGGNGGCATNATNGTTGTTCAGGGAAATGTAGGNGACNACGCNGGATGNGGGATGAAAGACGGACAGATNATCATTGANGGNCGTTGTCCAACNCCNCCNCANGGAACACAACTACGNCCGCTTACAAGCAAGGAGTTGAATTCNATCAACAAGTTNCTTGACGCNCATGGNGGGTCTCTCGGTGAGGATGCATTTTGTCTTGANTCAAGCAAGAANNTCGAATATTATGTTGANAGTTCAAGCGTTTCCTCGGGNGATTTNTCGNGCATNGGAATTACGCCGATGGANGAGGTGCCACTCATCGATAATCACGAGGTTGACACTGCTGCACTGATTCTTGGAACCGAGGAAGAAACNTTGCCNATTCTTCTGCCTCTTCCAATGCTACCGTACGTTCCCGANGGTGCAGTTTTNGGCGTANAAGCAAANACATCCGGNCGNTTATCCTACATACAAGCACAACCGTTNNTNGTCGAGGAAAACCCTCGGCCTNTCGATGTNCTCTACNTCAACCTGANNAGCCTTGCNNNGCTCCCANANCACGCTGNAGTAATTTCAGGTGCGTGTCTGGATTTGGACAGTTTNCCAGCGCTCGATGANGAAGAACTTGAGGGATTGATTGTGATTCTTCGTACCCTCCTCAAGCCCGAAGCACCGATTCTCGCTTGTCAAGGAATCTCACGNATTCAGAGNCTCCAAAAGCGCAGTGTNTACCACAACCTCCAAGTCGCAGTNTCGAGAATTGAAGACGGCNCTGGCGTTCCNGANGCAGCAACCTTGCCGATCATNGGCCGNTCGGTCAAAACNAATCTCGAAAACNCNGAAACAACAGCNGCNCTTGAGTTTGGNTTTACATGCGATGCCCACGATATCATCGTCGCACGATGNTCNGGTGCTCAATTTGTAATTACACAGCCGCCTGTTCTCGAAACCGAGGATATGGAATTTTGGTTGCAAGGATTGTCCATCGACATGAAACGAATCCTCAGAAATCTTGGACTTGAGAGCATNGACCAGTTGCAACGTGCACATCTNCGNGCTCTTGATTACGATACTGCTGCGATTAGTGGCTTGCGAATGGTTGGGTATGAACGACCANTNCCANTTTGGTTTTCAAAATGAGGTGAAGAAATGCCAACGATTTCCGTCGATCAAAAGCTTCTCNCCTCACTGCTATCACGGCACGGTTGTCNGCACGACATTGCCGATGTNGATCACCGATTACCGCTGCTTGGAACAGACATCGATCGTTGCGANGAAGAGGTCTTGGANATCGAAATCTTTCCNAATCGACCCGACTTACTNAGTGCNGAAACACTAAGTTTGGCNATGCGAGGATTCCTACACAACCAACCAACGCTCGCAAACGAGTCNCTNGAATCAAGTGGGATTACCCTNAGCGTCGANCCAGAACTTGCAACAATTCGNCCNNTCATATTGGGTGCTGTTGTACGTGGCTTNGATATGNNCGATGATGACGAAATGGACGANTTCATAAAGCAACTGATGGACCANCAAGAAAAACTNCACTTCGCNTTAGGNAGAGGNCGACGACGAGCAAGCATTGGNGTNCATGACCTCACNACACTAAANCCACCCTTCACCGTCAAAGCAGTCGANCGGAGCCACTCATTCATNCCATTGGCGATGGAACATGCAATGACNATTGATGAGATTCTNGCATCGCATCCAAAAGGAGTTGATTATGCGCACCTTNTAGACGGNATGGANAAAGTCCCAATNATCGAAGANGCCGANGGAGCTGTCCTCTCATTNCCNCCCATCATCAACGGTGTTCACACCACCGTGCAATCATCGACACGTGACCTCTTCATCGATGTAACAGGTTGGGACCGTCGTGCCTGTGAATCATGCCTCATGCTNGTTGCTTTGCAAGCNAAGGAACGTGGNGGCTACCNTCCAAACAATANAAATAANNGACTGCGANGGAAAGCAAGAAATTCTTCCGAACTGGACACCTGTCCATCATCGGGTCCCTGCTCGTTTGATTACGACGATTTTAGGCCGTGAGCTTAGCGATGACGAATTAAGCAATGCCATGCTCCGAATGGGTGGAGCATTCACCGGGCGCTCACCTGCAACACCGGATGAAATCAGTGGTAGTAAATCAATGCAGTATGCAAGTGAGGGAGAGGATATGTTTGGATTTGACATGCCACGTTGGCGTTTCGATCTTCTCCATCCAGTCGATATAGTCGAGGACATTGCTATCGGACACGGCTATGAAGATTTAGGAAACGACGTTCCAAAGGCTCCGATGAATGCAATCCCACGCTCTGACGACAACCTACGACGTCGAATACGAACCTCAATGCAAGGTATGGGTTTCATGCAGATTCAATCACTAACGCTGTCAAATGATGAAGATCAGTTCAATCGAATGCGTTGGAAACCCTTCAATGAAATTACTCGAATTACCAACCCGATAACGCTCGAACACACCATGATGCGTCACTTCTTGTTGCCAGGATTGCTTCGGTTACTTGCATCCAATCGCCATCATGATTTACCCCAGTCAGTCTATGAATTGGGAACCGTTGTGCGCGACCACAAGAACATGGACAGATTGGCATTTTTGACCGCAGAACGAATTGGAGGTTTTGCTTCAATTCGAGGGAGAATTCAAGCCTTCCTTCGAGACATAGGAGCTGAAAACGTGGTGATTGAACCACTTCCGGACAACGAAGGACCATGGTTAGCAGGCCGATCTGCTAAGGTTTTGTTGGACGGCGAATGGGTTGGCTGCTTTGGGGAGATCGACCCATCCATATCACAAATCTTCGAACTTCTTGTCCCGCTCAATGGGGCTGAGTTTGATGTTGAGGCACTAAAATCTTCCATCACAGACCCGGTTTGAGAGCCTATGTGCGGCAGATTTACCTTCAAAGGGCAGGACTGGCCAGAAATTGTCGCATCGCTCAAAAAACCAAGCATAAAGGCAGATTTTAACATCTCGCCGCAAGACAGTACACCTGTCATTTACCTCGAAAACGGTCAGCCTGCAATCACGTCCATGCGGTGGGGTTTACGCCCTTCATGGAGCAAGAAGAGTACGATGGAACCCATCAATGCTCGAATTGAAACCGTTGAATCAAAGCCAATGTTTCGGGAGGCGTTTCATACACGACGATGCATCGTTCCTGCAAATGGTTGGTATGAATGGAAGACAACACCGAGGGGAAAGGTTCCTTTTTACCATCAATCGTTTGATGGATCTGTTCTTTCAATTGCCGGGATATACGAACAATGGCTTAGCGAGAACGGCCCACTGCACACTTTCAGCATACTGACAACGGAAGCGACGGAAGATGTGAAGCACATTCACAATCGGATGCCCGTGCTTGTCTCAGAGGAGGGTTCAGAATGTTGGCTGGAGAAAAAAGAATTGAACTCCGATTCCATTGAAATAAAGATTCATCCCGTCGGGAGGGAAGTAAACAAAATCTCAGCTAACGGACCAGAACTCATCCAACCGTTACGAACGTTGTTTGATTGGTAAATAGTCGAATACGCGCCATCTGCTTGTTGCTGGACATGCCAGTTATCGGTGTGATGAACAACGAAACAAGATGCCGTTTGCTTCAAAGCCAAAGACATGATAGGCGCAATATGGTCAACAGAAAGGCAGCGTTTTGGCTGACGATGTTGCTCGTTGTACCATTTGTTGCATCAGAGAATTCAGCCTCGATGACACTAACGCCTGATGAGCAATACGTTGCTTATCCCGGTCAAACGGTTCAGCATCACCTCGATGTGACATTCGCTGGAACCTCCGGTACAACACTCAAACTCGATCTTCAATCCCAATATTTGAGCGAAATAACAGGTAATGGACAAGAACTGGTCTTTGATGATGGGGAAACCAAGCGATTCCTTTGGACCTTGACCTTACCCTCCTCAACGCCTTATGGTTATGATACAATCAATGCAACCATTATTGATACATCGGATCAGTCAACACAGAGTGTCGATGTTGAATTGAAAATCACTGCGCCCTCAAACATCAATTTTGGAAATACTCAATCCTCGACATTTGTTGTCGACCCGAGTATTCGTACAAACGTAGCAACAAACATCACCAGCAATGCAACGCTTACTGACGAGATTACGTTTGCAATTCAAACCGATTCGTCATGGAATTGGGGATGGACAATGGACAATGTGGATGGCACAAATGCACGCTTGCAACTGGGGCCGAACACCATGGACTTTGTTCGAATTTGGATTGATGTACCGGACGTCATCGATGGTGCACCTCTTGCCAATCAGGGACCCACGTTTCGCTTAATCGGTACCTCTGGACTTGATGGCGCGAAAATTGCGTGGGACTTTTCACTTGACGTCAGCCCATTTCGAAATGCGACCATTGATTCTGTTCAGACCGATGTCGTTGTCGACCCAGCAGGCAACACGCGGGTCGACGTCAGCGTTCGGAATACAGGAAACATACCCGACACAGTCTCAATCACCCTCGGAAACGTCGTAATCAACGGTGATGCTGTTGCAGAGGAGAATGCAGATCGTATCACCTCCAATGGCTGGACTGTGGCGTTGTTCAATGCCTTCGAAGACGTTCTCCTCTTGCCAAACGAATCAAGAATCATCGAAGTTGGAGTGCAAGCCCCAGGCGAAACCTCCGGAACGATATCCGTTGACATCATCATCCAACCGACCAATTTTCCATTCCGAAGTGTCCGAGAATCTGCAACCGTGAACATTTCCTGGGATCGGAGTTTTTCTCATAGACTCGAACCCGTTGATTGTACCTATCTTCAACCAGGCACCTTTTGCTCAGCTTCAATGAACCTCCAGAACATCGGAAATTTTGTGGATTCTGTTGTTATCGATGGTGTGACTTCTCCTGATTTTGTAACAGGCATAACATTTCGAGAGAATCCATTGGTCGTCGGACGTTATGCGGAAGTTGAATTTCAAGCAATCGAATTTCGAATTAGAGACAATGCCACAGCCTATCAGCAGGGTACATTTGAATTCGATTTGCGATTGAATGAGGGGGGCGTTCTCCAGCGATATTCAATTGACGTCATCGTTGGGCCGAATGTTGCTTGGACGTTCATCGATGGACAGAGCGAAGTTGATTCTCGAGATGTGGTGAGTTTTGCAGTCCAACTACGAAACGATGGAAACCTTGAGGATGGATTGATTGTTCAACTCCAATCATCGCATTCGACCGTTATGGGGTTTGCACCGCCTGAAGGTGCAATTATCGAAGGTGATTCTGAACAGCCGAGGGTCTTCGAACTTGGAAACCTCCCACGTGGCGCGAATTTTACGTTGCGAGGGTCCGCTGAACTGCCCTCAGAGCAGACCATTAACGGAACATTGGTTTTGGAGATTGTAGTCCGATCGATTTTTGACCCTGAGACGGAATTTGTGTATTCCATCGAAGAACAGTACTTGGGCAAACAATGGAACAGTGCTCAAGAGACCAATGGCTACTCAATTTCCGAGTTCTTCGACGATGTTACTCTCATCGTCAAAGGATGGTGGCTCATCGTTGCCAGTGTCGCTGTCTCTGCAGTGATCTTGAACAAAGCCGTTCGCGACCGGATGCAGCGAAAAGAATCAGAAAANCTCTTGCGGCAAATGAGAGAAGAACCGGACGAAACGCAGGAAGACTGGATGGAGAAATTCAACAAACCCTCCAANCANGATAACACGGTCATNGAAAGNCCTNCGATGTCTCAAGAGGCGTTNACCAAGGCCTTTCAATCCCAATCCAAACCNTCTGCTCCCGCANTGGAACCGCTTCCNGAGCCGGTACGAGCAGCTGCAACGACGGTACTTGATCATCATGANATGGTTGCTCAACGGGCAACAATGGATCAAATTGCNCANGAGATTGNNTCACACGGCCCGGCAACACCGCACNTTGAAAATGCNAANCTNACACCCACCANTTCNATTACTGAACGNACCGTTCGACATGAAAATCCGGANCTGAAACCAAAGATGGAAATGGNGGAANCGGTTCCTCTTCCATCNAAGGCGNATACCGATGATGAATTCGATCTGTGAGTGAAATTATGAGAATNGTNGGCGTAGATGAAGCNGGNCGTGGACCGGTTTTAGGCCCNCTGGTTGTTGGNTTGCTCTCAATTCCNNACTCNGATGNGACNATGTTAATCGAGCAAAACATTTCCGATTCAAAGCATCATTCCACGAAAAAAAGAGAGGAACAATACGATTGGATTCTTCAAATGTCAGAGGATCGGGATTGGTACGTGGACACGATNATTTGCCCACCAAATAAAATCGACACTGCAGTCTATGGAGAGGGATTAAACCTNCTCGAAGTGGATTTGTTCGCTGCAATTTTGAACCGACATAATGCAGAANTTTCAACCCTCTGCGACATAACNCTTGATGCATGCGATGTCAATGAGCAACGATTTACGAATCGCATNTCTGAGCGTNTGAANGATTGGCCNAGNAAGGGTTGTTCCATTTNNTCNGAACATAANGCAGATNCNAATCACCGAATTGTNGGTGGAGCATCAATCGTCGCTAAGGTTGTTCGTGACCGNATCATGAAGGAGTTGCAGGTTGAGTTAGGGTTCGAGATTGGAAGCGGTTACCCATCCGATCCAANNACAATCAAGGCGTTNCCTGAACTCATTCGANAAGAAGCCATTCATCCTGATGTACGATGGTCATGGGCNACTGTTGAACGATTTTGGGAGAAGCATTACTCTTCGCCTTTGCCGAAGCGCAAACCTACTGGAACGANCTTGTTTTCGTCATGAATTGAAGCAACGTATTCATCAATTATCAGCANCAGGGTGGNACATGGCCTGGGCCCCTGACGAGGAAACGCANCAGTTAATTTGGCANCTTGCGCTTCAGAATGCCTTCGAATANGAAGGAAAAGGAGCAGTNGGTTCNGTTATTGGNCGAATCATGAGCACACGAAGCGANCTNCGTCAACANGGTGGGCAAATTAGTCCTCTNGTTGCTCAATCGGTACAGAAAGCCAACAATCTTGCCCAAGAGCAGGGTCTTGAACACATTGAATCCATTCTTGCTTCTGATGCGCCNCANCTCCTCGAGGGACGTAAAAAACAGGAAAAAAGAGAGGGCTTGCCGGAACTAAAAAACCTCGGAGATACNAAACCNGTCTTCCGCTTTGCACCAAATCCAAANGGACCGCTNTCATTTGGTCANGCNAGAGGAATTGTCATCAANGGAAGCTATGCNGAGGAGCATAAAGGGACGCTNATNCTGCGTTTTGATGACACTGANACGACAGTAAAGCCNCCCGAATTAGCGGCATACGATNTGATTCCANAAGAGGTTGAATGGCTTCTNGGTAGACCNGCTGACAGGATTGTTGTTGCTAGNGATCGGATTCCAGTNTACTACGAGCATGCAGAANAAATGCTACGAANCAAGTTTGGCTACGTNTGNAAATGCACTGCCGAANCCTTTCGNCAATTCCGNGAGTCNAAAACAAATTGTCCNTGTCGCGACAAATCNGTCGAGGAAAATCTCTCCGATTGGAACAAAATGCTGGATGGNACCTACAAACCTGGNGATGCCGTGGTTCGTGTCAAAACGGACATGACGCTGAANAATCCTGCANTAAGAGACTGGCCCGCACTACGGATGCAAGANACTGTTGCNAATCCACACCCNCGNCNAAACATNNGTTCGAAATACAAAGTATGGCCGTTGCTCGATTTNCAAAGCGCTGTTGAAGATCATTTACAGGGNGTAACNCANATCATTCGTGGCAAGGATCTNATGGANTCCACACGGAAACAGACGTTGCTCTACGAGCATTTTGGATGGTCTTATCCTGAGACGATTTACTGGGGTCGAGTGAAAGTACACGAATGGGGAGGNTTCTCAACCTCGAAAATGCGAGNNTCCATCGAAAACGGAGAATACAGTGGATGGGATGACCCACGCTTGCCNACCATTCAAGGGCTNNAAGCAAGAGGGATTCAGGCAGATGCTCTNCGNAATTTTTGGATNGAACTTGNCGTGACACAGAANGATATCTCTGTACCACTTGCNACCTTGTTCTCTCACAACACAAAGAAGAATTGATGACGANGCACCTCGTTTATCGTTCATTCGTGACCCNGTTGANGTNNAAATTCTNGGNGATGTACCCTCTGAAATTGAATTACCNATTCATCCAAACCANTCGGANAAAGGGACTCGTNCAATTTCNCTCAACCCTCCNAATGTATTCATCGAATCGGAAGATGCNCGCGGCTCTTNCAGACTCAAAGAGTTNGCAGACATNGACNAANANGGCAACATAGAATCNGNNGAGCGATCNGACAAACGACCCATNATNCACTGGACATCNACGACCACATCCGAACNNTCNACCTTATTGATTCCAAANCAANAAGAAATTGAATACATATCNGGTCGAGTGGAATCAAACGATTATTCAGCAGGGACCATAGTNCAACTNGAACGAATCGGCTATGCAATNGTCACCANCGAGGGCTTCTTGTTGATGCACGAGTAATCCACGTTTTCNAATCAATGCATTTTCTCATTCAAGATTATCCACCGAAGAGTTGGTTAGCNTAAACCACCANCCNNCANCATGNCGGAGGNCTCGNAATAGCACAAGTTGCCCTCCGAAGTGTGCACGGGAAATTTCTNAGTGCGCAGCCAGACGGGAGCGCACAATGGAACCGTGATGTTGCANGTNCGTGGGAGTATTTCCATNTCGAGGA
Organism: Methanobacteriota archaeon; assembly: GCA_002698145.1. Lineage (GTDB taxonomy): Archaea > Thermoplasmatota > Poseidoniia > Poseidoniales > Poseidoniaceae > MGIIa-L2. The sequence continues at coordinate 307 of NZVG01000033.1, read as the reverse complement.
GCGCCCAGGCGGGAAAATCACGCTCAAGAGTTCGCACGGAAAGTANGTTTCAGCACAAGCCGACGGTAGCGTGCAAATCAATCGCGATGCGGCACCACCGGGGGGCTGGGAAGAGTTCACGGNCGAACTCCGTGACANCGGTGTCNTCTGTTTGAAATCNTGTCANGGGAAGTACCTGAGTGCNCAGCAAGATGGTACAGCACAATGGAATCGAGATCATGCGCCAAGAGGAGGCTGGGAAGAGTTCCAGATAGAGCACTCGGGTGATACAGGACAAAGAGAATCTGCAGCAATGGCCGCATCCATG
>NZVG01000032.1 GCA_002698145.1 Methanobacteriota archaeon | reverse complement strand
TTTGATGACAACGATCAGCACAACTGGAACAACACCCTTGTTCTTGTTACTGGTTCCTACAGTCAGTTTGACACACAACGCTGGTATGCTGCAAGTGGAAGCAATGCTCCAGAATTGTACCTCCATGATTCGGAAGTTTACGGACTCGGTACCAACACAAACACTGGTCAACAAACCGGTCTTGAGTTGGGTTACATTTACGATTCAATGGACATCTCTATCAAGGATGCAACTCTGAATCCAGTAGCAACCATCACCAGTGGAATGGCTTACAACTCCTATTGGAACAGCTACGACTACGTGTCTGAGTGGCTAAGGATTGAAAACGTAACCGTTTCACACTACAAAGGCTACAATGCAGGAAACGTTGCTACAGCGTCTACTGACATCTGTGTGCGATTGACCGGTTCAGATGGATCCTACATCAAGGACAGCACATTCAACAACTGTGGTACAGGTGTATACATGACACGAAGTCCGTATGCTTATGGACACAGTGCGAGTGAATTTGGTGCAGACAACCTCACCATCGAAGGAAACGAATTCCTTGACGGTGGAGAGATTGGTGACATTTGGGTTGGATCGAATGCGTACGTTGACGACCTTACCGTTACCGGTAACTGGTTCAACAGTACCTCCGCTGAGGAAGGTTTCCAAGCCTACGCTGGAAACAACCAACGGTTCACTGTAACTGACAACTACTTCAACGGTCCACAAACAGCGATCCAGATGTTCGGAATTGACGATTACACAATCGACAACAACGAAATTATTGGAACCGCAGAGTCTGGTGAATCCGGTATTGAAGTCGATGCTGGATACGGTGTCATCTCCAACAACTCATTGTTGGACGCTGACGGCGGAATCCGCATGGACGATGCGACAAGCCCACCNGCACCATCGACNTCGCTGTGCACNATCGCATCGAACTCGTACCGNACTNCAACCAGCTGTACCTTCACGNTCCCATCNGGTGTGACGGCTTACNTCGATCTCGAANCGGACANCTGGGGCNNTGAAATCGGNNTTGNAATCACCAAGCCTGATGGNACAANAGACANTTGGGCNGCNGGATCATTCNGNTCNAATCACGATCTANGCACGATTNNCNTCNTACAACGTGGCNGGTCAGTACACTCTCGCTGTTANTGANACATNNGGNGACGGCGGTGCGAACATTGCTGTTTACTACGGTACNTCNACAGGAGGATANGNAGGACCAGTTGTTGAGAACAACACAATCAGNCTCAGNGCTGGCCGTGTNGCACCAAANGCAGTTGGANTCGACTTCAACGANTGTGACAAAGTNACAATCCAGAGCAGAGAAAACACTGTGACCATTGGNGACAACGCAATGATCCTCAANGGNTGTGGTGTTNNNGACGTNGATTCNACCTTCGTCGGAACAGGNGCTGCNTCCAGTATNGGTGTCTCCTCGCTCAACTCGGGCGATGACATCGAATTTGATGGTACCTCAGTCGCAGGATACGCTTACGGTGTTTCCATCGATTCTGCTACCTTGCTNCTCTACGGAGACGCAGACATCGCAGGAACAACNGCNGGTGTNTACGCAGACAGCGCAACGGTCACCGCAATNGGTGCATCCGTTGACGGTGGTACAACCGGTACAGGTCTCTACATGGTCGACGGTGACTACTCGTGGATNTACCCACTCGACGCTGCAGGAGACGTTGGTGTCTATGCTGAAAANACCGAGTTCCGATGGGACGGCGGTNNTTCAACGGCGACAACAGCACTCCATGCTGTTGAGTCNATTGGATCCGTTGAGAACCTGACATGGTCGGCTTCGACCACGCAAATCAANGCAGGNTCGAACGCCTACGTTACCAGCATTGGTAACACGCTCGANGCCTCCAAGATTAGCATCGTCTCGTCTGCAACCATCGATGAAGCGAACTTGTTCAGCCTTGATGCAACGCACCTCGANGGTGCTGCATCCGCCGTTGGTATGACCTTGGTCTCNACCGACGGAACCCGTGCTGCATACGTATCGCCTTCGTTCCAGCCAGACATNATGGCTGTGGATGGTGACAACTCAGANTGGATTGGTAACACACCATTGAACCCATCCGATGACGCTATGCCAGGATTGATCTCCGGAGACGGAACCAANGACTTCTACGTCACATACAGTGAGGGCGATGCGCTCTACATCGGTATGACAGGCGAAGATCTGACCAACAACGACCTCTTGATTTACCTTGACGTCGTTGCNGGCGGTTCCAACACTGGATACAACCTCAACGGTGCACACACACTACCGGTTCAAGCAGACTTCCTCTTCTGGGCTACAAGCGACTCCAACATGGACCTCTACTCCAATGGATTCCTTGGATGGGGCGCAAGCTCCNTGTCCACAGATGCTGTCGACGCTGACTTGGGAACAACAACCGCTGGTTTCTTCGAAATCGCNATCCCATTCAGCCGANTTGGTGGAACACCTGATGAAGTGAACATNGTTGCAGTCGTCCAAGACGGACAAGCCAACATCCAAACTGTTCACCCAACTCAGACNGTAACNACCGGTGTNCAANCACTTGCTGAGTACATCTCTCTCGAGACAACTCACGGTGACTTGGAAACAGGNAGCATCAGCGATGAAGTNCTTGTCTACCGTACCTACAAGGGTACCACCACCGCAGGACCTGCAAAGGACTACGATGTGATGATCAAGACAAAGGCAGACTGTNCATATGACTGGGCNACTGTTGACGCTGTTTCGATGGCGACCAACCAAGAGCTCACNNTCGACATCAAGCGAGCATGTCCTGAAATNCAGGCNGCTCTCGCAGATGATGCAATTGACGANGACAGTGAAGCATACGTCATCTCNTTGACCNACCTCGCTGACGATGTCCAAGANGAAGAGGNAACTCTCACATGGACCGTNACAGAAGGAACAACCGTTGCNCACAGCAATGTATTGGTCGANTGGAACCAGAACGGTCANACNGTTACCATCACACCGCTCACTGATCAGTTNGGTACTGTTGAGTTCGAGTTCATTGTTACAGACAGCCACGGCTTGACTGACACAAAGAACATGACCTTGACNNTCAACAACATCAACGACAAGCCAGATATCTGTAACANAGAGCGTGCTGATTGTATGCCAGTCTTCGTCGATGACGGATCNTACACGAACATCGTTCCTGAAGGATTCGGCAGTGTNTCCAAGTTCCTTGGAGACATCTCGAACGCAAGCAAGTCGTACATCCGTGATATGGACAACGAGCAGAGCCCTGTTCGACAAGTCTACACTTGGGGTGCATCCGTACCAACCGAATGTATNGCATTCGGCGTATCGGTNACCAACAANGAGTTGACGATTACAGAGAACACCGCAAACGAACTCGGTGGAACCTGTACGGTCACACTNACNCTCAGTGATGATGGTGCAGAAAACCAAGACGCAGACCCATACACGGTTGACTTCTCAGTCAGCCCAGTNAACGACGCTCCAGTCGTCNTCGACTGGGACGTTACGTCCGGTGCAGTTGTNACTGCGGCAAACGGATCTACTCCAGTAGCTCCATGGTCCATCAGCCTCATGGAAGATGACACCAACGCAAACAACCTNACNTACGACCTNTCTGCNGTCAAGTACGACGTTGACCACAACGNTGCTGACTTGACATGGACNGTTGAATCAACCGACCANTGTACCTACGAGAACTACTTCAGTACAGAGATTGTTGGAGACAACCTNGTCTTCACACTCGTNCCTGATGCAACAACCACTGCNAACGCTTGGGAAATTGACTACTTGAACAACAACGGTATCCANCAGATTGGACCAAGTGGATCNGACTTCTGTCAAATCCGCCTTGTCCTNAAGGANACATTGACTGCNCCNANCTACGTNCCNAACTACGACCNATCANTCATGCCGATTGCCAACTACCAACAAGGTGTAGCAACGCAAGAGATTGGTGTTCGTGTTGAGAACGTACGAGAACTCGTCGCTGANTACTTCCTCGATGACGTCGTCGGATTCGACTTCCAAGGCATCNACAACGTTCTCACAGGCACTTACGTNCCTGTTGAGGTNGANGTCGGNGCTGGTGGCGATCAAGGCCCATACACCTACGACCACATGTTGGCNGTAACCTTCCACACNAGTGGAGGCCANGGTGAAGCTGAGAACGTCATGTACGTCACACCACCAGAATGGGGTCAGACCATTACAATCCAAGAGTACGTCTACATCGTCGACAACGGCAATGGTGANACACCGTACATTTGGGTTGAGATGGATGTCCTCACCTGTCTCGATGAAGAGTGTGANATGTCGAAGGCNCCTGCACANCGGTTCCAGACCGATGATCCAACATCCCACATCAACTACGGTGGCGGTGTTGTTGGTGACCAATGGTCCAAGCCTGGTGCATACGGTGATGATGGATTGAAGGAGTCGCAACGCCGACCACTTCTCCAAGACAGTGACTGGTGTAACAACGTCATGTTCTCNGAGGCTTCCGCTGTCGGNAGTGACGCTGGAATCCCAACCGCCTGNAACCACGTGAACAAGCCGTCTGAGGACTTCCTCAGCAGTGGAGACAAACTCCCATCCGTTGTTCAACTCGGTGGCGGAATTGGATCTGTTCCATCGTTCGCACCAAGTCTNGTCGTCGTAGCCCTCGCTGGTTTCTTCGTCACTGCACTNGCAATGGCAAGCCGCCGTGAAGAGGAAGACGGAGAAGAAGANGANACCCGACGCATCGTTGAAGACGAAATGGCTGTNAGCCCAGTTATCGCTACCATCTTGATGGTTGCTATCACTGTCGTCCTTTCCGGTGTTATCTACGTCTGGGCCTCTTCTCTCGCAGAGACCGGTAAGTTGGGCGTNCCTCGAGTCACCTTTGACATCGAGAACNAGNAACTTGGTACNGCAGANGGATACTGGGCAATCACAGTTGATCAAACCGAAGCTGAGTTGGCTACAGCGGCTGTTACCGTAACAGTCCTCTACACCAACACAGAGGGTGTTCGAACNTCNTACGNAACNTTGCTCTCAAACACAAGCAATGTCTATGGATTCAATCCAGCGAACAGCGATGCGTTTGTNACNTTCGTTGACAAGGTNGAGGACCANGGTAGCTTCAAGGAATCTACCTTCGGAATCGGTGACCAAATCTTCGTACGAACTCANGCCCCTGATGGTCAGTCGCTTANGGATGCAACAATCCGTATCACCTACCAACCAGGACCAGGNGAAGGGTCTGTCATCAAGACATACNNNGACCTTGAGTTCAACAAGATCGTCTGAAGTTCAGTTACGACTGAGAACAGTTGATGGGCCGGTGGCCTCACAGCCGCCGGCCCAATCTTCTGGTGCCAATGCGAATGCTTTCAAGCANGAATTGNTAGGATAGGACATGGTCAGCGTTTGCCGATGTGTTGTATTTGACTGCGATGGAGTCCTCGTTGACTCNGTAAGNTCTTGGAAAACATTGCACGATGGATTTGGAACGGACAACAGCAAGAATCTNTCACGATTTATTGCTGGTGAAATCTCCGATGTTGAATTCATGCGATCGGACATCGCNATGTGGAAAGCAATTCGAAACCCCATTCATGAAGATGAACTGTTTCGAATGTATTCTGGAATAGGCTTGATGAAAGGNGCTCGNGAAACAGTGCAANAACTNCANGATGCAGGCATCTATGTNGCAATTGTAAGNGCNGGNGTTGATCTCTTTGTTAGNAGCATAGCNGCTATGCTAAATGTTGACGATTGGATTGCAAATGGATTTGAGTTCGATAANGATGGATACNTGTCCGATGATGGCGTCTGCCGTCTCCATGCCAGTGGAAAAGGCGATGTCATTAGCCGTCTGATGNAGATGCATGGGTTTGCGGCAGATGAAATCGTCTCNGTNGGAGATTCAGAAATGGACCTCTCCATGATGATCGANGGAAGCCANTTCATTGGGTTTAACCCAAGNAGAGAATCNTCNCTCGAAGCATTTACCAAAGCAGATGTGCCNATTGTNACCGAAAGAGACCTATCGAAGATTCTTGATTACATTCATTTTCCTTCAAGCGAAGGGAATTGAAGTCGATTTGTGTGANTGAAGATTTACAATTGTNAGCATACACGGCTTTGGTTGGAAACCNAGCATCTTTTGGTACGANGTTTGATCNTGCCANGTNGANGAACAGACCAGNGTTGTTCCCCNGAAATCCAANCATGCATGGCCATGGACGTGACCAGTNACAAAGATGTCCGGNACNTCACGAATGACAAGNCCATCTTCAAGTTCTGGNGATAANGGTGTNTTACCCCCCCATTGTGGGGCTAAATGTCGTCTTCTTANCATCTGACGCATNGCTTCCACCGGTTCGGANTACGTNACCGTGCGTAGTCCTGCTACAAAATCATCGATCGACTTTCCATGGTATGANAGCAAACGAACATCGTGAAGGGAAAAATCACANGGATTNCCAACAAACGTGGTTTTGTTGTAATCTTGTTGNATATCNTTCTCAAAGGTAGGTTGAGGTTCAGCTGGCCNTACAGCATCGTGATTCCCNGGNAACATTATGCATTCGACCCAATCNGGNAACAACTCCAAAAGNCGTGCAAATTCACTGTACTGCCCNAATAGATCTGGAATTGCGAGCTCNTTATCTTGGCCNGGNTAAATCCCNACTCCATCGACACAATCACCACTCAAAATNAGATATTTAATCGTCTTNGCAAGCGGATCGGTATGGAACCANCGCACCATCTTGTGCCANTGNGCNTCAAGAAATGTCTTTGANCCAACGTGAATATCTGATANGAAAGCAACACTNACACCGANNTCTGCNCTTTTTTTGTCATGTCGATCTTTCATNGGGAANAACAAGTCATCCACATAAAATATGTCGCCNGTTTGGGANAACGAACCACTGACGCCNAGAACATCATCCGGCATCAANCCNGCTTCAACGACTTGTTCATGCATACGATCNCTNTCATCTCCCTGNCGTATTGTTAACAAACAGTTCATNTCACCTGTTTCATCTTCAAGTCCAAACATCANNTGTCCATTNTTTGTGTGGCGTGGGTCATTNACNAGACCAATTGCAACNGCGAGATTTTCATATCCTTGATANCGTTGNTATTCGATGTTCAATCGCCCGATTTCTTGGGGTTTTCTCGGAAGTCTTGAATTTTTCACNATCATCTTGCGTATGCTTTCCAAACGGTCATTAAANCATGCNTGNATGTGANCCATTTTTCCTTCTGTTGTNCTGTTGCCNGTGATGTCGTAATGNATGAGNATGTCATTNTCAACATCNGTAGCCATNCCAGAGAAGTCTTTNTCACTCCAGTCAGGGAGATTNTTTCTGTATTGAATNTTNACAGGCTCNGGTTCNTTTACNGGGGCGATTGTTCGACCAATAGGTTGNCGAATTTTTTCANCTTCATTTGNGGCTGNNTTGCCGGCNANATCAACNANTTCATTGAGAACATCGATGGAAAGCATTCCTCTTTCAAATCCAATTTTTNCNCCTTGATCAAGTACNTNGAANGGATTGCGAAGGGNGAGTAACCTTTCCTTGACACCGGTCGTNACAAGGATTCCTCGTTTCATNAATTCCTGCGAAATCATACCCCATTCCGCAGTCATNANNNTCAATGGGAGGCGACCCTCCAAAAGGCTTCANGTTNATTCGTTTCCTGAGTCACCCGACCATTCAACGTCGGTTCCAAGATTGGCATCGGAGGGAANNCTCGATTTATCGGACCAAGATTGNGCTTGCCATTCNGCAGAACGAGCAGCAGCATCGGCTCTTTGGTTTCGAGCAATCTCNTCTAAGGCNNTCTTNCGNGCTTCTTCCTCACGCCTTTTTATCTCATTCTGAAGTGTTTGCTCNGCAAGTTCCATNGCTTGATCCCAATGTCGNATNGCAGTAAGNAGGGCGAAATGNACNAACCCTTCTTTGTTTTCTTGCCGGNTACCACCAATTTGNGTCGCTTCAGCAATTGCCCAAGTACGTGAAGCGATTCCGACGTAAACATATCCCACCTTTTTANTGGTNCCATCGTTGCTNGGCCCGGCGATTCCGGTTATGGATATTGCAATGTCAGCATTTGCTCTTGCGAGNGCTCCCTGTGCCATTTGGATTGCAACTTCTGCNGATACTGCACCNCGCTTTTCCAATGTTTTNTCATCGACATTCAATTCACGAATTTTCGCATCATTTGNGTATGTGACCCANGATTGATTGAACCATTTACTCGCTCCAGCAATGTCGGTGAGTGTGCTCGCAAGCAATCCCCCAGTGCATGATTCTGCGATGGTGATGGTGTAACCATCCTTGAGACGGCGAACCAAACGGGCCGCAGCGGCTTGAGCCTCTTCGTCCATTGCTCNGTCGGTGGATACGCATCCGTTTTGAGGTTATTGCATTGCCAAGCGTTTCAAATACGTCACCAACGACGGAAGGTTGGGTCTGTGGTCTAGGGGTTNATGACGTCGCCCTTACAAGGCGAAGATCGAGGGTTCAATTCCCTCCGGACCCATTACCATATNTGNTCTTCAANTGACGATACGTCNCATGATATGACNTTCGTGATNCCGCTTCTATGCTGGATTTCTTCAGCATTTTCATTTNCTGCAACNAGCAGTAAATGGACTGCACGACGCCACAAACCGTCATCAGGTTTTGATTTACGATGATCAACTGCAACCAACACGCCATCAAGTTCNGCAAACATCAGTGCTGAAAGCGCATGTTGGATGTCATCTTGGTCCAANAGNATCCATCTCGCCCCAGCCATCGNATCNCGGACGTTTTCACCAAGTTCAGAGAAGCGAATGATTTTCATGCACTACACCATTTTGTANCGAAGCAATGCAACNACGCCACCGAATCCGAGAAGTTGCTCNCCTGCATCNTGGTCNACTGAGCATTGGACAAGNTTTCCCCCAATNTCATCCAAGCCNCGTACCCAATCCTGAAGCAACTTGCCATCAAGTTCTGTTTGCTCATCCCGCAATAAATCGACTGCAACNAGTAATGTTTCNATCGCCCCCTCAGCCATTGCCCGANCAAGCGNTTGTTCTCCATATGCAACGGCTCCATTTGAACTGATTCGCGTCCATACTTCCTCGAGCAATTGAATCTCCTTATGAATCGCATGATTTTCGAGGAAATCGTTTGCTAAGCCTTCACGTATGACCTCATTTGCTCCTGCACGGCCAGCCATAGAGGTCCCAATCGATCGTAAATTACGATTCATATCGACTTCAAGAATAACGGATTTGAGTTTCTCTCTGGCANGCCCTGGTCCNCACAANATCATNGGTAATTCTGTGCTGGTTGCGGCAAGAATNTCNTTACTCACCTGTTTTAGAAANGACTGAGCNACTGNTTCACTGGTTCGCNCNTCACCACGCTTACCNCCTCCGCGCATNGTCCAGGTTGCGCCCTCACGCAGTCCTCGAGGTGTGATTTCAAACAAAACAATCTCATCGTTTTCAACAACAATGAGTGAAACATTGCTTTTNTTNGAGGAATCAACCGCNTCNTTCAACAATGCATGGTCGAAACTCGGAAAGATGTNCGNTGTTGTCAATTCGATTTCNTCACCGACCTCAATNATATGTGTGTGATGNGATCCAATATCTATTGGTGCCTGCTCAATAATGCCATGNACCCTTAACGTATCAGAATAGGATTGGTACTCAGTNGTTTGAACNCTTAGTTCAATCCACATTNTTTTCCGNTCAGCGGCTTTTGCACGCAAGCCAGATTCAGCGGTTGTCGTATCTCTACGCTCCCCAAGCATCGCCAGATGTCGACTTGGTGAAGCCAGNCGAGCAAGAACCCANANNTCATCTTCNGATTCAATCCGAAGTTTCCAATGGTTCTCGGTCTGTTTGAGTATGCGCATCGATGTTCACCCGAAGACACCCTTCAGATTCCCGTCNTCGTCCATATCCATATCGCTTGCTGCTGGNCGCTTNGGAAGACCCGGCATGGTCATCATCGAGCCAAGGATTGCGACCACAAATCCAGCACCAGCATTCAACCTGAACTCTCGAACAGGCAAATCAAATCCAGAGGGAGCACCAAGCAAACCAGCATCATGTGAGAATGAGTACTGTGTTTTTGCCATNCATACAGGTAANCTNCCGTATCCCCAATCAATTATTTTCTTGAGTTGACGTTTTGCAGCTGCTTCAATTTGTACGCTGTTCGCCCCNTACATTCGTGTGGCGATTGCGTTCATCTTNGTTTCAATTGAATCACTAGGAGCGACCAGNGGAAGNAANGGNCNCCCGGCCGCAACATGGTCGTGGATAGCAGCAACGACTGCATTTGCGAGGTCTGNTCCACCNATGCCACCCTTTGAATGAACCTCAGTTCGGCAAACACGCGCTGCTCCACTTGTTCGTGCAGCNGATTCGATGGCTTCGAGCTCCTCTTCCGTATCNCTCGNAAATTGNTTGATTGAAACAACAACAGGTACGCCGAATCTGGCCATGTTCTTGATGTGGCGATCNAGNTTGGANGTTGCTCCTGCAATGACCGCTTGGACATTTTCACTCTCNAGTTCCTNCTTNGAAGGGCGATATCCTCCTCGGTCNCCAAAGGCTTTACCATGAAGTTTCATTGAACGTACTGTAACATTCATGACAACACAATCAGGTGCTTTTCCNGATGTNTTTGCTTTGATGTGCATGAATTTNTCAGCACCCATATCACTNCCAAATCCTGCTTCNGTGACAACGTAGTCTGCACAGGAAAGGGCAATTCGATCNGCAACAATGGATGAATTTCCNTGNGCGATGTTTGCAAANGGGCCGCCATGGATGAAGGCAGGNTTGCCTTCAAGTGTCTGGACAAGATTTGGAAGGAAAGCATTCCTGAGGAGAAGTGCCATTGCACCCGCTGCATCAATATGCTCTGCNTTAATGGGGTGNCCTTCCATTGATTCTGCAATCACAATCTCACCAAGCCTTCTCCTCAAATCAGCATAATCATTTGCCAATACGAGAATTGCCATGATTTCAGANGCAGCAGTNATGTCAAANCGGTCTTGCCGAACNTTNCCATTTGCAGGNCCTCCAAGGCCAATNATCACTTCACGAAGGGAACGGTCGTTCAAATCAACAACACGTGGCCAAAAGACTCGNTTCGANTCAATGTTGCATTCATTCCCGTGTTTGATGTGATTATCNANNAGAGAGGANAGAAGGTTNTGGGCCGAGGTCACTGCATGGAGATCGCCNGTAAAGTGCANATTGATTTCTTCCATAGGAAGNACTTGNGCTTGGCCNCCTCCCGCAGCACCTCCTTTGATTCCGAANACTGGGCCCATGGAAGGCTCACGAATGACNCATGTTGCATTNTTTCCAATATGGCAAAGTGCTTGCGTCAATCCGATTGTGGTNACGGTTTTCCCCTCACCAAACGGTGTTGGATTGACTGANGTAACCAGAATTAAGATTGCCTTTTGATGANTCAAANCGTTGNTTCATNCCATCCCAAGTTAGNTTGGCCATGTANTGNCCGTGTGGAACAAGCTCTCCTGACGGAATGCCCAATTTCCATGCNATTGNTTCNATTGGTTCCAATTGGGCTGCACGAGCAATCTCCAAATCACTTGCCATAAACCGTTGCACAGCAATTCGGCTTACAAATCAACCCCTGTATTCAGGGCGAACACANCGTTTTNNGATGGGTTCCAATTGNACGNNTTTACTCTTCCTTCATGGANCCGAGGTAGTCTGGTAGGTCAACACCAGCCATCTTNGCNACGTCGTGAACTGGAGGNAGNGAACGGATCAAAGAAGAAACAAAGTTNGCTGTGCTTCCNCCTTCGCCACCNTTGCCTGAGTCCCAAACGGTGATCTTGTCGATTTGGAGGTTTGCNATTGCCTCGGTTTGNCGAGCAACGATTTCTTCAATCTTCTCNACCATGAGNAGCGTAGCAGCAGCTTTGACNTCGCCACCAGCGCTTTCAACGAGTTGCTTGTAACCGTTCGCCTTTGCNTCNAGGACCGCTTTGGTNCCCTCTGCTTCNGCATTNTANCGTGCGAGCACTGCATCCGCNTCACCCTGNGCGATNCGGCGTTGGCGCTCAGCCTCCGCTTCTGCAGCNATCTCAATCTGNGTCTTCGAAATCTCCTCACGGACAATTTCTTCNGCTCGAAGACGCTCTTGCTCAAGANTGTATTGNGCCTTTTGAACTTCCATTTCAGCAGTACGGCGGGCNACTTCTGCTCGCTGCATNGCNGCNGCTTCCTTTTCNTCGAGGTCTGCTTGGTAGGATGCTATTTCTGCACGGGACAGGTTTTCACCTTGNACACCCGTTGCTTCTTGTTGCTGAACGAAAACACGNCGGTCAACTTCAGCNGCCTTNTGTCCCTTTTGTGACTCAGCGACGTTTTGGGCAACCTGNACTTCACGATCTCGGTCTGCGTTTGCTTTACCAATTGCACCATCACGCTCAGCGTTTGCTACGTCAACAAGAGCCTTGTTGACAGCACCTGCTGCGGCTTTCTTACCGATGCTGTTGATGTAGTTCGACTCGTCAGTGATGTCAATGATGTTGACGTTGATGAGGTAAAGACCCAACTTGTGAAGTTCGGCACCAACGTTGTCACGAATAAGTTCGAGGAAGGCATCACGATCTTGGTTGATTTGCTCAATGGTGAGACTTGCAACCGTCAAACGAAGTTGACCGAGAATGATTTCTTGTGCCATTCCTTCAATGTCATTTTTTGTTAGATGAAGAAGACGCTCTGCAGCGTTGTTCATAATCAGAGGGTTTGTGCTTACACCAACAGTGAACGTCGATGGGACGTTGATTCGGATGTTTTGCAGCGAAAGTGCGTTGTCAAGAGGAATGGAAATCGTCATGGGAATGAGTGAGATTTTCTTGTACTCCTGAATCAACGGCCAAACCATAACGGCTCCACCGTGTATACATCTCGAGGCTTTACCACCCCGAATTCGTCCATAGACGACGAGGATTTCGTCAGACGCACAACGCTTGTAACGTGTTGCGACTAAGATTATTCCAAAGGCTGCGATAGCCAATACCCCAAAAACGATGAAAACTGCCCAAAAACCTGCATCCGCCATGTACATAAGTAGAGTTCTCTGTTTTTAATCACTTTGCCTACAGTCTATTTAGGCCTGAATCACTCTTCAGCAGACCCTTCATCAAGTGGCTTGACTATCATTGTCGAACCGATGACGTCGACAACACGGATGAATTCACCAGATGGTATCAACATCGACTTGTCCTGTGCTCTAGCGAGCAAGGTCTTGAGTGTTCCATCGACAGGAACCTGAATTTCCCCAGTTTCGTTCGGCTTAATGCGTGAGTAAACTTGTCCTCTCTGGCCGATCGCATCGTTGTAATTGACTGTACCATCTGCCTGCAGTTGATTGATTCCGTACATCATTTTGCCCATTCCGTACATACCTGCTGCTGCACCGACGCCTCCTGCGAGTACGGCGACGACATCACTTCCGGTAGCGGAGAGACCAAACATTCCAGTCAGGCCAAACATCATGACTGCCACAGACAATCCTTGAACACTCAAAATCTCAAACGCTCCACCGCCTGCATCAATGTCCAAGCCGATTGCATCGGTTACGCCTCCAAGAACGTCTCCAACCATCATGAGGAGCATCATGATGAAAAACAAGATTCCTCCAAGTACTGCGCAACTCACAAAGATGATTTCCATCAGAGATGGTGCTTCAATTCCCACGAACTCAGTAATCGTCTCGAACAAGGTCATGTGTATCATCAACCGCCAGTCATTAATTGTCTTTTCCTGCAATTTCTCGTAGTTTGTACCGTTCTATTGCGACAATAATCGATAACGAGAGGCCAGAGAACAGTGCTGAGATGATGTTGGGCATACCTGCAGCCCATAGCAACAAGAACACCCATAGGGGGAGAAACAGCATCAACGTTCGGCGTATGAATGGCCAGAATCCTCCAAACAATTCTTCCGATCCCTCGTCAATGGCACGAATCGTCGTAACGGTTGCCGGGTCAATGGGTATCATGTTCTTCGCCCAGAGATCAAACGGCGGCGAGCAAGAAAATCAATGATACGATCCATAGGCCAACACCGAATCCGACGCCTTTGCCTTGGCCCTTGATTGCATCCTCGTGAACTTCCCGGCTCATCTTAAGTGGGTTGAGTAAGAGATCGCGCTGTTCCTGTCGAAAGACGATCAATGCCAACATGAATGCAGCTGCCGCACCACCGCCGAAAAGGGTCGTAATCCACCCCTCGACCTCACCCACGAGTTTGATTGAGAGAAACACTTGCGTGATAGCAAACATCATCCAGAGAAAAGAACCACGTTCAGCCGCTGCCATGATGTACCCATAACTCCCTTCTTTTTGAATACATGGCCTGCATTCTCTATATTTGATGCAAGATGCGTAAAGCAGACGTTCATGAACAATGACTCCAAAGTGCAAGCATGGACGGTTTGAGATACGCTGTAGGCGGCTCGCCAATCAGCCACACACTGTCCCCAATCTTGTTCAACCTTGTACTTGCACACATGCGACACAAAGGTCACCTTGCACAGCTCAACGTTTCATCCGTTACCAACCTTGAGACAAATCACATCGATGAACTGCTTGGATGGGCATACATTGAACACAACAAACATCAGCCAACTTGGGCTCCGGCTCAGAAGAATCTGAGAACCTTTCAATCGCAACTCCAGCATCGTGCAACAAGCATAATTCTTCTCGAAGCTCATGATGGTCTGCTTGCAAAAATGGAAAAGCCAGAGCGCGCATTTTCAAGCATTCGACTTCCCGAACGTTCGTCCTCCAGTGAGGTATGGCTCAACCTTACCTCACCGCTTAAGCACCAAATACAAAGCATGGTTTTCTCGCCCATTGACGAAGCGATTGATATCGTTTCAGTCAATACACTTCGATACACTGGACAAGGATGGTATTGCGCAACGACCGACGGCCACGCAATCGTTCACACAGCCTATCACTTCGGCATCGATGTTTCCAAAGGTGCACTGCTTGGTATCAACGGAGGCGGAGGAGCAGCACGTTCCGTTGCGTCGGCTTGGATTAAGAGTGGAGGAAAGGTCGTATCGCTCGGAGGAAAACGGCAATTGCCGGCAACGTTGGTCAACACAAAAGCCGGAAACGATGCCACCTTCGACCTAGTTTTCGATGCAGAAGGCTCTTTGAAATCCACTCCCAATTCGAACTACATTCTCAATCCTGCTTATTCTCCGATGAAGGGTTCCCTTGAGGAAAGGTTCGAACGTCTGTTGCCGAATCGCAATCAAATTGACGGGAGGTGGATGTTGGCTGCGCAACATCTTGAGAGCTGGCGTAGTTTGTGGGCGCCCAATCTCTCTGAGAACCTCCCTAGTCTCGAACAATTGATGACTTGGTTAATTTCAATGGAATACAAACTTGAGGAAACATGATGCAATCGCCTGCAACAATCAAATGTCCAAGCATGAACAGCCGCCCATGAGAGAGCGGGCACTCCTCCTGGTTTGCTTGATGTTTTTCTCTACACTGTCCACCTCAACAGCCGTTCCGGAAGAGGATATGAATTTCCAACCAACACATTCAGGAGTGGACTACCCAGTAGGTTACGTTGATTTTGATCAACAAGAAGGGACCTTCGAAGCAGACCATCGATTGGTCTACCCTGCGCTACAGAGTGGAGAGGAGCAGGAAATGGCTGGTAACGGCCCATTCCCGTGGGTTTTGTTGCTCATTGACGAGAACGAATCACCTGATAACTACATGCTCATTTCAACCCGAATCGCTCAGCGAGGAACGATGGTTTACATCCATACGGAACTCAATTCAGAGACGAACCCAACATGGCAAAGCCTGATCGAATCCATACTCGACGTCCAGTCTTGGATGAATGCTGCAAACCAAACCAACGATGTTGTTCTTGGAATGTTTGGTTCCGTCGACGAGAAGCATTGGGGGTTAATTGGTCACGGATATGGTGCAACCTGGGCAAGCAACGTTTACATCAACTGGGATAATTTGGTGACGGATGGTACACTTGAACCACCTCGAGCATTGGTTGGATTAGCCATGCAGGTAGAATCGGTTCAGGATCCAATAATCTCAAGCGGAGCGATGCCAAACGTTGCTTTGTACATTACCGGAAGCGCCGATGAAGTCGCTCCAGCGACAGAAAATGTCATTCCAGTGTTGGAAAACGTTGATGGCTTGGCGTGGCAGATTTTGCATTCGCTTGGGGCCAATCATTACCAATACCAAGACACATCCTCATTCCTTGAAAACTTCAACGACGGTGATGCATCGCTAACCCAAGAAGAACAAATCGATCATGCAATGGATCACATCCTACCGTACTTTGATTTGACATTGCGAGGTGATCATTCAAAATTCCGAGAGGCGTTCAATCGCGAAAACAATCTTTACTCCTCATCGGATTCGAACGGCTATGTGGATGAGTTATTGGACGATGCGAAATTAATTCGCATCACAAACGTGACCAGTCTCAACGGAACAATTTTTTCACCTCAAGACAATGCTGAATTTGACGCCCTTTGGTCGATGCGAAACGGAGATGTTTACGCTGATCTTCCTTCAGAATGGACCGTTGAAGGACACTGTCTCTTAGATAACGTAACGACATTCCAAGCCACGATTGTGAATCAAAATGTGTCTTGTACCGTACCCATGGAAGGAATTGCCCCAGGTCCTCATGAATTGCGACTTGTCGTCTCTGTAGAGGGTGGGACGGGATTTGCGAGCTTTGATTTTAACCGAACCAATGACCCAATTGAATTTGTCGAACCATTGCCGGAATTCATTGTTCCACAACGGGGGTCCGTTGTATTGAACGCTTCTGAAATCGCTTCCGATCCCGATGGTCAATCCGTACGAATCCTTAATGCGACAGTCCTAGAAAACGCGTCTCATTTCAACGTCGTGATTCATCCCGATCAATCATCTGTGACCCTCTACCATTCGTTGGATGAAGAGTGGGAGGGTACTACGCGTATCGAACTCGATTTGGAAGCCGACGGTGAGATACTTGATCAGGCAAATGTAACGCTTCTGGGACGTGTTCTTCCCATCAACGACCAGATTATTCAACTCTCAACAATCGGTCAACAAACACTTATTGAAGATGGGGAAAGCATCTTGCTCCCGTATCTCGATTATTTCGAAGACCCAGAACAACAACCGCTGACCGTGCTTATCAACGGTGAGAGTGAAGGGGTTGGAGGTTTAATTGAATGGAATGTGTCAAACGATCTTCCTCTGATCGAATTCACACCACTGCCAAATGCGTCTGGTGCTGAAGTATTGCAACTCTCTATTTCCGATGGATACAATACTCCATTGATTGCTGATGTGCCCTTACGCATCGAAGCTGTTGATGATGAGTTCGTTGTTGATGAAACGGCTTGGTCGCTTCAAATGAACGAAGAGGAAACACTGCTCGTGGACCTTACAGCATTTGCATACGATGTGGACGGAGATACCCTGACCTGGTCGGTTGAATCCGCCGGGAGTTCGAAGGCAATGGCTGCATTATCCGGGCAAGAATTGCTCGTCTCAGCTCTTCTTGATGAATGGGGCAGTGATGCAGGATGGTGGTTGAACGTGACCGATGGATCTGTAGTTTTCTCAAAGATTCTCAATATTTCAATCGAGCCTCTGCCTGACCGTCCAGTTCTATCAAACGCGTCGGTTGAACAAACCGATGATTCTCATCTTTCGATCGCATGGACGTGGGCCGATGCAGATGGAGGTGAGATGGACGTTATCCTACGTCTTAATGGCAATGAAGTAGAGGGGATACGAACGTGCGATGCTACTGGCTTTTGTTCAGAGATTCTTGAGGTCAATCTTCAACCTGCAGATATTTTGAACATCGATATCATCGCTAAAGATTCATCCTTTGCCGATGTTTCAACACGTGTGCAATACTTTGTTGCTGAGGGGCAATCAAGCTCCACGATAACAGACGAGACCGATTCAGGTTCTGGTAACATCTTGATTGCAGCACTCATCATTGTACCGCTTTTTGCAGCCGTATGCTGGTTGTTGCTCCAATTCAAGAAACCTCCAGAGGAGCCGGATCTTGAGTCTTCGTCTGGAGGTTTACTCGCTCGGGTCGAAGCTCGATTGAACGAATCATAGTGGAATGTTTCCGTGTTTCTTGGGCGGACTCCATTCACGCTTTGAGCGTAGAATCGATAGTGCTCTACATAGTCTGAGACGGCTTTCATTTGGCTCGATGACATCGTCGAGCCAACCGTTGCGGGCGGCGACGTAAGGGTCACCAAATTTGGCCTTGTATTCATCGACCAATCGTTGACGTACCTCCTCCTTTTGAGCATCATCAACTGCATTAATTTCTCGTCGATGGATGATGTTGACGGCACCCTCGGCTCCCATCACTGCGAGTTCTGCTGTGGGCCAAGCGACGTTGTAATCGCTTTGCAAGTGCTTGCAGGACATTGCAAGATATGCTCCACCGTATGCTTTCCGAGTGACGAGGGTGAGTTTTGGAACAGTAGCCTCAGCATAGGCGAACAGCAATTTTGCACCATGTCGGATGATTCCGCCCCACTCCTGAACAACCCCAGGTAGAAAACCAGGTACGTCTTCAAACGTGACGAGAGGTATGTTGAATGCGTCGCAAAGCCGAATAAACCGCGCAGCTTTAATCGATGCGTCAATGTCCAAGCAGCCAGCGAGAACGTTTGGTTGATTCCCTACAACGCCTATACTACGTCCCTCGAGTCTTGCAAACCCAATGATGATGTTTTCAGCATAATTTGGAAACAACTCGAGAAATTCGCCATCATCAACAACTTCCTCAACGACGCTAACCATGTTGTAAGGGCGATTGGGGTTGTCCGGAACCAAGGACTCGAGCACGTCGTTGAGACGGGTGATGGGATCTTCAGAGGGCACGAAAGGCGGCTCAGCATCGTTGTGATCGGGTAGATACGAGAGAATTTCTTGCACCAAGAAAAACGCATCGTCCTCATCATCTGCAACCAAACAGGCAATACCCGAACGTGAGGCATGAAGGCTTGCACCCCCCAATCCTGCTGCATCAACTTCACCTCGTTGAACCTCAGGGGTTTCGAGCGGTGAGGAAAGGAAGAGTTGTCCGTGTTCCTCCCCCAGGATTGTAAAATCAGAAAGGCTTGCTGCAAGAGCTGAGACTCCAACTACGGGACCAAGTACAAGGCTGATGATGGGAACTCTGCCGCTGCATTGAACCAATCGATCAAGCAACTCCCCAGTACCAGCTAAGGCATCGATACCATCGTGTGCGCGCTGTCCACCACCGTCCCAAACACAGACCAAGGGTGTTTTGGAACGTTCAGCCATTTCGACAAGTTTTGCAATTTTCTTGGCATGCATTTCGCCCATCGAACCACCATGCACACTGAAATCTTGTGCAAAACAATAAACTCGTCGACCATCAATGGTTCCGTGACCTGTAACAACACCATCGCCGAGTGTTTGGTGAAGAAACATGTTGTGATCCGTGGTACGGTGGGTGACAAACGTGTCAACCTCGACGAAGGAATTTGGATCGACCAGCAAATCGATTCGGTCTCTGGCGGTCCCGCGCCCAGTTGCACGAATGGACTCCAGTGCTTTGCGCCCTCCGCCGGCACGGGCCCGTTCTCGACGCGACCTTAACTCAGCAAGAGGGTCACCATTTGGGCTCGCCATGTTTCGAGCAGAACCGATAAGGTTCTTCATCGAATCGCTCAGTCAAGAATGGTTTGTTGCTGTTCACCAATCAGATTTTGAGACATCACCAAACCAACATCCATTCCATTTGATAATGCGAAATGAAGTTTCATAATAGCCGCTTCTGGAGAAGACGTAATCCCGTGGCCAAGAAGGCCGATTTCTTGTTGGATTCTTCCCTTGGAGTAAACGTTCATGTTCACGGGTCCGTGGATGCATTGATTGACGATCAGTACAGGGATGTTCAGTTGTTCAATCGCATCTCGGAGTTCAAGATTTTGAGGGGTGTCACCGTTTGAATCTTCGATTGGGAGATGTCCAAGACCTGTCCCATGAATCACGAGTGCATCGGTCTTGGAGGAAGCAGCGTCGACGATTTCTTGCTTGGTAAGCCAAGGTCCAGCAACGAGTTGTCGAATTACAATCTTATCATCAAAACGTTCAGCAGTGGATGTAATTTCCCTCGGAAGAGTGTTTGAACGAGCCTCGTTGTAATGATGCTCAAGGTCCAGATCGACGTTCTCATTATAAATACGCACGGTTGCAAGAGGCATCGTATTGACTGGCCGAAATGCATCACGTCGACTTGAATGCAACTTTCGGACACCTGTTGCAGAATGAATTGAACATGCCCCATCATCGCTCGTTTGATGCATTGAAACGACAACTGCATCACTTAGTTCACCTGTTGGTCGTGGTCCTTCAGCAGCCCACTTAACCGCAGAGATAAGATTCTGAGCAGCATCGGAGGATGCTCTATCACTCGAGCGTTGAGAGCCAACAAAGGCGATAGGACCCGGTGGATTGCCACCTTTTCCACACCACGCAAATGCGACAGCGGAGGCAGTCAGATGCAGTGTATCCGTACCGTGCGTTACAACGACTCCAGTGCATCCGTCTGCGAAGGCTTTCTCAGTTGCGTCAATGATTTGATTCCAATGATTCGGACGGATGTCTTCACTGAACATATTCCCTATTTTGTGCACGTCAAGATTTGTCATCTTCAGTAACTCTGGGACGTGTTCGACAAGTTCAGACGGTTCGAACTGAGCGGTTACTGCACCAGTGGTGTAATCGACTTTTGAGGCAATCGTCCCACCGGTGTGAATGATTCGAACCATTGGAAGGTCTGGATTAATCATTGGTGCTTTGTTTGGTGCAACCTTATTTGACTCAGGAAGTTCAGATGATATGATTTCAACTGACGAGAGCAGATGACTTACATTGTATCCGTTTGCGAGTTTGACCGTAATATGATCCCTTACAGCGGGAGGTAACACAACCCCTTCAATCTCAGTCTCATCATCGTGCGTTAAGAGTTTGATACGGACGCGAGAACCTATGTCAGGACTGGTTGCCATGGTGCTCGGACCGGTTTCCAGCCCTTCAACAATGCGATGGTGGTGCCGGGAGCGGGGCTCGAACCCGCGACCTTCGGATGTCTCAGACACCACAAGGGGCTTTGCACGTCATACGATCGCCTTGAAGGCTGCCCTATGAGTCCGACGCGCTACCAACTACGCCACCCCGGCCTAACTTCGCCTGCGAAAACCCCCATTTGAAGAATGCGGGTTCAAACCGAAGGAATTCGACCGCATCCTTCATTCACTCCCACTTATCCGAGGGGACATGGTCGACCTGTCAACAGCGATGACTGCGGCTCAGGGCGAGCGCCGTCAGCGAACGCAGGGTGGAGATGGCGAAAAGAAGGTGCGTCGAACAGGGCGCAATCTCGGTCTCGAGGCTTTTGACCCTGTGAAACATGTGCAAAAAGAAAAAGCAGAAACTGCATCGATGTGGCTGGTCTTGGGATTCTCCTTGGTTGTGACGCTTTTGATGCGTTACGTTCTGATGGATTCCACTGAACCAGAAAATTCGAGGATTTTGTACATACTTCCGCTTACCTGCATCTTCCTCATTCCAACTCTGCATCGTACGCTGATGCCTGAGCGATTCGTTGAGCATTATGGCGGTGGAACCTGGTTTAAGGCAGCATTTTTGCACACGTTCACCTTCCTTGCTCTTTCGTTCCTTCTCGTGAACCCACCTTTTGGTGACATCGCTGCACCAGAGCTTGCAAACAAGTGGACGGTTGTCATTGACGGCGGCGAGGACATTGA
Source organism: Methanobacteriota archaeon (assembly GCA_002698145.1). Taxonomy (GTDB): domain Archaea; phylum Thermoplasmatota; class Poseidoniia; order Poseidoniales; family Poseidoniaceae; genus MGIIa-L2. The sequence continues at coordinate 65,962 of NZVG01000032.1, read as the reverse complement.
ATATCCACATTCGATGGCTACATCCGGTGCGACGTTGACTTGGCACACCAATGGCTCAACAATTCTCGCTGGAGATGCGTGGTTGCTTTTCGCCCTCATGGACAACGTCAATTCCGACGGGGCTATCGTCGAAGTTACTCGTGAATATCAAGCGAACGAAACGACTCGTGAGGATGACATTTCCTACTGGACAAACAATTCAGATCGCATTGCAAACGGTACATCATCATCGAACAATTCCGTTCCGAACCTAACACCGCACGGTGACTTGGATCAACCATTCTCAGTGTTCCTTGGAACCGATTTGGAAGAGGGAACGCATGAGATAGTTGTTCGAATCACAGAACAAGGCAATCCTTGGGAAAACATCCAAGTCTACTCTTGGAGTCTTGTCATATCCAGTGAGCCTGCTGTTCAAGACAACATATCGGAATGACGCTTAAGAATCGTTTCAAACACAGAATCAATTTTTTCCGATAACCGCAATTCGATGGTTCGCTGATTCAGTTGTTGCAAACGGTACGTTCGAATAAAACGTACCAGTGGTGTCCATGAGAGAATGTCGAGGAGAGCTTCGAGAGATTTGTTCATGCTTTTCCGAGGATCAACCTGTTCACCTCATTGATGGCGACAGGTTTTGAAAAGTGAAAGTGAATTATTAATCGCGTAGCATTGCAACAAGTTTCGCTGTCATAGCATCGAGTTGAATCCGTTCTCCACCGCCCTCTACAAGGCGATAATCAACTTCAGCCATGATTTCTGTCAGGTCAAGTTTGTTCAATTCCGATATGAAATCCACATTGTACAACTCGCGATGAAGTTGACCAACAAAATCTGTGCCTGCAAGTCCGTATTTGTTTAACAAATCTTGGAGACGTCGTCGGGCAACATGAAAACCATCGTCTTTGCAGGCCATAATGTATTGATGGAGGGCTTCAGGTGGAGCGGTTGCAGAGGTTTCATAGACGATTGACCGAGTGATTGTATCGCTGATTGCTGCTGAAACTTGGAGAGCCGTAATTGCTCTTCTCAAATCACCTTGAGCAATCTTAGCGAGTGCTTCGGCTGCATCTTCCTCGAGTGTAACGTTTTCTGCGCTTGCGACATGCTTGACTTGATCGAGAACCTCTGAGTCAGCAAGTGGACGGAATCGGAACACTGCACAACGTGATTGAATCGGCTCGATGACTTTTGATGAGTAGTTGCAAGACAAAATGAAGCGACAGGTTTCGGCATACTGTTCCATTATTCGTCGTAATGCACCCTGCGCATCGTTGGTCAAAGCATCGGATTCATCGAGAAAGATGATTTTGAATTTGGCATCACCATAGGGCTGTGTTCGAGCGAATTGTTTGACCTTTGATCGAATTTTATCCAATCCTCGCTCGTCGGATGCATTCATTTCGAGCAAATTATCTCGATAATGCTCTCCAAAAACATCCTTTGTAAGCGCCATTGCGGCCGTCGTCTTACCTGTGCCTGGCGGTCCTGCAAAGAGAAGATGAGGGAATTCTTTATGCTCAGCATAGACAGTTAAACGGCTTACTACGGAGGCTTGGCCTCGAATTTCATCAACACTCTGAGGGCGATGTCGTTCCACCCAGAGTTCGCTCATAAGACAAAGAGATTGGCGAGCATCTTTCAACATTCGGTTGCATTTTTTTGGTACAAAGTTGGCGCCCCCCTAAAGGGGGGCGTACGCCGAATCAGTCATAACCTCCCACACCTTAGGTCGAATGAGCGCCATGAGAAACAGCACCACAAACCGAAATGTCTTCACTGCTTTGACATTAATTCTGATGTTCCTTCTTGCTGATGTGTTTGTACCATCTGCCTTCCCTGCACCGGAATTGCTGGAAGAAGAACCGACCGTACAACGCGTCGTTTCGACGATCAATCCTTCACTCGACACATACATTGACTCTGACTATCCGAACGATGACTATGCGGGCGAGGACACCGGACTTCTGGGTGCATCAGGAACAAGTGAGGCGCGACTCCTGATCTCGTTCCCGCTCAGTTACGCTTCGACCGATACCATCCACTCAGCACGTTTGGATCTTGTATGTTCAAACTCAGGGCCGACCAACGGACTTGCTGTTTACCCCGCTTCGACGAGTGTCACTTGGGATGAAAACGCTACATGGAGCTCTCGTGATGGGCTCTTAATGTGGGCCGAACCGGGTGCAGAGGATGATTCTGACCGCTCGGGTTGGGAGCCTCCGGTCGTAACCTCTCCACTTGGTCCATCCGGTGGTTCATCAAGTGTTCAACTGAACGTTACGGCACTGGCTCAGAGCGCTGTCGCATCAGGTGCCTCTGCATTTGAACTCCTTGTTTCTGCTCACGGCTCTCAATACGATTGTGCCATGAATGAAACCCTTAATGCGGCAGACCGCCCAAGCCTTCGAGTGGACTCTTCCACAGCAACCGCCGGCTCTGGCGGCCAAATTTCTCCAAATTTCATCGACGATGGTGCGCCTCTCATGTCGGGTGATTTCATTCTCTCTGCGGATTTAACGCCGAGCATGACATGGTCCGGATTCTCAGGAATTATGGCTGAGGTGCAACTCTCCCTCGACGACGATTTCAAGAGCGAACAAGACAACTACAACTGGCTGTATAACTCAGATGTACATGCATCGAGTTTCACGTTTTCAGGGACCACAGGTTCCCTAGGTATTCCTTCCTCTGATGCTTTTGAGAACGGAACATACATGCACTACAGGATGCGAGCAATGGATTCAACCGGTACCCTAAGTTCGTGGACGAGTGGTAATTTCTTCTTACCAAGTCATGATGTCACGCTCAACAACGACGGCACAGCTTCAATCACAGTCGATGTTGACGATCTTTCAAGTGATTTTGCCTTTATCGAAGATGCCGTAGCTGATGAACACAGCAAGAATACAAATTATGGTTCCTCAGCCACATTGGAAGCCAAGCTATCTTCGAACAAGGAGTCAATACCCCATTTCAGAATATCATTCGATGCATTGGGAATGCATTCAAACGCCACAATCCTCGATGCTTCATTGGATCTGACTCGTTCCACCTCGAGTGGTACGGCAATGTTGGCATTGCACGAAATGGATAACGATGGGTCATGGATTGAGGGCGAACTGACGTGGTTGCGAAAGAAAACCAATCAATGGTGGAAGAGCGGTGGAAGAGGGTTACTCAGCACCGCCAGTGATTCAGGCGTCTTTGGTTCGCAAATTTCTGATGACTTTTCGTTTGATTTGACCACTGTCCTACAACAACACGTCGATGCTGGAAACACGGGTGCAATCGATTTTGCACTAACCACGCGTTCTCAAAACGGTGCTTATGCCGCAAACAATGGCGTGGATTCGGTTACATTCCACTCTTCAGATGCAACCAACGACGATGATAAGCCACGCCTTTACATCAAATACGACTGGTCAACACCCGTTACGGTTGCACCATCGCTCACTTCTCCATGGGACGGAGAGTCACTGTGGAACCAGACCGGACACAATTTCACCGGAAATACGACGCCAACACTCACATGGACAGCGTCCACCTCGTCTTCGTATGACATGATTTTCGAACTATCGACCGATCCGTTGTTCCACAACCGTGTAGCGCTGATCGATACCCGAACCGACACTGACTTTGCCCCATCGGATGGAGAATTGAGTTTTACGGGCTCTGAGAGTCTTGAATCAGGCCACATGTACAACTGGCGAATGCTTCACGTCGACTCTGACGGTCGTCACGGAGAATGGTCGTATTCTTCGTTCCTCATCAGTGCTATGAATTCAACATGGCTGGGTGGCGATCGATACGAATTCCGGTTGAAGCAAGGGAATGCGAGTTCGGACGGTCTCCACCCTGCATGCGCAGATACCTACATTGATTCCGGCATGCCGAATTCGAACTACGGTACTGAAACGGAATTGCAAGTTTCCTACAACACAATCCCCTCTGAAACCACGGTATTGTTTGGATGCGACCTTTCCGCAACCTTCCTACCGACAGGCTACGCTGTTGAATCAGCGAATCTCGAGTTCTATCTCAGCGACTTCCCCTTCGGTACCCCTGTTGTAGGCGCTTGGGAAAACACACAACACGATTGGACGGAAGAAGGAGCAACATGGGCAACCTATGACGGAACAAACACATGGAACAGTGTTGGTGCAAAAGGAACCGAGCGTTCCTCACTTCTCGACACGGTCACAATCGGCTCTGGATTTACATCCAGCTCCTCCGTAAATTGGAACGTTACTTTGGCGGTTCAGAATGCGATGCGTGACAACCATTCTGCAGATTTCATTCTGGGAATCGTTGGTGCAGGAAGTGGGCAGATTCGTGACGTACTCTTCCATCCCGGTACTGCTGCAGAGGCGAAACGTCCTGAGTTATCCTTTGTGTATGTCCCGGGTTCAAACGCAATCCCAACCGAACCTGTACCCGTCACTCCACTCAACGGAACATGGAGTATTGCACCCGGAATCAATCCTGAGCCAGTTCACCGTCCGACGATGAACTGGACCCATTCATCGTCTGTGGGTATCAGCGGCTATGCTGTTCAAATGGATACATCGAACTCATTTGACAGCAACGATATGATGATTGAGACATCATGGTCCAATTCTGGATTTAACCTGGCGAACGATTCGTTTACGCCAACCAATGATTTGGATGATGGAAAGACATGGTATTGGCGTGTTCGAGCCATATCCTCAACCAACCAACTCGGTAATTGGTCAGAAACCTTCCATTTCAAACTCCCTTCATTGGTTACTTGGAACCTCTCGTCAACCAGTGCGGCAGTTGAGATACGTCACCATGAGGCCATGCCGGATCTCCAACTTCCTCACTTCATCGACACATGGGTTGCTGAAAGCGGGGTTGAAGGCCAGCAAAACCATTCCAGTTCCACGACGCTCAAGGTTGGTGCATTGGGAAGCGGCTATCATACGAGTGCGCTGATCAAGATTCCATTGAACCAAGTACCGAATCCGAGCAACGCACGTGTCACCAACGCTGAATTATCGATGTGGGCACAGGCGGGGTCGGACACGAACGTTCAGATCGCAGTCCGCCCGGTCCTGCAAGCATGGACAACAGGACTCAACAATTCGACCTACGACGGTACCAACAGCTGGTCTGCCGACGGTGGCCGAGCCATCGGTTCCGATGTTGGCTCATTGAGCGATCTTAGCGAATCTGCATCAGCCGATTGGATGGATTGGGATGTAACGGAGTTGGTGCAGGCTGCCCTCGCCAACGGCGACTCATATCTCTCTGTTGCATTGATGACGAGCGATTCATCCGATGACCTCATCACCTTCACCAGCAGCGAAGGTTTGTCGACGCAGCGGCCTTGGTTGAATCTCACATGGACAGACGGGACCGCAGCGATCCCAAGCGTTGCAGCAAGCAATGCCATGCCCGCGGATGGTTCAATCGAGTGGAATTTGACTGGGCACGTTCCGGAACCCTCGACTCGACCTACCATGTCGTGGACGCACTCCAATGCAGCCAACATCGATGATTGGAAGGTCTTCATCCAAAACGACCCAACGGATATCATGGAAGGATTCTCGATTTACGACTCTCGAGCCGAACCAGCCTTGTTCGATTTGCAAACACTTTCCTTCCAACCATCGAGTGACCTTGCAACCAACCAAAGCATTCGTTGGTTTGTTCAACCCGTGAACGATGAGATGCTCGGACCTCGCTCGACGAGTTCGGTCTTCCACATTCCACATGATATAGGAAACGAGATTAACAGTACGTGGGGTTACATCAATGTCTCCGAAGGAGGGTTCTTGCCAAATCTAAACGAACCGTCAGGATTCCTTACTGATACAACACTCGATTCTGCAGCTTCCAACGTTAATCTCTTCAATTCAGGAACAATAAGCGTCGGTCGCTCAGGGTACAGCAGCGGTACTTCGCAGCGTTCATCGTTCATTATTTCCGTTGACCTAACGAAACTACCAATCAACGGCACCTATGAAATCATGGATGCCTTCTTCACTTTGAATACAAAATCCACCAGTTACGGAGAAGTGTTTTGGAGTGCATCGCAGATTAACACAGCCTTCGATGGTGATGCCAACTGGAACAATGCAACCAACTCGACCCAATGGAACACGCCCGGTGCTTATCATTCAACGGACACAGACATTCCGTATTACGGAAAAGAAGAGATTTTCTGGGATGACCCGTACCAAACCGGTGGCATCACCGGTATGTTGCAGCAAGCGGTTGCAAACGGTGCGACAAGTCTTGACTTCCTCGTCCAAGCTGAAGAAAATGGTAGCAGCGTTGATGGCAGAATTGACATGTACTCAAGCAACGAAGTAAGTGCAGATCTTCGTCCATCGCTCAACATCACCTACAGAATGACCAATCCTTACGTCGCATCAAACCCAACTGGATTGTTGCCTGTCGACGGAGCGACTCTCTGGAATCTTTCAGAGCCCCGACCTTCAGGAGCAGATGAAGTGAACATGACATGGACACCTCCGTCCTCGAATCAATCAGGATACGTCCTGTGTTTCGGTGGCGATGACAGAATGGTACGGGGTCTAGGCTGTATCGATCTGTGGAATTCTACACAACTGAGCGAAAATAATCTCATTTGGGATGCTGCCACGACAACGTTGACGCTTCAAGAGGCAGAAGACACAGGCGACACCTGGGTTTATTGGAGATTATTGTCCGTTCAAGTTGTTGTTGACGATTACGTTCGGTTTGGTGAATGGTCGCAAGTTAACAAATTCCGAATTCCTGAAGACCAAGGCTACGATGATGGAGCAGGAAATCATACCATAAATCTCTCGAGTGGTTCCATCTTCTCAGACACAGGATTGTTACCCGGTGCGCCGGACACCTACACAGTCTCTTCGGGACTAAATACCAATTTTGGAGGCAGTACGACGCTCAAACTTGGTGCAAGTTCATCGGGTGACCATGAAGTCTTCATTGAGTTTGATCTATCACAGATGCCATGGCCCAGTGCAATGACTCCGACCTCGACAATGCTCCAATTGTACCGCACCCAGGTCGCCGGCGTTTCACCACTAACGGTCAGTGCGCATGCATGTTCCACCTTTACTGAATCCGGCGTCACTGCGCTTCAATCGCCGACCTGCAGCACGACTGAAATTACACGCTCAACACTCCCAGTGACTTCTCCGTCTGGATGGCTTGAATGGGACATTACATCGCTTGCACAATCGAACATTGCAAATGGTAATCAAACGATGACCATCCAACTCAAGATGGTTGGTTCAGGAAGCAGTCTCCACACGTTTGCTTCTGGCGAATATGCAACGGAGTCCTTGCGTCCAACACTGCGAGTCGACTACGTCGACAACGTTGCGGGTGTCGTTCCCCCTGCTCAGCCTGTACTCCTCTCTCCACTCGACGGTGCAGTGCTGTACGATACGACCAACAATCTGTTGGAGTCACTCGACAAGCCAGTTCTGAATTGGAACACAGTTGCTGGTGCAACGGGATACATCGTTACAATTCGTAACGAATCCGGCCAATACACCTTCAAGTCGGCGACCTCAAATCAGATCACTGGTACAAGCTTCACCTTTGCAGACACGGTTGACCCTGGCTCCACCTTTGAATGGTGGGTTCAAGCGGTCAACGGATCCATCCCCGGTCCCTCTTCATCTCGATGGATTGTTGGAATCGGCGACCCCCAAACGCAAGACAACAACGACCATACGTGGACGTACGAATTCCAAACTGGCAATGAAATCGAGGAACTTGCTCACACCAACGTCCAAGATGTGTCCATTTACAGCGGACTTACTGAGACAAACCTTGAGGGAGACATGAACATAATCGGTGTTGATGCTTCACAAGACGAATATCGTATGTTGCTGAGCGCTGATTTCGGGCAGATTCCACTCAACCCAAGCATGAACGTTCACTCTGTCGGTTTGGCCATGCATCTTGAAGATTTTATCTTCGGAGCAGGTGCTACAGGAATGACCTTCACAGTGCACAGAGTCATCACCACAGGCTGGTCGGAAACCACTGCGACATGGAACGGAACCGGAGCCGCTTTGTGGGCTGCTCCGGGTATGCAGGCGGGTGTTGATTATGATTCAACACCAATCGACACATTCTTCATGAGCAATCTTCAAGCGATTGATACGACAATCAACTTCAATTTGGGTCACCGAATGATGTACATTGACGGTGTCCACAGTTGGGTCATTATTGGAACGCCTTCACAAGGATGGATGGAGGTTGAGTTCGCTGACAACAGTGAGGAGACCTTGTCCAAGCGTCCACTGCTGTTGATGAATTACACAGACATTGATTCCGTCACCATTTCACCAACAGCAACGACGACCGATGCAGATTCCGCAGTACAATTCAGCGCTTCGACCTTTGATTACAATTCACTTGTTGCAAGTGTGCCTGTTGTTTGGTCTGCAAGCAGCGGCAGCATCGACTCGACCGGATTGTTCACGCCGACAACCGTAGGCACGCATACCGTGACTGCCTGTTTCGGTGTCATCTGCGAAGATGAAAGTGTGACTGTAACACCAGGCGCTGCGGTTGATTTGGTCGTTACACCTCTTACTGCAACAATTACTGCGGATGAAACCCTTGAACTGTCTGCAGACGTGGTTGATCAACATGGAAATGCCGTACCAGGGGAGAGCATCACCTTCACTCCAAGCAACGGTACCATGGGTGGAACGTTCGGAGACATCTTCCAACCGTATGCAGTCGGCGGACAAACAGTGACGGTTACATGGGAAACCACCTCAATCGTCGTCAACATTCTCGTTGAATTGGGTGCTCCTGCTGACATTGAACTAACTGGATGCAGCGGTGTTGTTCCTGCTGGAACAGAATGTGAAATTACGACAACGTTGTACGATCAGTACAGAAACATCATACCTCTCACTGAGGCAGGTGCTCTTTCCTACAGCGTCAACGATGGGCTTTACAGCGAAGCGACGAACATGTACTTCGCCAACACAGTCGGTATGTGGCAACTCTCTCTCACCTCAGCGATTGGTCTCTCGGATTCAATTCCGATACAAACAGGCCATGGGCAAATGGCGTCACTTGAGATCGTTCCATCCGCATGGGACATCACAGCTGATGATGTTGTTTTCCTCAACACGACACGCATTGACGTTCAAGGAAATCGACTCCCAGTCGTGCTACCACTTGCCAACTGGACGTCGATTTCGGATGGTGCATTGAACATCACACTCGATCATCCCGTTCAATGGATTCCGAGTGGCTTGGGTGGACGCGTCATCTCCGCACAATATGAGACCATTTTTGAGTCCATCACAATCAATGTTACCAAGGGTATCATGGTCGACATGGTCCTGATTGTTGATTCCGAGGATGCTGACGGTGAAACGTACAGTATGACTGCTGATGAGACCTTCGTTGTCAAAGCCAAGGCGAGCGACGGAAAAGGAAATCGCTGGACGATTGATGTCAATTGGACCGTTGCTCATCCCGATTGGAGCGAACAATCCGTCCTCTTGTACACACTCTCTGATGAAACAGAATTCATGCCTATTCTTGCCTCAACGACGGCCTATGTTGTGCGTGCTGAGTACACGTTCGACGGTCAGTTGTTTAGTGAAATTGTCAACGTTGAAGTTTCTGAGGGCATCATACAGGTGTTCACGATGGACACAATCGCTTCCAACGGTGATACAGGAACGGTCTACAACATCAGTGCAGATGAATCAATTGACTTCTCTGTTTCATTGAGCGACGGAGATTTGAACCCACTGGACGTGGATGTATTGACATGGATGTTTGAGGACACAGACGCCGGCGTTGTGACCGACATAACAAGCACATTTGTTGCAGACGGTTACCAATGGGAGGCAACCACAGTCGGAAACTATCGAGTTTTGGCCTACGTTGAAAACGCAGATGGGTTCAATTACACCCGCTCGATAGACATCTCAGTCTATCATGGAGTGGCTGTGTCACTCGATCACGAATTGAATACCTTCGACGAGGATGCAGGTGAATCGATTGATATTAGCATCACAGGCACAGACAGCGATGGAAACACTTTCCCGCAAGATGTTGAGTGGATTGAGGACGGTTCCCTATCCGATCGAGTCATCCCGGGTTCCGTCACTGGTTCCTACGCATACCAAGCTTCAGCTGCTGGAGATCACATCATGGAATACTCCACACCCGGTGCGAGCAACACGTTCGAATTGAAGATTTCACCGCAAATGATTGTTGACTTCATTGAAGTTGAGTTGTCAGCAGTCAAGGTTGATCAACAAGCATCCATCGACATAACCGTTCAAGCCTTTGACCGATTTGCAAACCCCATCCCTGTTCCGAGCAGCGCACGAGTTGATGCAACTGGACGCGGTACGGTAGAAAACACTGGCCAAGGTACTTTCAAGGTCACAACTCTGGAAAGTGGCCCTCAAACAATCACCGTTTCAGCGGGGCAAGTAAGTGAAAATTACGAGATTGAGGTCACCGGCACATTCGGCGGATTCTTTGCTGCAGGTGGCACCCTGTACTACATTGGAGCGGTCCTCATCGGTCTTATTGTCGCAGTCGTTCTTGTCCTTCTTGTTATGGCCTTGCGTTCAGGCAGAGACGACGATGATTGGGACGACGATTACGATGACGAAGACGATGAGCCACGTTCTGCTCGTGGCCCAACAGGCCGAGCACCGGGTCCGAGTGGTCCAGCACCTGGAACGGGCCCTACTGGTTCACCTCCTGCCGAAGAGGAAGAAAAAGAAGACACGAGTTGGATCGTGGATCAACGCATGGATGATGATGGGACCGAGTGGGCTCAGAGTGAAGATGGAACATGGTACTATCGTGAACCAGGACAAAGCGATTGGGTCCAATGGCAGGATTAGGTGAGATGATGAGCAAGCAACATTCCGCAGTATTGCTCTGCAGTTTGTTGCTCGCTTCTCTGCTCACGTCCATTCCGGCAACGGCCGCTGGCCCACCTGCGCAAATCGTTATCTCAACGCCATCAACAACAATTTCCTCCGATGGCGTCTTGCAGATGGAAGCAACACTCTACGACGCCTTGAACAACGTTGTTGATGGGGAGATTACATGGTCTGCAAGCAATGGAACCATTGAACCAAGCGGACTCTTTTTCCCTTGGTCAGCCGGTCAAGTTACTGTTCGTGCTGACCATGGAGGTTTCAATGACACTGTCGTTGTAACCGTTGTCGCAGGTTTTGGTCAATCCATTGACATCAATACGACTGAACAGCCGCGTGCCAAATTTCCGTTCACGTTGCAGGCAAACCTCATTGATTCACACGACAATCCGCGACCAGGTAATGATGTCGTGTGGACAGTTGATGGCACCTACATTGGACAAGGAGAACCTGCATGGACGCCCCCATCACTCGGCCTGTACAAGGTTGTTGCTCGATACGACCAATTAGAAAAACAAGTGATCATGGAAGCAATAGCGGGTGAGCCCTACGAATTTGTCTTCCCTGAGAATTTGGTATTACGAAGTGGGGAAGGATTGCAATTGTACCCTGACCTCATTGATTCCTATGGGCAAAAGATGAACAATACGCTTGCTGGAAACAAGGTATGGGATGTTGAAAATGGAACCATTACACCTGTAGGCTATTACTATGCCTCAGCCCCAGGAATCTGGAATCTCTCGGTCAGGGCTGGAGCGATTTGGGGTAACAGTACAATACACGTTGTTCCTGCTGATGCCTCCATCGTTGAAGTACAAACCACGCCCCATGCAGATGTTTACGTTTCAGGAGAAGTCTATCGGCTGGATGCTATTCGCACAGATTCACAAGGCTATTCTTCAGCGGTTCCAATTCCAATCGGCAATTGGTCGGTTAACAACGGTATTCTCTCACAAGTTGACAACGAGGTTCATTGGACGCCAGGACAAGCAGGTGAGTATTCTTTGCATGTCGTTGATTCCGATGTGCCTGCTTCGATTAACGTCGAGGTAATGCATGGTTCAGCGGACGTCACCCGACTCGTCCCAAGCCAATCCTCTGTATCTTCTGGAGTGCAAATGGCTCTGGTTCATGAAGCGATGGATTCGTTTGGAAATGTCTGGCAAATAGAAGCCAACATTACCCAAACAGATGGCGTTTTCGCAAGTGTTGACATTTTCGAATCTTACGTTTCTGTAATGCCGAAACAAATTGAAACGCTTGGGTTCAGCGCTAACTACTTTGATCCATCAACAGGTGTGCTGCACCAATCGCAATGGACCGATGAAATTTTGCCGGGGCGGTTAGCCTTCATCGAGTTGCCGGAATCTGGGACGGAAGTTGCTGCAGATTCGTACCTCGAATTCAATCCACTTTTCATGGATGCATATGAAAACATCATTCCCCATGTGGCTGTCAATTGGACCATTGCTGGTCAAGATCGCACCCTCGAAATTCGCATGGCTGATGGTAAATGGTACCCAACAGAAACCGGTGAACACGAAATTCGTGCAAACGCTGATGGTGTTTTTGCAGCCGTGCGAATAAACGTCGTTCCCGGTACAGGAACCTCACTAATGACAGACGGCGATGAAGGCTTGATCATCGAAGCCGGTGTTCCATCCGATCTCTTTGTTGAATTGGTCGATGTTCACGGAAACACAGCCCCTGCAGAGAGTGTGGAATTAATATCCGGAGATTTCGTTCTTTTCGATGCTTCATCAAGCGGGCGCGGATTCTGGCAACTCACCGGTATCACAAGCGGAACCTACGACCTTGAACTGGCTCAAGGAGATGCGAAACACACGCTGCCACTAACCATCGTTCCAGGCCAAGCTGTACGGGTCATCACGGGCATGGCGAATGAGACGAGAAGTCAAGGAGAAGTCACCTTAATCACCGTGCATGCTGAGGATTCGCAAGGAAATCGGGTTGAGGTAAATCCCGAACGAACCAGCCTATCCTGCACGTCAGGAAAAGCAACGCACGTTAAGTCCGATACGTGGGAAGTTGAACTTGAGCAGGCGGGCTCGGACCGGTCCTGTACTGTTACGTGGAACGGGTTGATTTCTCAACAATTCTTTGACGTTGAATCCGTACTCCTAAGTGGAGCGCTCGGTTCGACCAATACCGCAGTCTCAATTATCATCGGTTTGCTGTTGATGATTTTCATTGTTCTGGTCGTCCTTATACGCCGAGGCAATCAAAAAGGCGATGAAGACGAATGGGATGAAGAGGAATTCTATGAAGTGTCAGAAGATGTTGAGGAGCAACTCACAGGCGTTCCTGAAATCGTTGCTGAAGAACCATCCGCAACAACTGTTCAGTCTCTGCCAAGCCAAACATACACCGAGCCTGAACTTGCTTCGGATCTACGCCAACAATTGGCGACCAAGGCCGGTCAAGTCGGCGTGATGCAAGCGGCTCCAGGAACGAACCAAGGTGAGACTGGCTGGTACGTTGATGCAAGCACGGAATTGCAGTACTGGAATGTTGGTAGCGATGGTTCTTGGACTCGGGCTCAATGATGGTCAGTGATGCTATGGGCGTTGAAGAACATCGTAACTGGTCCGATGTTGATTATACTAAGCTCCTGAATGGACAAGCCTTCCCACCGAATTTTATGTGGGGCGTTGCAACTGCATCGCACCAAATCGAGGGTGGTAACACAAATAATTGGACTCGGTTTGAACCTACTTCGAAAAGCGGGCAATCCAGTGGTATTGCTTGCGACCATTGGAATCGAAAGGAACAAGATCTTGAACTCATTCAAAATCTGAATGTTACGCATTACCGATTTTCTTTGGAATGGAGTCGGATTGAACCAACAATGGGTGAATGGGATGAGGATGCGATTGCTTGGTACAGTGATCTCGTCGATCGTCTCCTTGAGCGTGGGATTCAACCGATGGTGACACTGCATCATTTTACGAATCCACTCTGGTGGGAAGATTTGGGTGCCTTTGAAAAGGAATCCAACATCATTTATTGGATTCGATTCTCCTCGAGAATGTTTGAAGTTTTGAGTGATCGCGTGGAATGGTGGTGTACAATAAACGAACCAGCGGTTTACGCCTCGATGGGATACATCCTCGGAGAATTTCCACCAGGGGAGCGATCGTTCAAGAAAACACGTCGAGTTTCTCTCAATTTGATGCGGGCTCATGCCCGCTGCTATCGTACACTGAAATCCATGGCCAATGGTTCGATAACGAAGATTGGGCTTGTCAAAAACATCAACATCTTCGACCCGTACAGGCGTTGGAATCCCTTGCATCGATTCCAAGCAAATCTTCTGGATGGAATGTTCAATCGTTGCTGGATCAATGGGCTGAAAACCGGTCGGTTTAAGCCGCCCTCAGCACTTCGTAGCGTTTCGATTGAAGGATTAAAGGGAAGCAGTGACTTCATAGGTGTAAATTACTACACTCATCTCCTTGCTACACCGTTCATGCCAACAAAGGTTGAGATCGACCCATTGATTCGTCCGTGGGAAGAACGTACTGATTTTCGATATCCAATGTATGCAGAGGGATTGAAGCGCGCCTTTGAGATGGTTGCTTCACTAAATCTACCGATGATCGTCACAGAGAACGGTGTGGCAGATGACGACGATGACATGCGTCCTGAACACGTGCGCAGACATTTACAGATAACATCAGAGGCAATTGCTGATGGCCACGATATTCTTGGATTCTATCACTGGAGTCTTATGGACAATTTCGAGTGGGCAGAAGGCTATGAGCAATGTTTTGGTTTGTACCATGTTGATTTTGAAACTCAAAAACGTACGCTTCGCGAAAGTGGTGCACTGTACGCTTCCATTGCAAAATCGCACCGTATGCCACAAGTGGTCATTCTTGCTGGAGGTTTAGGAACCCGACTTGGTGAGAAAACCCAACATCAACCAAAATCGCTCATCGAGGTCGGCGGGAAACCAATCTTGTCCCATATTCTTGATTGGGTCAAATCTCAAGGATGCAATCGTGCACTTGTCCTGACTGGCCACCATGGGGAACAATTTGCAGGATTCGTCCATCCCGGAATCGAACTGACATTTGTTCAGGAACCTGAGCAATTGGGGACTGGCGGAGCATTATGGAATGCGAGAGAATCACTTGAGGATGAATTCATGTTGCTCTGGGGCGATGATTACCACCCAATCGATTATTCCTCGCTCGTCAAACATCACAGAGAGAAATCATCACCGCTGACGATGACCGTCACCACAGAGCATGAATCCATGAATCTTCATCATGAGGGTGGTCGACTGATTCAGTATTCGAAGCAACAAGAACCGCCACCGACGTTTAACGGATACGAGGCAGGAACATCCATTGTAAGCAAATCCGTTGTCCTCGAGCATGGCAAAGATGGGCCATGGTCTTGGGAGAACACGATTTATTCGGCAATGGCAAACGAAATACATGTTCACTTGGATTCAACAAAATTTTGGGACATGGGTACGCCAGAGCGTCTTGAAAAATTAGAACAATTCTTCAATGAATCCAGCCTTTGAAGGAACGAGAAGTGGATGCTGCGGCAGGACGCTATCATTCTCAACAAGTACCAGAATCATTCCTCCAAAGCCACCCCCCATCATTCGAGCACCTAAGACGCCTTCTTTGGATTGGAGCGATTTAACAATCGAATCAACCTCGGGCGTACTTACACCGATCATCCTTAGTGATTCATGCGTCTGATTCATCAATTCACCAAGTTGTTCGTTTGTAGAATTGAGTGCTTGACGGACTCGAGCATTTTCTTCTCTCACGTGCAATTTTTTCTTCACTTCACTCGTCGTCTGCCTGTAATCCTCTGAGTTGAGGGTTCGCTGAATTCCTGAATCGACAAGCTTGAATTTCCATGTGTTTGGGTAGGGGATGGTTGATGTTTCCAGACTGGAAAAATCGATGAGCGTACAGCACTCTTCTATTGAGTGCATCATCGCCATTTGGTCGAGTAAACCACAGGGGGTTCCAAGAACAACGTGCTCAAGTCGCTGTGCCTCTTTGCATGCATCTTGCCTGTCCAACGAATCACCATGAACGCACAACACGACACCCAAGCACAATGCTGCGGAGGACGACATACCTTTGCCGATGGGGATGTTGCTTGAAACGTTCAGTCGTGCGGGAGGTCCACCTGCCTCGCTCCATAACGCAACGACGGTTTCCTCGCCAAAGACGCCAGATTCAATGAATTCAGCCTCGAGAATCAACCGATGTTGAGATGCAAAGGCCAAGGAACAACCTCCTGCGTAATCTGTATGCTCTCCAAGAATGTTGATTCGACCAGGGATGGACGCACGGCGAATCATTCTGGCACATCCTCACGGATGTCCAAATCAAACCAAACCGGGTAATGATCGGAAATTTCGGAACTACTCATGTCTCGGTCAACGCCCCATTTACCGAAGAAGCGGCCGTCAATGTTGCTTGTCAATACAATGCGATCGTATGCACAGTGCGTATTTTCTGAATATGTTGTGTCTGCTGAATCGGGTACAACCCAGAGATATTCAGGGCTCCTAATATCAAGTTGATTCAAATCGTACGTCGAAGCATAGCCGCAATCTGCATTGAAATCTCCCAACAAAATGATGTCTGATTCTGTAGAATTTGTTTTGTAGGTCTCGACAACATTGTGAAGAGAAGCAGTTTCGTTAACGGCTTGGGCTGGTTTTGTATGAACCGTGATGAGTGTAATATTCTCGATATTCGTTCCGTTCTTGGACAATAAATTGAACGATCCGATGAAGGGCTCACGTTGGAATTCATCAAGTTCTGAATCGTTGTGCAACCATGATTCTTCGAACGTAAATCGTGAGGTGCGATAGTAGAACGCATACTGCTCTTGACCACCTTCATCGTCCTCTTGCTGCCCAGATCGCTCACTGAGGACCATTGCGTATGTCTCGTTCGTTTCAGCATTAATCGCATCCAAAAAATCGTAAGGAACGGTTTGATCCATGTCTTTAATCTCTTGAACGACAACCATATCATAACGCAATGTGATGTTTACAAGCTCAGATACAACATCCGTTTTGCCCATTTTTGTTTCACCGAAGATTTTGATGTTGAACGTTGCAATTCGAGCAACATCCTCACGATTCCGGGATTCGGACCGCGCTTCCGCATCCTCCGCCTCATCGGAGTCGACATCGACATAGATTGTCTTCCAGAGAGGACTTTCGTCTTGATGGACCAGAAGCTGAATGGTCATCGGAAAGAGAATCAACAGAGCAACGAGCATAACTCCTTGCAAAGCGTTATCATGCCGTGCCATGGGTTTGCATCGACTCCCCCGTTATGAATCATCAAGGTTCATTCAAGTTCAAGGATAGGTTCTTCACGCGAATCCATTTGGTCGCAACATGGCTGAAGAGGTCTCTGCCGAAAAGGCGAAAGAAATAATCGAGATGTTGACCGGAGGCGGCTCAATCGATTCGATAAACACCTCTTTGGCGTTAGGGATTTTACCGTTGGTTGAATCGATTGGTGACCATGATCTTCTTGAGCGTCTTGTAGAGCATGCGCAAAAGGTTGCAGCAGATGAGATCGAGAAAGGTTGGTCTCGATTTGAACACCTCAAGCGCAATGCTGGATCCATCGATGATATTGCAGAACTCGCTTTCCATGCAGAATCTCTGGAGAAGGGTGAACCGCTCGCAGCAGCAGTTTTGCATCACCACGCCTTGATGCTTCTTTCCATCGATGACACTGAATCAGCCCAGACATCAGTCCGACGTTCATTGACATTGAGAGAATCCATCGGAGACAAAGAAGGTACCGTTTACGGTCTGGCCGTACTTTCTCGATGTGCTCGCATGAATCAGGATTGGGATTCTGCAATTCTTCATGATACGCGTCGCCTTGAGATAGCGATAGCTATGCAGAACGACGTTCTTCACATGGAGGCTCTTGCAGACGTCGGACACGCTCAGGCAAGTCTAGGAGAACTTGCTACAGCATCAGAAATGTACCACGAAAGTCTGGATTTTGCGAAGCGTCTTGAACATCCTGCAGGCGTTCTCGTGGCCAGTTGGGGGCTTGCAGACCTTGCTGAAATCGAAACCCGCTATGACGATGCGCTTCTCGTTCTGTCGGATGCAATGCATCTTTTCATGCAGTTAGGAATTCCTGCACCGGATCTACTGAAAAAACGACTACACGCTTTGACCTCTCTTGATGGGGAGGTCAAGTAACCAACGAACGGGTTATGTTCTTTGACGTAATGGGAAAAAAGAGGCGAGTGTATGGAACACGACATTTTCTTTTCCATCAGTCAAACGCCCGATGCCGATGGGCATATCCCCAATGAGTTAACGATGCTGAAGAATTATTTCCAGCAATTGGAATGTGCAGATGATTTAGGCTTTGGAGTTGGTTGGATTGCACAAGCCCATCTTTCCACTGAGACACAAAAATCCAACAGCAAACCGGTTGTGCCACACTGGCAAGGAGAGGTTGGCCTTTGCACGGATTTTCCACAACTTGCAATGGAATCTTTCCGCAGAACAAAGAACATTGAAATCGGGAGCGCTGTTGTATCCATCCTCGCATCTGGAGGACCAATCGCACAAGCGGAGCGAATAGCCAACACGTTGCAACTTCTTGCGGTGAGCGATGATCATCGGCGTCTTCACGTAGGTTTCTCAGCGGGTCGTTTTGAATTCATGGCACGCCCATATGGCATTGTCCCACGTACGCCTGTTGAAGAGGCAGCATGGCCTGCACTGCGAGGACAGATTTTTCTCGAAGCAAGTGAAATCTTCCTACGATTGTTGCGAGGAGATGTGGTTTCATCGGATTCGGTGCGCCCAACCATATTGACTCGTGAGAATTTCAGAAGCGATGAGGATTGGCAACGGGTACAAGAGGCGAACGGATCCTTGGATGATGCGATCAATGTTGAGCGACGGTACACCTTTGAGGACATCCGCATCGTTCCAAACACCTTCGATCGAAATCAGTTGGTTCTCGTTGCGGGAACACACGATCCGAAGGCTCAAATTTTTGTCAACTCCTTCTTACCGGTACGTGTGTTTAATCTTTCAATCACGCAACCCGAGGTTATCGAAGCAACGCATGAACGAATGCGGGCTTGTTTCCACACCGATGGTGGTTCATGGAAGCGGTCGGACATGCCCCGAACCAGTTTCGTGTTCGTGAACGATGAAGCAGGACTTTCGTCAGAAGAACAACGCGATGCTGCCCACAAAGAGGCAGAAAAAGCGCTTGGTGCATATTGGAGTGCACTCGAGGGAACCATCGATCCAAACAAGGTGCAGAATGCTGCACAGAATGCACTCATTGGCAACGTTGAGGACGTTGCTCAACAACTCGTACAACGCTTCCATCCGGACGATCGGGTCATGGCTTGGTTCGACTTCTTCAATCACGACAGCGACCGTGTATGTCGAAACATGCGTGCATACATGGAAAAAGTCGTTCCACGTGTTGAAGAACTTCTCGGAGGTGCTTGAAAATGCGAATCAATCACCATAAGCACTCCGCAGTAAAACCCGGTCGGCCGGGAAGCGAGTTGTTCCCCGATTCACCACTCGGTGAGCAGGTTCAAGGCATCCCAACAGGCCGTGACGTAGCTTGGGAGCCACTTGTGGACTATCGACGGAACGGCGTCTCAGAAACGACAATTCACGGCGCAGTTGCTTGGGCGCATGGGGATGAAGTCATCCACTCATTTGGGGGAAATGTCCTGTGCTATGGTCGCTCGATGATGAAGCCATTTATGCTCAAAGCATTCGTTGAAGAGCTGGCTGACCTTTCGTGGGAACAAAAAGCAATCTCTGTTGCGAGCCACAACGGCGATACTGAGCACGTTTCTGCAGCGCAATCGCTCCTTTCGGAGTCTGAGTGGCCACTGATGTTGACCCCACTTGACGTTCCATTGATTCAATTCGGTCGACAAGTTCGTCGTCCTCGTCGATGGTATCATACATGCTCAGGAGAACATGCTGCGATTCTGCGTGGCTGCAGGGAGAAAGGCTGGAATCGTGCGGGGTATACCTTGCCAAGTCATCAAGTGTTTGAGGCATACATGACGCAAATTCGACGATTTATCGGTGAGGATTGGACTCCACAGAGAATCGCAAAAGACGGTTGCGGCTTACCAACTGTTTCCAACACAGTCGCCGAACTTGCACAAATATACGCAGGACTTGTTCGAGACAAGGATGAGGATTGGATTTGGGAAGCAATGGTTCGTCATCCCGATCTTGTTGGTGGATTCAATCGCTTGGATTCGACCATTCTCAAAGCCGGTGAAGGGGCGGTCATTGCCAAGGAAGGTGCTGACGGTTTGCTCGGTTTAGCGATCGAGCATCCCGATTACCCAAAGGGCCTTGGAATTGTTATCAAAATCGCTCATGGTTGGAATGCACAAGCGACGTGGTATGTTGCTCGTGCAATTCTCGGAGTCTTGGGCATTGACCTAAGAAATCCCTACCCTCTGCATCGACAAAAAGCGTTTATTGTCCCGGGCATTGTTCCCGAGCGTTACATCAAGGAACTCGAAACCATTCCAACGTGGGATGAATGGGATCCCGATCAGGACCGATGGATGTACGATGCGGAGATGGATCTATGAATGCCTTGAATTTCATAAACGGTGTATTTGTTGATGCTACCGATGGACAAACACTGACAAATCTCAATCCTGCTACAGGCCAAACCATTGGAACGATTGCGAGGTCAAAGGATTCAGACGTCGAAGAAGCAGTAAAAGCAGCTGCTAGTGCACAAGAAGCATGGTCCTCGTTGGATATGCTTGAGCGTGCAACGTGGCTAGATCGTCTTGCAGATGGGCTTGAGGCACGGAAAGAAGAACTCGCCCATCGTGAGTCAAGAGATACCGGTAAACCACTAGCCTTGGCTCGACGAGTGGATGCACAACGTTCAATCGACAATTTCAGATTCTTTGCTGATTTTGCTCGGAACCAAGAACCTGAGGTGTTTGAAATGCGTGATGCAACCAACTTTGTGCATCGAAACCCGGTCGGAACGGTTGGGTTGATTACTCCATGGAATCTTCCGCTCTATTTGTTGAGTTGGAAGGTTGCGCCAGCGTTGTTGATGGGAAACACAGTTGTTGCAAAACCGAGTGAACTTACACCGCTGACTGCAAATCTCATGTGCGAGGTGGCTTCGGAGATCGGTCTCCCTTCGGGTGTACTCAACGTTGTTCATGGCTATGGTCCAGAGGTTGGGCAGGCAATTCTGGACCACCCTTCCATTCGAGCTATCTCCTTTACAGGGGGTACTGCGACGGGACGACATGTTGCTGCTTCGGCTGCGCCAATGTTCAAGAAACTCTCACTTGAATTGGGGGGCAAAAATGCAACCATTATCCTCGATGATGCAGATCTCGATGTGGCTGTTAACGGAGCGCTTCGAGCGGGATTTACAAACGGTGGACAGGTCTGTTTGTGCGGTTCTCGAATCCTCGTACATGCCTCCATTGCCGAGAAATTCACTTCCAAACTTATCCAGCTTGTCGACGAAATGATTTGCGGCTCCCCAGAGGATGAATCCACACAAATCGGAGCACTCATCAGCCAAGAGCACATGGAAAAGGTGGAATCCTACATTCAACTCGGAATTGAAGAGGGAGGAAACGTTCTCACGGGGGGTACCCGTGAAATGACCGGACAAGTTGGCCCCTCGCCTGAAGGGGCTTTCTTGAGACCGACCGTTATCGATGGTCTTCAGCACACATCTCGTACCGCTACAGAGGAAATTTTTGGACCTGTTGTAACCATTCATCGATTCGAATCCGATGAGGAAGCCATTGAGATTGCAAATTCTACGGAGTATGGCTTGGCTGGATCAATATGGTCGAATGACACTGATCGAGCACACAAAATCGCTCAAAAAATACAAACTGGAATTGTTTGGGTCAATACTTGGCTGCACCGTGATTTACGTACACCTTTTGGTGGTGTCAAAAACTCTGGTCTTGGACGAGAAGGTGGCGCCTGGAGCCTTGGTTTCTTTTCCGAGCCGCTGAATGTTTGCATCAAACACGATTGATTTCGTTGCCGAGCCTTTGAAATGGTGAATTCAATCGGAAGCATGAGGCAGAACAATGTCCGTTCACAGCAAGGCGACGAAAGTAACGACGCACACGCTCCAAGAAATGAAGCGAGCGAACGAGCCAATAACGATGCTTACAGCGTACGATTATTCTCTTGCACGTCTTGTTGATGCTGCCGGTGTCGATGTTATTCTGGTCGGCGATTCAGCTTCGAATGTCATGGCTGGTCAAGTAACGACGGTCCCTATGACACTCGACCACATGATCTATCATGCACAATGTGTTCAACGCGCCGTTGACCGTGCCTTGATTGTGGTCGACATGCCTTTTGGAACCTATCAAGGAAATTCAAGGCAAGCCCTTGAGAGTGCAATCCGCATCATGAAAGAAGCAGAAGGTCATGCTGTCAAACTCGAGGGAGGTTCAGAGATTGTTGAATCCATTGAACGAATTTTGACAGCAGGAATCCCTGTTATGGGCCATCTTGGACTCACTCCCCAAAGCATCTACAAGTTTGGAACGTACACGGTCCGCGCCAAAGAAGACGAAGAGGCAGAGAAGTTAATCGAAGATGCAAAACTTCTCGAGGAGGCGGGTTGCTTTGCGATCGTTCTAGAAAAGATTCCAAAGGAGCTTGCACAACGCGTCCAGAGCGAGTTGAGCATCCCGGTCATCGGAATTGGAGCTGGCCCTCACTGCGACGGCCAAGTTCTCGTTTTGCACGACCTTCTCGGCATTACGATGGATTTTTCACCCCGGTTCCTTCGTCGATATCTCAACCTTGCCGAGGAAATCGATGGTGCAATTCGCTCATATTGTGATGATGTTCGTTCGGGGGATTTCCCGAATGATTCAGAGTCCTATACGTCTTAGAGGTAATTGTAGGCGAGGATACTGCCTCCAAAGGCGCCAACGTTCACAGCCATAGCGTGCCAGAGCCCATAGCGGAACGGTGGAAAGTCAAACTGTAGCCAGTATGAACTGATGAACAACCAAGCGATGCAAGGAAGAAATCCTCCAAGATAAACAGATGGAGTGCCAAACATCCAGACCATTGAGAGAGTGCACGCCGTCACTGCAAAACCCATTGCATATTCTCCTGCACGGTTCATTTCCATACCCACGAGTAGTTTGTAAATCAAGGGGGATGTGATGAGACACAATGCGAAAGCGCCATGCACTGGATTTGGAACAAACGTGTCAATTCGAGGCATGACGGTGAGTTGCCATATGCCGCCAAAGACCATCCCAATGACAAGTGGAGCCATCATATGGCGCAGCATATCGGAGAAAATTTCCTTTTGTGTAACATTGGGTTCATTGACGGTAGAATCCGAAAGAGCGTTGGATGGAATAGGATCCTCCCTCACCTCCGACATGGTTCGTGCTCAAACCCTTCTCGTTTGAGGTTTAGCCTTGCCATGCGATGCATCCATATGCGACCAGTGTTTGGTTGAGTCATGGCCAAAGGCTCAATTGTTGCAGGCTGTCTTGCTCCACACCCGCCCCACCTTGTCTACGCAGAAAACCCTCCACAAAACGAACCGACTTCCGAAGGTGGATGGGAGCAACTCCGATGGGGCTATGAACGACTTCGTGAATCTCTTTCCAAAATCGAGCACGACGTTCTGGTCATTCTTTCGCCACATTGGCAAACCTATGTTGGAACCCATTTCCTCGGACTACCAAACTTTGAGGGACTTTCGGTGGATCCTATCTTCCCGAATCTGTTCCGTTACTCCTACAATCTCGATGTTGATGTCGAGCTGAGCAAAGCCATTCATGACAAAGCAGCTGATGCAGGTCTGGCTGTGAAAATGATGGAAAATCCAGATTTCCGAGTTGATTATGGGACCATTACGACAGGGCACATGGTCAATCCAGCATTTGACAAGCCGTTGGTCGTTATTTCTTCGAATCGCTCCAGGCACTACTACTCTGTCGAAGTTATGCAAGAGATGATGATGGAATTAGGACGTGTGACTCGAGACGCGATTCATGAAAGCGGAAAGAAAGCCGTTGTCCTTGCTTCCAATTCGCTCTCTCATCGTCATTTCACAACCGAATCCGATGTTCCTGAGGACATGAGCAAAGAGCATATCGCCAGCCATGCTATGCATCTTTGGGACATGCGTATTATCGATTACATGCGAACGGGACAAGCCAAACGAATCATCGATGAGATGCCCGAATTTACTGAACAAGCAATCGCCGAATCGGATGGGGGAGGCCTCACTTGGCTTCTCAGCACCCTTTCTGTACCATCTTACCCTGCCACGCTCCATGGATACGGGACAATCATCGGAACGGGTAATGCAATTGTTGAGTGGCCATGTTATTTGCACGAGGAGGTTTGAGTATGGCCAATCCAATTTTAGCATCCTATGTTGTACCAGTCCATCCACACCCACTGTTGGTTCCTGATCAGAACGAAGGCTGGCAACGATTGCGTGATGCATTCGATGAAGCGCGTGAACAGATCGCACAAAGCGATGCGGATTTGCTCATCATCTATTCAACGACGTGGCCGAGCATTATCGGTCATCAGATTCAAGCAGACCCAAATCCAACGTGGACGCTTGTTGACCAGGATTTCCACGATTTGGGCTCGATGGACTATTCCTTTCGGATTGATGCTGATTTTGCTCATGCTTGGAACGAAGCAAACCATGCTCGCGGTCTTCAGAGTCGAACAGTGGCTTACCATGGTTTTCCAATCGATGTAGGCTCGGTTGTTGCGCTTAAATTGCTCAATCCTGATAATGCGATTCCAGCTGTCATCGTTTCTTCAAACGTTTATGCAAACCGTGCAGAAACCACTGTTCTTGCAAAGGCCTGTTTGGACGTTCTCAAATCATCTGGAAAGAAGGCTGTTGCAGTTACTGCAATGTCGATGTCAAATCGAATGTTCACAGAATTCATTGATGCATCCGAAGATAAAATCCACTCACTCAAAGACGATGAATGGAATCGAAAGGTGCTTGAGTTCCTGGAGGAGGGTCGACTTGAAGATGTCGCCCAACTCTCTCGAACCATTCACCAGCAAATACGTGTACAGAAGGTTGTCACCTTCAAACCGATGTGGTGGCTTTCAGCAATGAACGACAATCGAAACGACCTCACAGGCCGAGTGCTCGCATACGAAGCCCTGCACGGTGCGGGAGGTGCAGTTGTTCACCTCGATCCGACCTCGAATGGACAAGGCGACAAGGAGTACGATGAAGACGATGTGGATGTCTATCGTGGTGAACGAAATGTTCTCGATACTGCTGGTTCTGAAACTGAGCAGGCACCTCCCTCAAGCGATAATGGCCCTGCATTATGGAACCCCGCTGAAGGCGAGGATGCAGTAAACACCGATGCAGCTCCGAAGCCAGTGGGTCTCTATCCACATGCTCGACGAGTCGGTGATTTGCTGTACCTTTCTGGTGTAGGGCCGCGACAGCCCGGAACAAACGCAATACCCGGCGGTCCTATCCGAGACGGCGAAGGCCAACCCCTCGAATACGACATCAAGGCTCAAACACGAGCGGTTGTTGAAAATATTTCGCGTATACTTGAAGAGGCAGGGTCTTCGATGGAAAAAGTGGTTGATGTCACCTCCTTTTTGGTCGATATGGATCGTGACTTTGCGGGCTACAATGAGGTCTGGGCTGAAACTCTTGGCCACTACGGACCTACTCGAACAACACTCGCTATTCGTGCACTGCCAACTCCAATCGCCGTCGAAATGAAGGTTATTGCAAAAATCTGACCCCCCTGAATTCGGTAATTTGTATCCTTAAAAAATGCAAGAGAATATATCCTAAGTTTGCTTGTATACATTTAGAAGCACGTACAGTGCAGTAAATCGGGGATATTGTTATGGCGATTTCAAAACCCAATTCCACCGTAATTTCAAAACTCGATTCTATCGTAGAAAAAGGAACGGACACAATCAAGAAAACACTCAAGCGAAGTGTGGGTCTTTCCGGTGTTGTCATTATCTCGCTCTCGGCCATGCTGCCAGGGATATTTGTCACCCCGACCTTCGCAGCAGACATTATGGGTGCTGGAATTTGGCTTGCATTCATCGTCGCGGCAGCAGTTGTTCTACCCGCTGCAATATCCAAAGCAGAATTGTCTTCAGGTATGCCATCGAGCGGTGGTTCCTATGTCTATCTTGAGCGAACCTATGGTCCAATGATTGGGACGATAAGCGGACTCGGACTTTGGGCATCGTTTTTGCTCAAATCAGGTTTTGCTCTGATTGGCTTTTCAGCATACTTCATTGCAGTCACTACCTATTTTGATATTCAAATGCGAATGATGGTTCTATCAATGAGTGCTTTGGTACTCATCACCATCGTGAACATTCTTGGTGTCAAGAAGGTCAAGGCAATTCAAACGCCGGTCCTCTTCGTAACCCTGGCCATGCTGATAATTACTTGTGTCGCAGCTTTCTTTGTCGATGGTTTCGACGGTGGCCGTCCATTTAGAGCAGCCTTCGATACGGATTTGTGGACACTTGCCGAAACCTCTGCCTTTGTGTTTGTAGCATACGCTGGTGTGACAAAAGTTGCCGCCATTGGTGGTGAAGTCAAAGATCCAGAAAAGAATCTACCCGCAGGAATGCTCCTTTCATTGCTCATTGCGACCATCCTGTATTCTGCCATTGCTTACCTCATGATGGCCGCGATTCCAGGAGAATGGTGGAAAGTTGATGGGAAAGTTGTCGAAGACCCAATCTATGTATTTGCAAAGGAAGTTGTCGGAACCGAATTCGGCATAGTCGCTGCCATTATTTCTGTCCTAGCCATGATTTCAATGGCACTTGCTGGAATTCTAGCCTCCTCGAGATTTTTGTACGCCATGGGCCAAGACAAGTTGCTTCCACCGGCGCTTGAGCGTGTCCATGAGAAATACGAAACACCACATTGGCCAATTATCGTAACGGGTGTTGCCATGGGTTTGGCTATCTTCTTCGTACCACTCAAAGACGTCGTTAAACTAGCATCTGGTTTCAAAATTATGATTTTCATCATGATTAACACGTGCGTCATCATCCTTCGCCAAACCAGTGATCGTCACGGTTGGGACCCCTCCTACAAGGGAATCTTCTACCCATTCATGCAGATATGGGGCATCGTTGCTGGGCTCTTCTTGATCTACTTCATTGGTGACAAAGCCTTCATTGGCGCCTCGGCAGCCATTGCAGCAGGTCTGGTCACGTACTTCCTTTATGGAAAGAGGTATGCGCAAATATCAAAGACACCGTTCCAATCTTTCCGTGAGTCTTTGACCGGCCGTAACAAATGAAGACGATTACCTCTTGTAGGCATCGGAAGTGTTCTTTCCAGCATCAATGAAGATGCCTGGAATCAATCCGTGTATGAGGAGTTGAATCGCGCCAAGTGCAAACCGAAAAGCGAGCTTGTAAGCTCCAATCATGTGCTCAAAATATCCCATTCCAACGTCGTCGAGGTGCCCCATAACGTGTGTTTAGAGGGGTTCCTTCTTGAGGTTGTCTTTCCACAAATGCACTTCAAAATGAATTGGGACGACTTCAGATGCTTCGAAGACGCCCACCGTCAACTGGGAGAGAAACACCACGAATCGCTCCAGCGGCTGGTGAAGCAAGGAATGCAATAACCGAAGCAGTTTCCAACGGATCGATTAATCGCTCGATGGGAACTTGGCTCATCCAACCATCATGAATCGCTTCGATGGATTGACCTGTTCGCTCATGGATTGATTGTGCTAAACTCCCCAAGCGTTCTGTATCGGTAAAACCAGGTAGAACGTTGTTGATTGTAATGGATGGATGAAGTTCTCGCGAGAGCGTCTTTGCCCATGATGCCATCGCTCCACGCAACGTATTGGAGACACCGAGGTTTTGAATGGGTTCACGGACACTGGTCGAAATAATTTGGATGATACGTCCGTAGTTTTCCGCAACCATGCCAGGAATGAGCAATTTGACCAATGTGTGGGCGGCGTGTAAATGACGAGCGTACGGTTGAGAAAGTTCCTCAACGCTTGCATCCAACAACGGGCCTCCAGGAGGTCCGCCTGCATTGTTAATCAGGATATGAATCGGACCCTTGTCAAGAATTGGCTGCAAACACCCTGCAATGGCTTCTGTGTTCTCCAAGTCCATGACAAGTGTTTGATGATGACCGTTTCCGAGTTCTGAGAGTTCCTCGAATACGGAATTGAGTTGTTCCTCATTACGCGAGGCGAGGATGACGTTTGCACCGGCTTTCGCCATGATACGTGCCGTTGCTGCTCCAATCCCCCGGCTTGCACCGCATATCAATGCAGTTTTTCCTTGTAGTGCATGGTTCTGAAGTACTGCTTGGTCTCCTAAGAGGTCCATGATTGGCCCTACAAGTGCCATATCTTAGTGGTTCGCTCTCAGAGCCAATCCAAAATTGCATCTTGTTGAACCAGCCAATCATCGCTTGCAGCATCAATAATGCTGTAATGATCGCCGGGGAGCCATACCTTCTGAATGTCACAGCCCTTCGCTTTCATCGCTCGTGCATAGGTTTCAGTCTGTTCGAGAGGTACATCGACATCACGCTCTCCATGAATCAGGAGAACAGGCGAACGAGGCGGTAGATCGATTGGATTGACTTTTCTCCATAATGCCTCATTTTCGTACGGCGAACATCCCATCCATTTACGAACAGCATCGCCATCATCGCTCAGTTTTGCATCATCAGCTCCAAACAAATCTGTGATGGGTGATTGTGCGATGGTCAACCAAGGTTTTCGTTCGGCCTTGCTCGCCATTAAGAGAGCCAAATGACCTCCAGCAGAGTGCCCCATAACCATGCTCCGGGTGATGTCGATGCCGGGCAACAGGGCCAACTGGCCCCAAGCACGAAGAACGTCGGAGAGCGTATCCATCCAAACTCCTTCGTCACCGTCCTCCCATCTGCGAAATTCGATGTTCCAACTTGCAACACCTGCATCGCTCAATGCGTTGGCGATAGGTTGCATTAGGTCGGATGTGTATTCTGTTTTCCAGAATCCTCCATGGATCAACATGATGCATGGAACGCCATGGTCGTTTTGGAAAGGCGATGGTTCATCCGGCATGTGCAAGTCTGCATACTGCCAAGGTTCCGCTCCCCATTGCATTCGATCGATGGGCATGATAGCCAACTCATGGCGTTACACGATGGCGGTCACGGGGGAACAAGACAGTTTCACGAACGTTTCGTGACCCTGTCAAGACCATCAGGAGGCGTGCTACTCCAAGGCCCCAACCAGCGTGGGGAGGTGCTCCAAAACGGAAACCGTCAGTGTAGAATGAAAATTCCTCTGGGTTGAGTCCCTTGCTGCGAAGATTTTCTTCCAAGATGTCGACATTATGTTCACGCTGTCCACCGCTTGTCATTTCATCTCGACCATAATTGAGGTCGAACCCACGACTGAGTTGCTCGCCAGTCACGCCGTTCTCACCGGGTACGTGGTGGATGTAGAACGGTTTCATCGCCATCGGCCATCGAGGTAGGAAGTGGAATCCAGGATATTTCGCAGCGATGATGTCACAGTGCGAGGAATCAATATCATCACCCCACTGAATTTCTTCTCCAGCGTCCTGAATCATTTGAATTGCTTCGCAGTAATCGATGCGTGGAAACGGTAGGCTTGGAACGTCGACAGAAATGGGTTCCAGTTCCTGAGATGCTCGGTATTCGTTGACCGTATCGATGTGTTCCTGATCGTTCTCTGCAACACACTTCCAGATGTGATGAATCATCCGTTCCTGTACCCCCATAACATCCTCATCGGTCATCCAAGCCGCTTCGATATCAAAAGAAATGAATTCATTCAAATGACGGTAAGTGTCATGATTTTCAGCACGGAATGCTGGGCCGATTTCAAACACACGTTCCATTCCCCCAAGAACTGCGAGTTGTTTGTACAATTGTGGGCTTTGGGAAAGGAAAGCAGGGGTGTCAAAGTACATCATTGGGAAGAGATTGGTACCTCCCTCCGATGCGGATGCGATGATTTTCGGTGTGTTAATTTCTTTGAAGCCTTCAGAAATGAGATGCTCTCGTCCGTACTGGAGGACACGCGCTCGAAGGGTGAACATAGCATTGACGTGCGCTCGACGAAGGTCGAGAAATCGATTGTCCAATCGTGTGTCAAGACCGATAGACACAGTATCTGTAATGCCCAACGGTAGCGGAACATTTGCTCGTGTAAGAACCTCCACGCCGTTGGCAACAACCTCGTAAGCAGGCGGGGGAGGTGTCTCGCCTTCCTTGAGCTTCGGAGGTCGCTTTTGTGCAACAATGCCAGTAAATTGCAAGGTTGATTCGCGGGTCATCCGCTGCACAACATCAAGGCTTTCCTCTCCAATCGCATCGCCTTTAAGGAAGACTTGGAGTTTACCAGTTCCGTCTCGGAGATCAAC
This sequence comes from Methanobacteriota archaeon, assembly GCA_002698145.1. GTDB lineage: Archaea > Thermoplasmatota > Poseidoniia > Poseidoniales > Poseidoniaceae > MGIIa-L2. Next base: position 35,521 of record NZVG01000032.1, on the reverse strand, counting down.
AAAACAGATGGCTCCTTTTCCGCGATTTGCTTCCATGAAGCCACAAACGGTAACTTCCTTACCAACAAGGTCTGCACCTCTTTCCTGAATTTCGCCCAAAGTATGCGTTCGATATGCCGTAGGATGCCAGTCAGCCATGTCAATTCCTGCGTGATGTTCCTAAAATAGCAATCGCCAAAACCAACACCTAATGGAAACCAAACCTTTGATAATGTGAATTCGGGGGAAGAGAGTATGTCAACGCGGATGTTCAGTTCCGAATCGGTAACGTCTGGACATCCTGACAAGGTTTGTGATGCCATCTCCGATGCCATCGTTGATGCCTGTTTGGTGATTGACCAAAACGCTCGTGTTGCAGTTGAAACCTGCATCAAAGGTATGCCCGAAAAGAGTGTTATCATTCTCGCCGGCGAAGTTTCTCTCGAGGGAGATGCTCCAGATTATGTAACGATTGCTCGCAAAGCCGCCGCTGAAATCGGATACACCTCACACGACATTGGCATGGATGCAACAGATCCATCACTCTGCGATGTTTTGGTTTACGTAACAACGCAATCTACATTCATCAACCAAGGCGTTGATCGAGACAACATCGAATCTCAGGGTGCGGGGGATCAAGGTTTGATGTTCGGATATGCGTGCGATGAGACAGAAGCATACCACGAGCTCAAAGGGCGATATTTCCCACTCCCTGCAGCCCTCTCACAACGTCTTTCTCGCCGACTAAAAATTGTCCGTGAGGAAGGCATCCTTCCTTGGGCTCGGCCGGATGGCAAAACTCAGGTGACTGTAGCCTACAACGAAGATGGCTCCGTCCTCGGTGTCGATACCGTTGTTCTTGCAATCCAGCACGACAAGCATCTCAAAGACCGGTTTCATGGGTCAATTGAGGAAGAACAAGCATACGTTCGTGAATCCATTGTTGAACACGTTGTTGAAAAGACCATTCCGCACGAATTACTCTTGCCTGGATACAAACTCATCGTCAATGGTACTGGTCGCTTCGCAGACCCAGGTGGGCCATACGCTGACGCGGGCCTGACCGGCCGAAAAATCATTGTCGATACCTATGGAGGCATGGGTCGACACGGCGGAGGCGCCTTCAGCGGGAAGGATCCATCCAAAGTCGATCGTAGCGCTGCTTATGCTGCTCGCTGGGCCGCCAAACACGTTGTCGCAGCGGGGTTAGCCACAAAATTTGAGATTCAATTAGCGTATGTTATCGGTGTTGCAGAACCGGTGAGTTTGATGGTTGACTCCTTTGGTACAGGAGTTATTTCAGACCAAGCATTGGCAGAACGCGTCGCAGCAACCTTCGATTTCCGCCCGGCTGCGATCGCTCGAGACCTTGACCTTCTCCGTCCAATCTACAAAGAAACCTCTTCAGGTGGTCATTTTGGAAGAGTTCCGACTGATGAGGGTTATTTCCCTTGGGAGCGTCTTGAGCCGGCTCGTATCGAAAAGCTCCTTCAATCATAAAGTTTCAACCCTTGAAGCCGATTCGCTCAAGTGCTAACAACACCTCGCAGGCATTGGTCCCATGTCGAAACTCCCCATTCGTGCGTTCGTTTTGGTTGGAATGATGCTGCTCGCGAGTGCATCCCCCCTTGCTCAAATTACGAAAGCAGACCCCCAGATTGAACTTCAGGTTGACATGAACCACATGATTCTCACTCCAGGAGAATCAATGAACTTGACCTTAACCATCGAGAACAATGGTTCTTCCATCGAAGATTATGATGTTGAAACAACAACTGCGGGGCTCTCCTCGTTGTGGACCGCAACGCCAACGTCCAGTTCCGTAGGAAACGTATTGCCAACCTACAATACCTCGACTACCGTCGTCGTTCAACTTGCTGAATCTGCTACTCCAAGCGACAATGGTATGTTCACAATTGTTGTCAACGAAAGCGATGGAAGCGCATCTTCATCCATCGATGTGTACGTCAGTGTCGCAGTGGTTTACAATCCGCATTTGGATGCCACAGGAGTCGGAGACCAAGGATTGTTGTCCATACAGCCAGGGCAATCCGTGGATTTATCCATCCCGGTGAGCAATCACGGATCGGTTATGGACTCATATCTTCTCAGCGTTGGTGAGGAGCCTGACCTTACGGGCTGGTGGGCAAACTACTCGTCCAGTGGCTCAACAAACACAACCAACCCTCCACCCTCTTGGTCTGCCTCGGTGAGCGATGTTCTCACGTTTGGAAACTCTTACACTTCAGCAAACAGTCTCTCCTCGATGCTGGAAGAACTTCTTCGAAGTGCAGACAGCCCGAGCAATACCTCGGATTTCACAACTGGAGGTTGGAAAATTTCAGACCATTGGGATGATGTCAATACATCAGGAAGCGCCCAAAATCTCTCACTCGCCACCGGTGTTTGGGACACGGTTATTGTCCAAGATCAATCCCAAGTACCAGGCTTTTACCGAACAAACGCAGACTGGCTCGCCAGCAAAAATGGAAGCATCAATCTCGCAGATAGAATTGACAGTGAAGGGGCTGCAATGATGCTGATGATGACGTGGGGTCGAAGAAACGGCGATGCTCTCAATCCTACACTTTACCCGAACTACACCGTCATGCAGGATCGACTCGAGGAGGGCTACATCGATTATCGTGACAATGTTTCCCTTTCTACTTCAGCCGAGATTTATGTTGCACCGGTTGGACTTGCGTTCAAACACGTCCATGATTCCATTACAGCATCAGGTGGTAACCCGTTGTCACCAACATCGACCTTCTACAATCTCTACGACACAGATGGTAGCCATCCCTCAACCTCAGGCTCGTACCTCGCTGCTTGCGTGTTGTTTGCAGCATTAACCGGTGACTCTCCGGTCGGTCTTACGGATAACACGACCATGGATGCAACGCTGCGTTTGACCTTGCAACAAGCTGCGGCAGAGGTCGTTTTCAACGGTACGTCTACATACAGCTATCCTTGGGAATCCTCAGGAACAATTCAGCCGATGAATCAACACTCGAGTTTCCCGGCTGGCTGGGAGGTGCGTTGGTTGGATGACCAAATCGAAAATCTCACTGCAAACGGTCAAGAAACAGCCACTCTGCGAATATCCATCCCTTCGGATGCGAACCCAGGAGCAACCGGAGTGCGTCTGTATGCTGGATCGTTGTTTGGCAATCTCACCACTTCCACGCTGATGGTTGTCGACGTCCAAGCAACGTACGATTTGCAAGTGGATTTCCTCAGTGCAGGCGACGATTTCCTTCCAGGACAACAAACAAACTCATCGGTTCGTTTGACCAACATTGGGACGACATCAGCCTCCTACGATTATGCTTTGTCGGTACTGTCAGGCCCTTGCACTGCTGCGTTGTTGTCCTACACATCCACAATCGATGTCGATGTTTCAGAAGACCTTCCTTTCCAAGTTGATGTCGGCTCAACTGCAAGTGTCGGGGATGTGTGTGCACTTCGCCTCACCTCAACGCTTGCCTCGGACAACAGCGTTTCCTTCGTCCGAGATTTCTCGTTTGAGGTTGACCGAGAAATCACCTTTGTTCTCCAAGGCCCGAATGGGCCAACTGTGCTCGATCCATTAACTGAAACAATGCTGGAGGTTCGTGTGTTCAATACTGGAACCGAAACCGAGACCTTCTCGTTGCAAATTAACAGCAATGCCTCGTCCCCGATTTCACTTGTTCTCGATACCTCTTCTTCGGTTTCTGTTGAGGCAGGTGCGTCCGGAATGTGGACGCTGAAGGCAACCGCAGAAGAAGGTTCACTCGGTCTTTACGACCGACTTGTTGTGGTAACGCATGATTCCTTGATTGGTCAAAACCTCAGTCTTGAATTTGATGTTCAACCTCGCTCAGACCTGACACTGCAAGGTCCACTTGACGGTAGAATTGTTGTTCAATCCGGAGAATCATCCTCTGTGTCAATCTTCATCGAAAACGTAGGAACATCCGACCTTCTTCTCGATACATTCACGATTGCTGGCTTACCTGGAGGTGTGGATGCAGTGCTTCCAGATGTTGATGAATTCCTTCTTGAGGCAGGAGCAACACACAATGTCTCACTCAACGTGAGTGCATCTGCTGCCACGAGCGCCCGAACGGACACATTAACTCTTCAATTGTTCTCAGATGGCGCTGTTGCTGTTCTTGACGTGGAGCTGCAGGTGGTTGATCGAACGCTTGCTCAACTCAGTCCGAACAAAAATCAGATTATATCGGGGCCATCTGCAGCAACCAATGTCACCATCGAGGTAACCAACATAGGAACGTTGCAAGACACATTTTTGCTTTCAATCGGTGCTGGTGAGACCTCGAATTATTTCGAAATCTCACTTTCCAAGACGTCCGTCAACCTCGGTATCGGACAATCCGAGACCGTGGTTCTGAGCGTTCGCGAGACATCGGCTGGCGCCAATGAGAATGGCTTGCCGATCAACATCGTTGCTACTTCAACACTCGACCCATCTTCTACGGATGTTACCCTGCTAACCCTTATTCCGATGACAGCAGGTTCAGATTTGGAAATCTTCCCAGATGACGCCACGACGCAAGCATCCGGCTCCATCTCAGGCATGCTGAAGGTAAGGAACACCGGTAACAGTGTGGATGTCTTTACCCTCTCATCAGTTGGACTTGATTGTGAGATTCAATCCTCAGTGCTTCTCGAACCTGGACAAACGTCGGACGAACTCCCTTGGAGTTGTGAAATACCATCCGATGCGCTCGCAGGGACCAATGCTTTCAGCTTCAGGTCCTCATCAAATGCTCGTTCGAATGCAGTTCAAAACGAAGTCGTGACCTACACAATCGATGCGACATGGGATGCAAGTTCCGTTGTTTCCATTACGGTTGATAGCAACGAAATATCCATTCCATACTTGGGAGGCTCATCAACAACGGTGACAGTATCGAACCTCGCAAACATCGGTATTTCAGGTCGGCTTACATTGGTCGGTGTTGGTGATGGCGTTTTCAACATAAGGATCAACAACACATTGGGTGAAAATACCGATGCATTCACGCTAGAGCCTGGCGCCTCAGAAATCTTCGTCGTAAGGTTCGATGCCTTGACGGTGGACGAGACAGTAGCTGAGTTGCGGGTACGCGCTCTGGTTCAAGTCGACGGAGGCAGTGCTAATGCCGAATCCGACCTTATCGTCATAACTGTTGAAGGAGAACCTCAAGCACCCCAAGGCGTAACGCTGCTCGGTGTTGAACTAGGAAAGCAGACAACACTGCAGACAATGGCTGCAGGGTACGTTTTGTTTGCTCTCGCACTGGTGGCTCTTCGTCTACGAAAGCCGACAACATCGAGTGCAGAGGGCGATGAAGAATCCGAAGAAGAAGAGGAAGAAACCAAGGAATATGCACTGGGTCCGAACGAATGTCGAATGGATACGAACCGTCGTATCTCTTGCCCATCTTGCGAAGCTCGACTGGCCGTTCCGGGAGGAAACGAACCACCGTTCCGATTCACCTGCCCGACATGTGATTCGAGCATACGTGTTGTTGAGTACGGGTCTTCACCCAAATTTTGATCAATTCTTACGTTGAGCGATTAGAAGGAAAGCCGTATGGCCGAAAGGCCCGTTGACTGGACGAACTCCACCCTTGCTTGCCTTGCCCCATTCACGTTCAATGATTTCACCGGCCCATTCAACCTCAAGTCCAGACGCTTCACACGCAACCCATGCTTGTTCAAGTTGGCTCGAGACGGGGCAATAACACGAAAGTCGACCGCCAATGTTGAGAAGGTGTGCAACGGCTTCAATTGCAGAGGTGTGTTCGGGGAGATCGAGCAATATTGCATCGATATTCGCAGAAATCGTTCGTATCTCTTCCACGTTGGATTCAATTCGTCCGTGAACGTGCGAATGCATCGGGAATTCCGACAGGGTTTGAGCGAGCGTTTGCAGATTCTCAAGCCCAACTGCTGAGTGTTCCTCTCTTGGTTCAACGGTGATGAGATGGCCGGATGCTCCAAGAACCCGTGAAAGGTGCATGGATTGACCCCCAGAACCCAATCCAGCTTCAAGAACGACATCTCCGGGGCCGATTCCAAGACGGGTGATGAGAACCCCTGCATCCTTTGACCCGATTGTTTGTGCTCTTCTTTTCATTCCCTGAATCAACTCAGGCAACCGGGGAGGAAGATGTTTGAAAATTTTCGAGCCAATTTGAACCTCTTGTCCAAATTCAACATCGCTCATGGTGGTTTTTGGGTTGAAAACGCCGATGCCCTTGATTTTCACACTTTCATCAACCAACCGAATGATGTGGACACGGCCGTTTTCTTCGACCAGTGCTGTGATTGCGGCGTCTGCCATGTCCTTCCGATGTCGTCTTCATCATCAGGCTTTTCCAAGGAATTATGGCCGGATGTAAATAAAACCCCAAAGACCTGAACAGACTACCATTATATATCTCGTAGTACAGGAAATGACATGCAAATCACCGCGCGCAGCATGGCTCTTACAATTGTCCTCCTCTTTGTCGGAAGTTTGATGGCCGGATTCACCACAGATTACAACGGTATCGAACAAGAGAATCTAGAAGAGGAAATCGTTGTTCAGTACCCCTCTCAAGCAACGAGTCCAGGACACGTTGTCTTCGGACAGTACATCTCCTCGGACAACTGTGGGCATTGTTCCAAACAGGGAGGTGGCTCAGATGCACACCACTCCATTAAACAAAACCATCCGGATGAGTACGTCTACGTGACATACATGTCTCGATCTTTCGGAGACACCGATACTGCTGCTGCCGGCAACGTTGCACCATACAACTGGGCATGGACAACAAGTGGAGCGCCAGATGCTTACTTCGGAGACCGAACCGACCAGCGTCAGAGCGGTGCAAACGCCGCCTACACCACCTATGATCAACTTTTCTCGAGCGGTGGCGGTATGCACAGTTCAGTCAATGACTACGGTATGACGGCATCCATCAGTCAATCAGGTACAAATTACAACATTGACATTACCTACAAGTACACAGGCGCAGGAAATGCTGCAGGCAATATGAAGCTCTACGCAGCACTCGTCGACAAAGACTGCACAGGCTATTCCTACTCCTCAGGAATCCCGCACGGCTACAACTGCTGGATGGCTTGGTTGACNAGCGGCGATACGTACAANTCGAAGAACTCAGGTTCTGGTAGTTCCTTCGTCAGTGTTTCTCCTACAGCAACCTCACAATCCGTCTCATGGACAAGTGTTCCGGCGGCAGTCGTTCCAGGCGGCNTAAGCAAAGCAATTGTTGTTGGCGTGCTCATGGCCGGTAACACGGTTTCGGTCGGCGGCTCCAGCCCTCACGTCTACCACGCCATTGACTCCACCATGGGTCCGAAGATGGATCTCTCGATTCCAAGCTTCACGGCTTCGACCCCGGCAGGTGCATCCTACGTTCGTGGCGACGTTGTAACCCTCGATGCGACCGTTGCAAACACGGGCGATCTCGACTACAACAGCGGCGGTTCGGTTGACTTCTATTACGTCATCAACGGAAACAAGAACTACATTGGTCAAGGCACCCAAATCAATACACTCACAACAAGCGGTGCGACTCAGACCATGGCTGCTCAAGCCTCTTTTGATACCAGCGTTCTACCTTCAAACGGATGGAAGACCGTCTTCGGCGTCGAACTTTCGACCAGTGGAGAAAGCGTTACTTCCAACAATCAGGCAACCACAGAACTCGACCATGACCGTCCTCCGACGTCCAAGACGCCTCAAGTAATTGGGACTTCTGAAGTGAATCGGGGCCAGTACTTTACCGTACTTGCTAAGGGCGATGCCGACGACAATGTCGACACCATTGATANCCTTACATTCGATGTGGAAGTTTCAAAAACAGGGATGGGTCAGTGGACGGGCGATGTCGTCACCGGTGGTGACAACATCCTGTATGCTGGTTCCGCAAACGAAGGTCGTGAATACTCCGTTCTACCAACCATGGACATGCCTGCTGGTCTGTATGACGTACGCTCTCGAACCGTTGATGCTCGAGGCCAAACCTCAGGGTGGTCGATGGCCACAGAAGTGTTCGACTTGATGAACGCACCACCATCGATTGTTCCAAATCAGGTAAGTCCCGTTCAATGCGACATTTCGACTAAGGTCGACATGACAGGCATCATTTCGGACCCAGAAACCCCGCTTTCCGGTTTGACCATCACCAGCAATGACGCAGCGTTCGTCGGATGGCACCCAACAACAACCGAGGTTGAAGTTCTGTTCGCTTGGAGTCCCACTCAAGGATGTCCACTCGGACAACAGGGCATTGAAATTTTCATGGACGATGGTGGTGATTACACCTCGCAGGGACAGCTTCCATACGGCACACTGCAATTTAACGTCCTCGAGAACGGACAACCACGATGGCAAGCCTTGCCAACGCAAGTCATTGACGAAGGCAGCATGGGTACGCTCAGTTTGCTTCCGTTCTTGTCCGATACCGATGACGAAGGCAATTCCGCTCCTACATCCGCTTTGTCCTTGGAGATCATCGCAACATCGAACAGTGATGTCTTTGATGTCTACCTTGATCTGACAAACATCGTTTTCGAAACAATTGACGACGATGTCAACGGTGAGGTTACTGTTACCATCCGTGCAAGTGACGGTGAACAGTTCTCTGACCAGACCCTTCTGGCCAAGGTCAACCCAATCAATGATGCGCCACGACTTGATTTGACTGGTCTTGAGGAAACCACTCTCAAACTCGGTACCCAACGCGTCATCAACCTCATGGCTTTGCTCACCGACGTTGACAACCCTGCGAATGAAGCCTTCATCACAGTATCATCGGACGAACAAGGTGCGGCAAAGTACAACCCAATCGATGGCACCATGACGTTGAACTTCCAGACCTCTGGCCTCCACACGGTCACCATGAACACCATTGATCGATACGACAGCAACACTTACACAATCACGGTTGATGTATTCGACTCTTATCCGTTGTACGTTGTTAAGACCGACGACGGAAGTGGACATATCTACGTCGAGATGGACAACACCTACATCGACCAAATACCGATAGCAAACATCTTCCTAACCGATGAGGCACCGACCTTTGCGGTTATCGAAACTACGTGGAACATATGCAATGAAGAAACCGGTACATGCGATGGTTTGTACGAGGAAGACCTTGACATTACACGTTCAATGGTTGGATGGACGACCGAATTGAACATCCCTTCCATTTTCATGCCAGACCAGTATGCCCGTCCATCTGGATCGACCTACAAGGACTACTACCAACTATCGGTCAGGGCTGTTGATACCAACGGCGATGATTACAAGACCATTGCAAGTCTAAAGTGGGACATCCTCGAAGAACTGCCAGCTCCTGCTGACATGGACGATGAGATGCTTACTGAATACATCGACCGTTTGGCTGAAGAAATCGAAACACTCGAAACAAATTCTGCCGATGCTATCAATGATGCATACAAAGAAGAAGTTGCTGAGATTCTTGCTGAGAAGCGGGCTCAATTATCGACGGCGTGTGATGATCCTCGCGCAGACTGTCCGACAGAGCAAATCCAATCCGGCTCATCATCCGAAGTTGAAACAAGTGACGCAAATTGGATGCTCATTATCGGAATCGTTGTCGGTGTACTCTTTGTTGCCCTCGCCATTGGTCTGTTGATGCGACGTGGTGGAGATGACGAGGTCTTCCAAACCCAAGGCGCATGGAATCAGGATACACTTCCTATACATGATTCGGTTGCGAACTCGATGTACGGCGGAGCTGCACCAATTTTCCAACAACAGATGCCACAACCAATAGCGGCGCCTGCTCCTCAACCTGTAGCGGCTCCAGTTCCCCAGCCTGTAATCGCTGGACCGCCGTTGCCACCCGGTGGTTTGCCCGCTGGATGGTCCATGGAGCAATGGCAATACTACGGTCAGCAATACCTGGACCAGATGCAACAGTGAATTCTCAACAACCCGTGGGCTATGCTAAAGTCCTAAAGGGGAGGAGAGCGAGGAAACACTATGTCAGACGACGAAGCCATGGAAGAAGTCATCTCCGAAGATGACTCTGAAATGGTCACGGTATGGGCTCCTGAGCCTTCGAATGACAGCGATGAACTCCTATCATCGAGCATCGATAACTGGATTGAGGAAGTCAAATTCGAAACAACCGAAGATGTACCCATCCCTGATCGACTCGTTGACCAAGTCATTGGGCAAGAAGCAGGATCGATCGTAATCCGTAAGGCGGCCGAGCAGCGTCGTCACATGCTGATGATCGGCGACCCAGGAACAGGCAAATCGATGCTGGCACGCTCAATGACTGATTTGTTACCACAAGATGCCCTCGAAGATGTTCTCGTTTATCCAAACGAAGATGACGAAAACGAACCCCGTGTCCGTTCCGTACCTGCCGGACGTGCTGAGCGCATTGTACGCATCCAAAAAGAGGCCATACGAGAGCAAAAAGAAAAGGCCCAGCGCATGCTTTTGATTGGTTTCGGTGCAGTTGCCTTCTTGCTTGTTATTGTTGCAATTCCTAGCGGGGACATACTCACCCTCTTGTTTGGTATGTTTCTCCTAATGTTTGGATACATGTTCATTCGCAGCCGGCTTGGTTCAGGTGACGAAGGACGCATTCCGAAAGTACTGGTCAAGCACGAAATCGATGAACGTCCACCGTTTGTTGATGCAACAGCAACCCTTTCCGGTTCGCTCCTCGGCGATGTACGCCACGATCCATTCCAATCCGGTGGTATGGAAACCCCAGCTCACGATCGTGTCGAACCTGGCGCAATCCATCGAGCCAACAAGGGAGTTCTCTACATCGATGAAATCAATCTCCTTCGTCTAGAAGAACAGCAGGCATTGCTCACTGCAATGCAGGAACGAGCCTTTCCTATTTCAGGTCGCTCTGAACGCTCATCAGGTGCGTTAACCAAAACAGAACCGGTTCCTTGTGACTTTATTCTCATCGCTGCGGGCAATCTTGATGCCATTCAAGGTATGCACCCAGCGCTTCGAAGTCGTATACGTGGATACGGGTACGAGGTCTACGTGAACTCAGAGATGCCCGATACGAACCGTAACAGGAAGCGTCTGATTCGATTCATTGCACAAGAGGTTTTGCGCGACGTGGGTTCAACCAGAGAGATTCCACACTTCGATAAATCGGGTGTAGCCTTGGTCCTTCGAGAAGCCCAGCGCCGAGCAGGTCGCCGTGGAAAACTTTCCCTACGACTCCGTGAACTTGGCGGTCTCGTTCGAATTGCGGGAGACCTCGCTGCTGAAGATGGGGCCCCGTTCGTTACGGATGCTCACGTTCTCGCAGCACGTTCGATCGCCAAGCCATTGGAGCAGCAGGTTGCTGACCGAATGATTGAGCGAAGGCTTGACTATGCTCTTATTGTTAACTCAGGGAACAGGGTTGGTCGAGTCAATGGTCTTGCTGTCCTTGGAGCAAATTCAGGTCTATCGGACTTTTCTGGAATTATGCTCCCTGTTGAAGCCCTCGTTACTCCTTCGCAAGGTGGTGGCGGAAAGATACACGCAACAGGTGGTCTAAGCGACTTGGCGAAAGAAAGCGTTACGAATGTCAGCGCTGTCATCAAGAAACTCACTGGAAAAGATGTCTCTGACTACGACATCCACATTCAATTCGTCGATACACACGGTGTTGACGGGGACTCAGCGTCAATCACAATCGCAACCGCCATCATCTCCGCATTGGAAAACATCCCAATCCGACAAGACCTCGCAATGACCGGATCTCTTTCGGTTCGTGGTGAAGTTCTTCCAATCGGTGGCGTCACAGCGAAAATAGAAGCTGCTGCACGCTCAGGAGTCAAGACCGTCATCATACCTCGTTCAAACATGCAAGACGTTTTGCTCGACGAACAATTTGAGGGTCGCGTTGAAGTCATCGCAGTTGATACACTCGACGAAGTTATGCAGCATGCACTCATCACGCACGAGCAAAAGCAGAGTCTCGTAGAACGCCTTGGTTCCGTTATTGACCGTTTGACCCCTGATTTGTCAGGACCGACAACGTCGATTTGAATCACAGTGTGAAGCATGACTTCAAAGAGTGGATGTCCTCCATCGGTTTATGGATGAAAAGGCGGTTCCACCTTCTGGGATGGATGCCGGAAAAGGGGCCTTGCTCATCCTTTTTCTCGTCACCATGATCGACATGATTGGATTTGGAATTGTTATTCCGTTTCTCACATATCTCGTTGAAGATTTGGCTACCGAGCAGGACATCAGTGAAATTGGTCTTTGGGTCGGTTTGCTTATGACCTCTTACTCTGCTGCCCAATTTCTCTTTTCGCCAATATGGGGGAGTTTAAGCGATCGCATTGGAAGACGACCTGTGCTAATGATTGGGCTTGTAGGAAATACGGTTTTCTTCACGGTTTTTGGTCTTGCTAACACATTGTTGATGGCACTCGCAGCTCGCTTTATGGCCGGTGTGTTCAATGGGAACATCGCTGTTGCCCGGGCATACATTGGTGATGTTAGTACTCCGAAGCAGCTCGCATCTCGCATGGGGCTCATCGGTGCAGCATTTGGCCTAGGATTTACCGTTGGTCCGTTCCTCGGTGGAGAACTTTCGTCTCCTGCTGAACGTTGGGGTATCTTTTCCGATACCATCTTTGAAACAAACCCCTATCTCCTTCCATGCATATTGGCCAGTGTTCTCTCAATATTTTCGCTTCTCCTAGCATTCAAGTATCTACCTGAATCACTCCATCCAGAATCAAGAACAAAGCGTCCTAAGCAATCATGGGGTGACACGATGAGACGGACCGGTGCAAACGTAAAGCGGATGCTTGCCACAAAGAACATCGGTTCGCTCATGTGGGTTACATTCCTGTACATGTTCGGGTTTACAGTGATGCATGCCGTCTTCATTCTGTTCACCCAAATGGATCCAAGTCAAGGAGGATTAGGATTTAGTGAAGCACAAAACGGACGAATATTTGCACTCATTGGAATACTGGGTATTGTGACCCAAGGTGGCCTTATTGGACCTCTTACTCGAAAATATGGTTCGCTCTTCATCCTTCGATTTGGTTCAGTTCTTTCAGGAATCGGCCTGGTCCTTATTCCCTACTCGAGTCTTGACTTTGTCTGGGCTTGGATGATTCTAATTACAGGCTGCATTGCCATTGGAAATGGATTGTTCCAACCCTCTTCGAGCACAGTCCTCACTTCGTTGGCTCGACAGGAAGACTACGAATTGGGCGCAGTGATGGGTTCGCAAGAGTCTCTTTCATCTTTTGCACGTATTCTCGGACCATTAACAGGAGGATATGTCTGGACCATCACGGTCGATCGAAACGGCTTTTTCGACTATCACACTGCCTTCCACATCTGCGGTTTATTGATGATGCTCGCATTCCTCCTCTCCTTCAAGGTTGAGTCTAGAGAGCCAGAGAATGTTCCACAATAAATTCAAACGTGGAAGTGATGAGGTTACGGCATGGTCGGAGGAGGGTCTGTGTTTGACAACGAGACCTTTCACAGGCGATTGGGAGCTCTTGCCTTTGCAGCGATTCTCTTGACCCTCCTAACAATCTGGATGATTGAGCTAAAAGGCATCTTTCAACCATTTTTTATCGCACTTGGCATTTATTTTGTTCTTAAACCAGGTTCTGATTATCTTTCGAAAAACGGATTTCCGATTGGGCTCTCTTATCTCACAATGCTGCTCTCGACCTTCCTCGTGATCATAGCATCAGGGTATCTCGCATTTGATCAGGTCAGTGAGCTTGCAGATGACGAAGAACGAATCAAACAGTACAATGATAAATTGGACAAACGATGGAATCAAATCAAAGCCACTCCTGTCATCGGTTCCTCGATAACGGAATCGCTGAATTCGTCCAACGGGACGTTCACAGAGGATTTGGCCGAGATGGGACTTCTCTCTGACGATTCCGGTATTGCAGACCTTGTTGGAGGTGTTGTTTCGAGTGTTGGTGGGCTTCTCGCGATGGGTCTTACGGTGACATTTTTCCTCATCTTCATTATTTTTGAAGCAAGCTTCCTGCCTGGACGAATTGAACGCGCTTGGCCAGGGGGCGTCTCTGGACGGGTCCAAGACATGCAAATTCAAATTCAAGAGAGCATCAACACTTACGTCGTTGTCAAAACAGGTGTTGGTTTAGGTACTGCTGGAATTGCAGGGGTTGTCCTGTTTGCGTTTGGAATTGACTTATGGTTCACGTGGGCACTTCTGACCTTCATTCTGAACTATGTCCCATACATCGGTTCGCTGATTGCAACGATACCTCCCTTGATACTTGGATTTGTTACGCTCGTGCCAGTTGCGTGGTTTGTGCTTTTGATTCTCCTTGTTTCGAACCAACAACTCTGGGGCAGCATCATCGAGACCAAATGGGCTGGCAGAGCGCTGGATATTTCCCCTGTATTGCTTCTTTTGACAACAGCCTATTCCTACTGGGTTTGGGGAATCCTCGGGATGGTTCTCGTTGTACCGTTCACGGTCATCTTCAAGATCATTCTTGAGAACATCGAACCTACTCGTCCAATCGCTATCCTCCTTGCAGAGCGTGCGCCATCGATTGATGAGGCTTGGAGAGATGCAATGAAGGACGGAAGAATCAGCAGTCATGAAAGCCGTTCATTGGAAGATCTCCAACGTATTCTTGGCTTGAGTGATCGAGAAATGGCCAAGACTGCAGCCAAACATGCAATTGAGCGCTCTCTGAAGCGTAACAGAATGACGCAAGAACAGTATACATACATCAAAGACGCAGCATTGTTGTACGATGATGATTCGTATTTCTTGCAACTCAACAACATCGATATCGAATCTGGTCGACTCAAGAAATCCAACAGAGTTGTGCTTCAAACGATGTACGACCTTCTCGATGAAGAAGAATAATCACAAAATGTCGGTCAGAATTTTTTCAAGTTCAGTATTGATCATTAGAATAAGTGTACCAAATTCAGGTGGAATGTTGGGGTCTTCGTAGAGTTCCTCCAACTTTGATTGCGACATGGCAATGCGAACATCGAGTTTCTTAGCCTTGTTCAACAACCAATTTTCACAGGTCTCTTTCGCCTGCCTGCGTATGTTTCGTGGTACCTTCGGATCATCAATCTGATTGATGACGGTAGCAACTTGCTCTAGCCTTGTTTCGACGTTCATCACCACAACTCCTTCGAATCCGCACTAAGAAAGCCTTGTCGTGGGCCGTCTTTAAGGTCATTGGCGACTTGGACCCAATAATGGATGTCGATTCTGACCTGATTCTCGGGTGGGCTCGAATGGCCGTCCTCACACTCTGCATGGCTTGGGCCGCTTGGTTCGATCACAAGGAGCGTAAAGTCTCCAACGAGCATTGGATCGTTTGGACCAAACCAATCGTTTTCATCTGGACTCTTGACCTTCTCATGCAACAACCACATTGGTCTGTTTGGTTGACAGCATCCGGTCTTTTGGCATATGCGAGTGGTTCCGTTATTGGGCGCCCAACCCTTCGTGATGTTCGGGCAGGAAATCGCTTGGATCAGATTGTTCTTGTTTGGTATCTCTTGTCCGTCATCGGAATCATTGCTGCAGGCTTCCGCTTTGCATCGACATCACCGCTTGATGTACTGGTCGGTGATGCATCGCCGGAAGCCGCCCTGTGGTGGTCGTATGTAGGTGCGTTGTTCACCATCTTGATCATTGATTTAGCATGGCGATTACGATTTATTCACGGGGGTGCGGATGCGAAGGCTCTGATGTGGGTAACGCTCCTGTTCCCGTCTTGGGACTCTGTCCCCGTCTCCTACACAACTGCAATGGAGGAGGCTGTGCTTCACTTACCACCCTCGCTGAGTTTACTCATTTGGGGAGGATTCTTGTTCATCCTTATTCCATTTGTCCTTTTCTTCCGGAACATCTTGTCAGGTTCGGTCAAGAATTTCTCAGACCTGACCATGGCTTGGATGGCTCTTTGTGTTCCACTGAAAGAGGTCCGAGAGCGCCACGTTTGGTTGCTCACCGATACGATGGAAATGCCAAACGGTGAGGTTGTTCTGAATCACAGAAGGAGAGCGCCTCGGCGAACGCCAACCGACGTCGAGATGAATGAACACATTGAGCGATTGGAAATCTTTGGTGCTGAACGCATATGGGTGAGTTTGAAACTACCGTTGCTGCTGTTCTTGTTCCCCGCAATTGTTCCATTGTGGTTGATTGGTGATCCAATGGCAGCGTTACTGCCGTTGATTTTACCTTGAAAATCAAATGCCTTTACGCTCAACGTTCTTCCAGCGCAAACCTTTGTAGCCACACTTGCGGCAGCGTGTGGCACGCGCAGCGTTTCGAGCGTTGCACTTCATGCAAATCTTGCGAACGAGCATACGAGCCTCAGCTTCAGGGAATCGTGCCATGGCTTCGCCACCAACTTCCTCTATTTAACCGCAACCACCGGATTCGAGACATCATGATGCCATGGTTCAAACACTTGAGAGAACAGGCCCAACCATGCGCATTGTACGCCTCCCAGGGATTCATCACGATGCGAATGCAGTTCTTCTGATGGGAACAAAAGAAGCCATCCTCATCGATGCGGGTACGGCTTGGTATCAATTGCTCCAACAAGAACGAATCGTCGGCCAACTCGATTTGGGTGTTACCCTCCGAGAGATCATTCTCACTTCACGTCGCTATCCGTTCAGCGGAGGTTCACGCGCAATCTCCGAACACTTCGGAGGAATACCGATTGCGACGCATCCTTCTGCTGTCTCTTCCCTTTCAACAGGGGATTTTTTTACCACATGGGCCAATCGATTTGATTCAGATATGCCGGTTGTGAACGCTGTTGGTTTGGAAATCGGGCAACATGTGTTCCTTGACAATGAATTGATTGAGATTCTCGAAGCACCAGGGCCGAGCAGTTGCAATCTCTTAATTCACATTCCCTCAGCGAAGACAATAATTGCAGGTGCATTGATTCCTAGGGCAGACCGTCCGATGCGATGGGATGTACCTACAGGCAATCTAATTCTTGGAAAAGAGAGTCTTGAAATGCTGTTGAAATTGGATGCAGAGAAGTTGATTCCGATGCATGGTCCGAGCATTCAGGGGCAAGGTCATATTTCAGAAACCGTACAACGTCATATTACAATGCTCAACCAAATTATTGATGCTCAGGGCGCACTACCTAGGTCTTGGCCTAAGCCTGCACACCCCTCATTGTGGCACGAGCCGGTTCCATCTTGGCCGAGAAAAGAACAAGAAAGCAATCATGCAGAAGGTAAAAACCGCAATTGAGCCTCAGCTGCTCGACGTCGTTCCTCGAGGGCTTTACGCTCACGCATTCGCCGCATCATGAGGCTGTCACCAAATGAACGTGAAGCATCCTCAGAATTGGCTAAGTCTCCTTTCCAGTTGTAAACACACTGCTCCCAACCGGACTGAATTCGGATGGTCTCTCTCTCGACGCGGATGGACGAAACTGATCGGTTTGTGTCGAACAGTGACGATGGCTTCCCTTGCTTGTCCACGCTTAGCACACGACCTTTTGCATCGGCTATCAAGAGGTCTCCATGATCAGTCATGCACATGGCCCGCAGAGCATTGTCACTCACAGTGACGGTGTGAAACAATAGGAAGTCAGGAAATTGAACCACATGAAGCTGACCTTGCTTATCCCCAACGAAGAGTTTTGAGATTGAGTAATTGTCTTCCTTAACGCCAAGAAGCGCAGTCGCCATGGTTCTCAGGTGCAAGGTCTTGCGTGCAGAGGACGTCTCCCATACAATGAGTCCATCACTCATCGCAAGGAAGGTTCCTTGTCCTGTCACGAGGCTTCGCACGATTGTTCGGTTGTTACGCATACCTTGTAACTGGGTGCAGTCGGTATAGTTTGTTTTTCTTGAGGCGAAAGTGAAAGTGAAAGTGAAATCAATACATGTCGTCGTTTTTGTTCTCTTTCTTCCAAGACCGATAGCATGACTTACAGACTCGAACCCTTCCTTTGGTGGAAAGAAAGTTACCAGATCCCCACATTTCGGTTGCATCATCAAATGAAAGAGAACGACCTCCGAGTCGTTTGTCTGCGAATCGGTTGCAGGATTTTATTGCACAGGGTAACTCGCCGGAAATTGACTTTTTCTTTTGATCACCGTCAGTGGTGGTCTTTACCTTGTTCTTCCGGGCTTTGGCCTTGAATCCCATGAACAACCCAGACAGGGGCGATTCAAGAAACTTAGGGTCTCACTGTTGGGACCCTTCGCCTAGTTTAGCAAGAAGCCCCTCAATCAGTCGCAACAAACCCCGCAAGGTTACCTCTGAGACGTTGGCAATGGAGCAAATTTCAGACTGTGTTCTTGGAGAGCCTGACTCGTTGCACGCTTTGTAGATCAGCGCTGCAGCGACACCCATCGGTTTCTTTCCTTGCCATACATCTTCATGGGGTTTGATGACCGACCACAGATGTTGTACCTGACTTCGCATTGATGGCGCGAGCTCGAGTTTCGACATGAATGGGTCGATGTATTGGTCAGGAGAGCTAATGGAGTGCATGTTGAGCATTCGTGACACTTGTCGTATCAACCGTGACAATTCCTTTTCTTCGATTGAAAATTGTTCAGCGATGTCTGGAATCTGTCGTGGGACGTTCTCCTCGCGAGCGACAAGGTATGTGCACGCCGCAGCAACGCCTGCAATGGAACGACCAGTCACGTACCCTTTGTCAGAAAGACGCCTGTACAATCGCGCGACTTCTTCCTGCAACGCTGTAGGGAGCTGCGAGCGGTCACGAATGAATTGGTTGGCTTTCACGAGGTTTCTCTCGCGGGACTTACGGGTTTTAGAACGCTCATCGATGATTCTTCGTCGTCGCCATTCTCTTCGGCTCTGGCTTGAGATGCCGTGTCGGCTGGCTGCACCTGTGTTCAAATCACGAACATCGATGGTGGTGTTTAGGCCTCGATCGGCGAGGGTATAGGTCATTGGTGCACCAACTCGGGAACGGTCCTCTCCACGGTCTCTTTGAGTCCATTCTGCGCCAGGGTCCAGAACGTTCTCTTCGACGACCAATCCACAACTGTTGCATGTGACTTCCCCACGAGTGGCGTCGAGACTCCAATCCACCGCACCGCACTCTTCGCAGGGTCTTGTGTGACCTTCGAGAACTCGACGTTCACTGGAAACGTTTGTATCGTTCTGGTTGCGTCCGCTTTTACTGTCAAAACTTGCACTCATCTTGTCAACCTCAGGTATAGTAATTGTTCTAACTAATATATAAATCGTTGCTTTTGCTGCATCACAATCCATTAGTCGCAGGCGCCCGTTTGGAAAGGAAACAGCCCGTTTTCTTCACTATGTATAGAAGTTTGAACGACAGTATATGAAGATGTGTTCAAATGACCCCATACTGTCCCGCAAATATCGAAGCCGCAACAGGGTATAGTTCAAAGACATTCTATGATTGGTTCAGTTCGAACAATATGCCAGCAACCGTTATTTTAGGAGCGCAATGGGGCGATGAAGGAAAGGGCAAACTTGTCGACAGGCTTGCAGAAGAAGCAACATGGGTCGCCAGATTCCAAGGCGGAAACAACGCAGGTCATACGGTTGTCATAGGCGAACGTGTACTGAAATTCCATCTGCTGCCATCGGGTATTACTCGACAGGAATGTTCACTGGTGCTTGGAGATGGAATGGTCGTTGACCCTTGGGTGCTCAATACTGAAATTGAAAACTGGATTGAAACGGGTGGTGATGATCCTCGTGGACGCCGCTTGTTTGTTTCAGAACGGGCGCACATCATTCTCCCGTACCATCGAGCGATGGACAGTCTTGACAAAACGATAGGGACAACAGGGCGAGGCATCGGACCGACCTACTCCGATAAAATCAACCGAATAGGCCTGCGATTTGGTGATGTAAGTGAAGTTGTAAGCGACTCGTCTTGGGCCTCCACAACGGCCGAGCGAATGAACAGTTCACTTGCCGCAGCAGGTTCAGATGTCCGAATCGATTCGAAGGAACTCGCTGAAGAAGTAGCTTGGATACATTCCAACTATTCAACGAGCATTGCCAACACAGGCCTCATGCTGGACAATGCACTCAAACTCAAGGAGCATGTCATCCTTGAAGGCGCACAGGGGTGCTTGCTTGACATCGATCAGGGAACGTTTCCATTTGTGACCTCTTCGGTTACCTCCCGTGGAAATGCAACGCATGGCGCTGGAATCCATCCAGGTCATGTCGATGAAGTAATTGGCATTACGAAAGCGTACATCACACGCGTTGGAAACGGAGCGATGCCAACAGAATTGGAAGACGACGTCGGCGATCACCTAGGAACAGTTGGGCATGAGTTTGGAACAACGACGGGTCGAAAACGCCGTTGTGGGTGGTTCGATGCAGTCGTCATGCGTCATGCACACCGAATTAACGGATTTACTTCTCTTGCTTTGACAAAACTCGATGTTTTGGGGGGATTGGATGAACTGAAAATATGTGTTGCTTACGAGTTGGACGGCGCAGAAATTACTGAAATGCCAAGCAGTGCTTCCGCACTTGCGCGATGCAAACCGATTTACGTGACTGTTCCGGGCTTTGAATCCAAGACATTGGAAGAATGGCTCGTTGTTGCTCAACATGCAAACGACAACAAGTTGGGGATTGCATCTTTGCCAAAAGCTGCCCAAGACTATGTGCACCAACTTGAGTCAATTCTTGGTATCCCGTGTTCAAGTGTTGGCGTGGGACCCGATCGAAACGCAACCATCGATTGCGTTTGAACACCGACAATGAAACACTCAAAAGGAAGTGTCCATAGGGACAGCCACGAGGGGCGCTTAGCTCAGTTGGAAGAGCGTCTGGTTTGCAACCAGAAGGCCGGGGGTTCAAATCCCCCAGCGTCCACCACCCTCAGAGAGTTTGAACTCGTTAGGATTGACGTTATCTGAATCCTTGATCAACCCAAAGCGCTCACAATACCAACCTGAAGTGAATAAGCCATGCATAGGATGACGATCCATCCGCATGCTATCAAGATGCTTTCTTGCGAACGAACTTTGTTTCGCTGTGTAAAATCTGGATTCTGGATGATGATTTTTGCCCAATAGATCCAGTACAACCACAGGGTGAATGCAAAAGCCAAGTGCACCCAGGAATTGTCGGTGAAAAAACGGTCACGCCATGCGAGATGAACCATCGCTGCAAGGAAACTCATTCCGAACAACCCCCAAATCCTCTTCGCATCATGAAGTGCCCATGGAATGAGAACCAGAAGAGCCATCAGATGGTATCCATAATGAATCTTGGAATAGAAAACGAAGATGGACAGTATGCTCAGTGAGAATGCAGCAGGAATCTCGAGTTTTCGTTGATGAACAGCAACCCATGTTACAATCAGTGAAACCAGCATCACAAGGTGAAGCACTGCGCTTGGAACAAAGTAGATCGTCTCGCCCATGAAACGCCAGAACGACATACCACGCTGTTCTGTGAGTGATACTCGATAGGACGTCTGAGTATCGCTATCGGGTTGTATACCGGAGACATAAAACTCCAAAAATTGAGTGTAATCTGAAGAAGCATACATCAAAAATGGTAGCGAAATGAGGAATGCAATGCCTAGTCCGATGGAGGCTGCATACATCCTTGATTCCCATTTATCAGGCCCAAGTACGGCGAAAGGTGAGCACAAGGCAGGGAACAACTTGGTAACCGTACCCAAGCCAAGGCTGGCTGCAGCAAGGTACCATCGTTTGCGAGAAAGGAACAGCATTGATAGAGCTAGAAACGTAACGATGATAGCATCGTCTTGAAGCATCGCGATTGAAGTAAACTGACCGAATGGTGAGGAACTGTATATCATACTTCCAGCAATGGCTAGGCGACGGTCAAACCAAGGCTCGAGGAAGAAAAACAAAACCACCGATGTCAAGAAAAGAAAGAAGGCAAACCATGAGCACCATAATAGAAGTGTATCTCCGAGAATTAAGACAGGGAGAAACAGATAGTTGATGACTGGAGGTGAGACGGTTATCATTTCCGTATCGCGATAAAGCAGCTCACCATCCAGTATTGTTTGTGCTCGATCTCGAAATATCTTGATATCTTTGTTCTCTTCTCTTGAAACATCATCACCCATTTCAAAGCCAATCAGCATTGGAGCAGAAATTGTAAATGTGAACAAAAACAGGAACAAGACCACGTTTTTGTTGCTTAATCTCCCGAGCTTTTCGAACGTATTGAGGATGCTGGAGTGGATTACATTGGCTTTACGTCTACCCAAGACATTGCTTTCACTCACATGCAGAAGAGAAAGTATTGATTCATAATGTAACTCAATATAGAATTTAGAGCAACATACATCGGTTCCATCAGAATATATCAAAGACATTATATGTAAGGTACAGTATATCTGGAATCGATGTATGCCCCTAATGACTATGACTTTGGAGATTCTTCCAATTACGCCTTTGCTGAAACAATTACCTGTGCTAATGATGAAGCAAGAAAAATGTTTGTCGAAGCCTATGGCCACATGCTCAATTACAACCACGAACAAGCGATTGCCTGCTTTATGGCTTGTACAGAACTCGACCCGAACTGTGCTATGGCATGGTGGGGAATTGCCTATTGTGTCTCCTCGAACTACAACTGGTCACCTGGACTTGGTTCAGGATACGACCCAATTCAACAGGCACTGAAAGTAATGGACCACTGCTCAGAACTTGAGCAAGACTTGATTCGCGCACTTTCAACACGCCACTCCGAAGAAGCAAGAGATGCAGCAGACCCAACCGTCCTCAACATGGGGAACGACCCAGAACTCAACGTTGCGTTTGCCGAAGCGATGGCACCGTTGTATGAAAAGTACAGTGGCAATCTCGATGTTACTGCAATTTATGTTGAAGCTTTGATGAATCTCAAGGCTTGGCAATTGTGGGACAAGAACACGGCAACTGGCGAAATAACGCCTGCGGATGACAACACACTTCTCCTTGTTAGGATTATGGAAGATGCGTTTGAGGCTAGCGAAGAAGCCAAGGTCCATCCTGCTCTATGCCACCTCTATTGTCACGCATTGGAACTCTCTCCGTTCCCTGAGCGAGCCCTTCCTGCAGCAGATGTACTTCGTACACGAATGCCTGGTCTTGGCCATCTGGTCCACATGCCTTCACACATCGACGCATGGGTTGGACAGTGGAAAGAAGCCATTGAATGCAACATTGCAGCCGTTGAAGCGGATGATCGCTACGTTGAACTTACTGGAAACGAATCCCAATTTTACAAGTTTTACCGAATGCACAACCACCACTTCGTTGTTTGGTGCGCTATGTTCGATGGCCAGTATGAGACCGCTCTAAAGTACGCAAGGAAGGCAGTCGATACACTACCTGCTGGAGACGAAAACGGCGGCGCTCAATTTATGCTCGCTGGAATTATTCCAATGGGAGCTATTTTCCTAGAATCGTACGTGACCATGCCATGGCACGTCATGATTCGATTCGGTAAGTGGGACGAAATCTTGGCTGAGCCAATGTACGATGACAAGGATGTCTTCCCTGCTACCATTGCGACACAACACTACGCTCGTGGTGTGGCATACGCTTCCAAGGGCATGGTCCCTGAAGCCGAGGCTGAGCAAGTCCTGTTCAACGAAGCACTTGCAAACCCGGCACTCGCAGGTCGTATGATGCACAACAATTTCATGTATCAAGATCCAAGTGAGGGCCCTTCAATCCTCAATGTCAATGCTTCAATCCTTGAGGCTGAAATCGAATACCGCCGACAATTCTTGGCGAAGGCAAACGGAGAGGCACATGACTTTACAGCAGCCTTCGATGAGTTGCGCCGTGGTGTTGATCTCTCGCTCAACCTCGCATACAACGAACCGTGGGGTCAAATGCAACCGGTCCGCCACATTCTCGGCGCTTTGCTCCTCGAGCAGGGTCACGTCGAGGAAGCGGAGGAGGTTTATCGAGCCGACATCAAACTCTGGAAAGACAACATGTGGGGCCTTCTCGGTCTGAAACTCTGTCTTGAGGCTCGTGGAGATGCACCAGATGAACTTGCAGCCGTTACAGCATTGTTCAACGAGCGAAGTTCCCGAGCTGATATCGTTCCAGCCAAGACCTGCTTCTGTGCTCAAGATGCACTTGACAAGTCGTGCTGTGACTGATTTCAACAATCGGCCCAAGGTCGAGGTACTCATTTAGGAGTACTCCTGAACTATGCGAAGCATTGAGTGAATCTGCAGAAGCAGCGCTTGCTAGGGAAGCACTGGAAGATATTGGCAAGAATGTCGATACGGTTACGAGACGGTACCTATTCCTCTTCGCTCAGAGCAGCAGACAACTCTGAAACATCGATTCTGTTGTCTTCGTTCGAATCCAAAGCGTTGATGATCATGGAAATTTGTCCAGGAGACAGATGATCACCAAGGTGTTCAATCAGGCCCTTGTACAATTCCGGGCCATTGATTTCTCCATCGCTGTTGGCATCAATCGATGCAAACACTTCTTCTGCGGTTTGGCCGCTGTCTTTCATAGCATTTCTTAGGTTTGTAATGGCCTCATCGACAGTCCACGTATCTTCGTCGCTCATGATTGTCGGTCGAGCCTTGCGTTGAATAAATCTTCCTGACTCGAAATGGTCCGGAAAATAGGTGCTTTAAATTCGAGCGAAATGGTGCAAGACAAGCATGCAAGACCCGGCATGACGCCTGGTTTGGATACTTTTGAGCGCTGTATTGTTGCGTAAGGTCATTATGTCTCAAGTGTCACGCATGGTCATGCGCACAAAGGCAGTTCTTCTTGCTCTGTTAATGGCTACCTTTTCCCTTTCGGGTTGTTTTGGAGAGGATGAGGTTATTGTTGAGCCAGAACCAGTTGTAGTTGAAGAACCTCGAATATTCGTAACCGACAAAACAGGAGCGTCGCTTGATGTCTCCCCCTTAGAGATGATTTTCCAATTCAGCGATGTCGGTGAAACCGGCAAGGAACCGAGCATCGGTATCACCTCGAGCGGCTGTATTTTCTTTATTGCCATGGAGAAAGTTATGCGCTCTTGCGACGGTGGGCAGAGCTGGGAAGAAACCCAAGACCCAGTGCAATGCTCACCAACAACCAGCGATCCATATGGGTGGGTTGATCCGATTACAGACCGCGTCTTTGGCGTACAAATGATTGGTTTGGAAACATCTTGGATTTGCTGGAGCGATGACGATGGAGAAACCTGGATGGGCAACCCTCACGACTCGGGAACGACACCGCTCAATGACCACATCAAGTTGGCAAGTGGGCCATGGACTGATTCAGGCTACGGTGCCCTAGGTCAATTCACAAGCGGATTTTACGAAACTGCGGTCTATTACTGCTACAACAAAATTGCTGGTATTTTCTGTTTCACCAGTTTTGATGGAGGTGCAACCTTCGAAACAGGTGGGCAGATTATCGGTCTTGCGACCACAAACGGTGGTCTCCACGGAGCAATCTCTACCGCTCCTGATGGCACTGTTTACGTTACTCCTCGAGTAGCAACTCCGACTGTCATCGTTTCGAAAGACAACGGTTTCTCTTGGTTTGAACGCAACATGGGAGTCGACGTGAACACGCCAAACCCAAGAAAGAACTCAGAGGTATCCACTGACTCGGAATCCAACGCCTATCACATATGGACTGGAGCAGATGAAGGTGTCTACATGTCGAGATCGATCGATTCGGGTGAGTCTTGGGAACAGGAGAGCATCCGCATATCGCCTGAAGGTGTCATTTCAACGGTGTTCCCACAAACCGATGCAGGTGATCCTGGTCGAATTGCCATTACCTACCTTGGAAGCGAAAACGCAGAGATGTTGAATGAATCCGACATCGATGGAAACCCTTGGAATGGAAACGCACATTACGCACCGAACAATGCAACCTATCATCTCTACATCACCTACAGCCTCAATGCTTTGGATGAGAACCCAATTTTCCACACATATCGAGTGACAGATGATCCTGTCCAGGTTGGTTCAATTTGCCTCAACTCCGGTGATTGCAGAGACATTGGAGGTTCAAACCGCAACCTGCTCGACTTCAATGACTTGCACATCGATCGACAAGGTCGCGTCTACGTGGCATTTGCCGATGGTTGCACAGGTGATTGTGCGACCAACCCAAACGCTACTGCCTCGGATTCCCGTGACGGACGAGGAGCTGTGTACTATCTTGCTAATGGCCCAAGCCTCTATCTTGCAGATGGGGAATTAATGCCGCTCTACTGATTCATGCTGCTGTGACTGCAGCCGGGTCGCGTATCTTTAGGGATTGCATGATGTGCTTGAATTCCAATCGCGCCTGTGCAATACGAACCTTGCATTGTTTGATGCGAGCCTTGTGTTCTCCTCTGGTGAGTTTCCAAGCCTCNTTTGATTCGTTTTTACGTTCCAACTTCGCTGCTTTGTAGTCATCTCTGCGCNTCATTAGGTCAGTGAATCCTTTGCGCATTTGCTGAAGGCATTGCTTGAGTTTGATTTGCATCTCATTCGAAACCTCGGATGGTTTTGNGTTGTTCTCAAATGCAGTCTTCATTCGCTGTGTTTCGATTGATTTCTTTGGGATACGATGCAAGTCCTTCGTCATCCCAAACCACGATGCGANCTTAATCCACCANTTGGACGGATCCCAGTGGTACCACTTGTGCCCGTTTCTGTAGTCNGCTTGGAATGTGTGGTGGAAATTGTGGTATCCTTCNCCAAAGGTGAGGAACGAGAGAATTGGTGAGTCNCGTGATGTGTTAGCAGTTGAATACGGCTGGGTTCCCCACGTATGGGCTGCTGAATTGATGAGGAACGTTGCGTGGTGAACNATCACGACACGAAGGAATCCACCGTANATCAGACCACCGAGGAATCCATGAATNCCGCCGATAGCAAGNAATCCTACAATACCAGGCATGACAATTCCTACCAAGAATCCAATNAGGAAGATGTTTCGATCTTGCCAAGCGAGGATTTTGTCTTCCTGCANATCATCAACGTGTTCGACGATTTCTTCTCCTTGGTCGACCATAACCCANCCCATGTGTGCCCACATGAATCCGTTTTTGACGGTGTAAGGGTCTTCTTCTTGGTCGGTCTTCAAGTGATGNCTGCGATGGTCACTGCACCACTTGATTGCAGAATTCTGAAATGCTGCCGCNCCGAACAGAGCGTAAAACAAGCGCATTGGCCATGCTGCTTTGTGGGTACGATGGCTGAACAATCGGTGATAACCTGCGGTAATNGAGAGGCCGCATGCCANATAAAAAGCGACAAAGATGACAGGTTCAACCCACGAGATGCCGTATTNNAGCGAGTAAAAAATNACGCTAATCANTGCAAGGAGTGGCATTCCGACAAGNAATGAGGAGTTGATGATGTTGATCGATTTGGATTGTTCCATGTCTTTTCGGAGNNCACAGACTCTTTGATGTTGTCTATCTTTTTTTGATACAACACGNCAATTTGCAATNCNTCCTTGANTTTCNGGTGGGCTGNNATNNNNCNANNGGTGGTATNNTTTTATAGGAAACATCTCCGGATTTTNCTCAGGGATGCTTGTGGATTACCAGGACTACCTTGATGAAATCAATGCNCTAAACGATTACATACGTTTGGCTATCGCCATTGTTTTGATTGCCCTAGCGCTTTTTGTAGCAAAATACGCCCTCATCCGACCTTGGTGGCGTTTTGTTACCTCCACAGAAGCGGACTGGGACGATTACCTCCATCGTCCGCTAGCAAATCGAACCTATGCGCTCATCTTGGCGATCGGTTCGCANTGGCTTGNNATTCGNTGGATTTTGGGCACTTCGAGTTCAACGTATGAAACCTCAGAACCTCTGTTTGCAGCGTTTTATGTTATTCTTAGCGCCTCGATCCTCAGTGTTTCAATCAAGCATTTGATACCGGTTCTCATGGACCAATTNAGCGCTCAGGGTAGTGTNACAGTATCAGGCAGCAACTCAATTATCGTCTTCTTCCTGCGAACCGTTGTTTGGTTTGCTGGACTTTACTTCGCACTGAATCAACTTGGAATCGAATTGTTCGGAATCCTTGCNTCGCTTGCAGTTTTCTCATTGATTATTGGTTTGGCTGTTCAGCAAACACTTGGAAACATCGTTAACTCGTTCTTACTTGCAATCGATCGNCCGTTCGAAGTTGGCGACCGAATCGAGGTNGAAGGAACGTGGGGGTCGGTTGTTTCCGTCGGCATTCTTTCAACGAAAGTTCTCGATCGTGATGAGCGACTCGTTGTTATTCCAAACAATACGCTTGTNCANTCAAAGGTAACCAACCACGCACGNGGAGGTGGNGANGGCGTTGCTCGTCGTATCTCCATNGTTCTNGANGTGGGTGTTGATTATCGAGAAGACATTGATCACGTGAAATANACTCTNCTGCAACTTGCNAAGGAGTGTCCNTACGTTATNGAAAAACCAGAGCCANGAATCCTTCTTCATGAACTCGCTGACTTTGCAAAGNTTTTCCGCGTGTACACATGGGTNGAGGATTACAGCGACGAATATGTNGCAAGAGACTGGCTNCTNCGAAACATCGATGAGCNATTCGGAANAGAGAACATCAACATTCCATTCCCAACGTCCGTTGAATTGTCCGACAGTGTCTACGAACAAGCAGAGGTTACGAAACAACGAACTGCAAAGCGNAAGATGGTTCNAGAACGCAAGAAACTTGACGAATCTCGACTCAATGCTCGTTCNGAGATTGAAGAAATCAACGAGAAACTGAAGGATCCAGATNTNANCAAGAAAGATCGGACNGCCCTTGAAGANCGTCAGCGGGAACTCAACACACTCCTGTCTCAATTCGACCGNGATGGCAACTGATGCTTCTGCCTCATTTTTGGCGGTGAATTGAAACCCTTTGGGTCGTTGGCAACAGCATGACCGATGGGGTTGAACTCACCAATCCTGAACGCCGAATGCTGCGTTCAATGCTNGTCGCACCAAGCGANGTTCACACACTNGATCGAATCATGGATGCTTGCGACTGGAACGANCAAGCTGTTGCAGTCGGCGCTGGNCAAGGTCTGTGCGACAAGGGCGTCGTCGAGATTCAGGAGACGGTTCGNAGAACAATCCANCCNGGTCAAGAGGGTCACAATGCNATNNCAAATGGATTGCTTGAAGNGCGACTTTGGTCGTGGATTTCGTCCCAAGATGAACCCACAATGGCCAAACTTCAAGCAAAATTTGAGCGTCATGANGCNGGTCCNGGNGTAGGNCTCCTCAAAAAACTCGGNGTNCANCTCGANTCTGGAAGCTTTNTGTGNGANGATCCTTCNTTGCTNAAGTCGGAGNTGCAAGCACGAAACATGTTCCTNGCATCNCTNCCCGCTGANGAGGACGATCTCTCTGAGCGTCTTCTNTCACACTTCAAAGGACGAAAAGANTTGATCGANGTCATCGAACATCGNAGTCGNACATGGAAACTNACNGAAGCAGGAAAGGCAATGTCAAANGANGGGCTGGATGAGCGAAANCAAATTTCGGAAATTACGCCTGAATTGNTGCAATCAGGCGATTGGAAGGATGCGGAGTTTCGATCCTTCGACGTGACGCTGGAATCTGCTACACCTCGAACAGGACGATCACATCCAATGCAAGAATTGATCGAACGCATCCGACGGATATTTTTGGAAATGGGCTTCTCGGAACTCGTTGACGATTATGTTCAAACCGCAGGTTGGAACATGGATGCATTGTTCATTCCTCAAGACCACCCTGCTCGAGAGATGCAAGACACATTTTACCTCGATAACCCAGCATCAATCGAACTTGATCCAGAACTTGTGCAGAAGTGGAAAGAGATTCATGAACATGGGGGCGATACAGGCTCAAGGGGTTGGTCCGGTTCGTTTTCTGAGGATGTGTCAAAGCGTGGCCTCTTGCGAACACATACAACGGTGAACACGATACAACACTTGGCAAACAATCCAAATGAACCATGTCGTGTATTCTCAGTCGATCGAGTTTTCCGAAAAGAGGCGATTGACAGCACACATCTTCCTGAATTTCATCAAATCGAGGGCATCATTATGGAACCGGGTGCAAACCTTCAGATGTTGGTGACCACGCTAAAAACATTCTATGCAAAAATGGGGTATCCAGAGGTGCGCGTGCGCCCTGCTTACTTCCCATACACCGAACCAAGTCTCGAAAT
Organism: Methanobacteriota archaeon; assembly: GCA_002698145.1. Taxonomy (GTDB): domain Archaea; phylum Thermoplasmatota; class Poseidoniia; order Poseidoniales; family Poseidoniaceae; genus MGIIa-L2. The sequence continues at coordinate 5,347 of NZVG01000032.1, read as the reverse complement.
AGAGGTCAAATGGAAAGGGAAATGGCTCGAGCTTGGTGGTGCAGGAATTTTCCGTCCAGAAGTGACTGAGCCATTGGGTATTTCCTCACCTGTATGTGCTTGGGGGATGGGTTTGGAACGTCTGGCTATGCTTGTCCTTGGATTGGACGACATTCGCCAGTTGTACATCTCGGATCTTGAATGGCTTCGCAACCAACCTCTGTTGTAATGTTTGCTCAACGATAATAAACTACAACGGCAACGTACAACCATGTCACAAGGCATGCATTTGTCGAACACTGAAACAGTACCAGGAAAACTCATAACGGCTTCGTACGGTCTTGTCCAAGGCTCAACCGTGCGCGCAAAGAACGTCTTCAAGGACATCGGAGCAGGTTTCAAGAACATGGTCGGTGGCGAGCTGAAAGCGTACACTGAATTGCTCCAAGAAGCTCGAAACGAAGCACTTCAACGTATGATGATGGATGCTCAAGCACGTGGAGCCAACGCCATTGTTAACGTTCGATTTGCAACATCCGCAGTTTCGGGCGGTGCAGCTGAGTTGTTTGCTTATGGAACTGCGGTAACTGTACAATGAGGCGATCATTTGGAAGTCGTGTTCATCATTCTCTTGAACCTCATCCCAGTGTTCTTGTTTGTTGTTTTACCGTTCTTCTTGTCTTGGGTCTTTGGCAATTGGCATCAAGGCCGCATCATAAATCGGCTCGCTGCTGAAGAAATGGCATTGAACAATTCTGGAGCCGGCCATCCGGTGAGCAATCTGTCGAAGCCCAGCCAAGCGACCGATATCGAAACGTCGATGCTGGTTATGTCAAGCGTATCAGTTGGCCCCTCTTGGTGGCAAATGATGCTCGGCGGTTGGAAGAATTTCTTTGGCGGCCGAATTGAATCCTATGACAAGATGCTTGGCTACGGTCGACGCAAAGTACTCCATGATATGCGAGTGCAAGCCCTTCAACAAGGGTTTGATGAGATCATCAATGTCCGAGTCGAGACATCCATGGTCACAAAAAAGTCCCAACGCGACGACAAAACCGCCGGTTACGAATTCATCGCTTATGGTACTGCGATTAAGTACAGCAGGTCCTAAAGTTAAGTAGTAAACCCTTCACCTAGTGAGTTGGGGAACACCTATGGGAAATGAAAAATTAATAGCTGGCGCGGTCATAATTCTACTGAATTTGGTTGTACTAGCTCCGATCGCAACAAGCATGGTTGAAGACGCAGTTGATGACAACTTTGAGACCTATCCGTACGATTCAGCCTGTGCTGATTCGGACTGTACGACTGCAAAAGAAGATTGGGCAACATCCACGTCCACACGCACCTATTATGCATGGAATCTCACCAACGCCGATGAAGTCATGGCGGGTGGTGAAGCTAACTACGAGGAACTAGGTCCGTTTGAATACGACATTACCTATACTCGTAACATCATCGATTTTGACAGGACTGCTGGAACACTCACATACGATGAATCCAAGGTATTTACTTGCTCAGAAACCTCTCCAAACGACTGCAACACCATGATTACACAACTCAACATTCCGTTCCAACCGCAAGTTGTTGGAGCAACAGGACTGGCCATTGATGGCGTCATGGACACGACCAAGGCTGGATTCACTGCAGGAGCAATCAACAACGAGATGACTTCATTCAGTGCTGGCAAAGTAACAGCCGAATGGGTTACAAATACCATGGCAGGTGGCTATGTCGCATTTACAGATGGTCAAACAACGGACGCAGCAAACGCTTCGATTGCGATCGGTACCAGTTGGTACGATCAGTTTGATGCTTTCTTTGCCGCAACGAACGGGTCCGGTATGAACAACATGCCAGGATTCCCTCCTACTGTAACTTACACTCAAGCAATCCAAGGTCAGCAAGCCCAAGCCGGTGGAGTCACTTTCGCTGGTAACGCATCAATTACTGATTTGACGTACGCATTTGATTCCGCAGTCATGCCAACTGGCGAGGATGTTTCACTCACTGGAATGGTTGGTGTCATGGCTCTTGCTGGCCACTGCCTCGCATTCCCGATCTCAACCTATGATGATGTCATGGCTGATGCAGGAAACGGCTTTGTCAATGTTGGAACTATGCAAAGAGCCGGTATCTGGGGCTATACCGTTATGGCGAGTGAGACAATGCCAGACATCAACGCAACGATCGCTAACGACTGGGCTGTTTGTTTTGGTATAGGTGGTATGTTTGGTAACGTATTCGGCGGTGGGGATGCTGACTGGTTTACTGACCAAACTGGCACCGCTGTCGATGCATCGACTCGAATGATGAACTACCTTGGAGTTGACATTGATAACGCAGTTGCTATGAATCTACTGTTTGGTGGCCAAGGCACAGATGAACCAACAGGTATCCTTGCAACCAACGAAGCCGGAACTTCCTTCGGACTTGCGACCTTTATGGGAATGGATGCTCCTGATGCAATGACTGCGTATGGTCTTGATGCAACTCAATACGGCGTGATTGCAACATGGGTTGGCGGCTGGCTAAGCAGTGCATCGGCACTACCAATGGTTCTCCTTGGTGGGACAGGTACTATCACTGCAGAGGAATTCGTTAACATTACCTTCGGTGACAGTGATCCAATAAACGGTGGTTACCTCGACAACAGCCTCAACCTTGGTGGAGCATGGGGAACTGCCCTTGTCCCTGCCTCGGAAGGAGCACCTTCCATCGCTCTGGATGCAGCGGTATCTGGAAACATCCTCTACGGTCCTCTTGGGCTAACTACCCGAACAGGTGCAACACTGTTCCTCTACGGTGAACTCACTGGAATGACACCTCCAATCGACCTTGCTACCATGCAACCAGGAGCACCTGTGGAATGGAACGCAACAACCGTTTCTGCGATTTATGGCGTTGATGCGAATGCTGCGAATGCCCTTCGAGCCCTTATGATGAGCGTCATTTACGATGACTTTGTTCCAGGACTCCTCGTGGACTCCTTTGGTAGCAGCGGACAGTACATGACCATGCCATTGAACAACTGGCTCTACGGCTGGTTCGACCCAGTTGGCATGATGATTGCTTCTGACCCAACCGCTCCTTCCGCAGGTTGGGCAAAGTTGGAAACCAATGAGACCTTCTACGGGTCTGGTGGCGTTTCAACAGGACCTGCTACAGTTTACACAATGTGCACAGGACACAACCCCGATTGCGAAAAGGGTGAGGCTGTTTCAGAAGATGGATCCGAGTTCCTCTCCTGGCGAAACACCGAAATGATGAATGGAACATATGGTCTTGTAACAACACAATCACTAGCAGGAACTACTGGTGGCTTCCTAACTGGCAGCGGAGACCTGGTTGACGCTGGAGGTTATGCAGTAACGGAGGTTAAATGCAGTGGTACTGGTGAAGTGAAAGGTATTCCTGTTGACGAGTGCTCTGCTTCGGTAGAACCAACAACAAATCCAATCACTGCAAAACTCATCAAGCAGTTCTCCCTACTTGACGCACTGACGCCTGCGCTTCCGGTTTACTTTGGCGCTGAAATCAACATGCAATCTGAGCAGCTCTCCGGACTCATCATTGCTGGTGACTCGACTTCGACGTTCTACCTCGACACACGAACTGGAACCGATCTCGCATCGACTCCAACAATGGATGACTTGCAACCTGTGTTCCAGATTGTTCAGGGGTCAGAGATTGCAGATGATGACGCAGAGGACATGGAAAGTGCCATTGTCCAGAACCAAGAATACATGGGCTGGTGGATGAACTTTGACAACGGATTCGATTACGTTGCATTGTTGCTCTACATTGGCGGTGCTGCATTGATCATCATGCACTATGTCATGACTGGTAAGAAGGAAGACGATTTGACACAGTAAACTGCGTCACACAATCTTAAGCATTACCAGTCCGTGGAACATCCATGGACAAGCGAGCGAAGATAACCATCTTCATTGGTCTTGGCATCCTTCTGATGGGTGTCGTAGGCATGATCATTGGTGCTGCCGGAATCGGTGGCGTGGAAGAAGAATGGAACAACTTCGCACTCCAAGATGTAACAAATGGGACCGTGACCATCGAAGACAATGATGGAATTGGCGACGTAGGCCTAACCTTTTGGGTCAAAGGCGAATATCTAGATGACGATGAGAACGGCCTTTGGGATGTTTGTGAACAGGTCGGTATTCGTGTCATTGAGAAACCTACGGTATCTGAAACATGGGCCACAGGGGCCTCTGAGTTCAATGGAGACTTCTATTCCGAAGTACTCTACGACTTTGACAAGGAAGGAACGTCAAGTTGTGAGTCCGATTATCGAAATAAAAACAATGAGCGAGAGGCCAATGGGCTTGTCAAAATAGGCCGTGCGTGCTACGGATGTCTCGCTGGAGACTTCACCTTTGAATCCAACGAAACGGTATGGGTTACGTACGACGATGCCCTCGGAGAAGAAATCGCTGAAGAAGTTGGCCTGATTGTCCTCGGCTTCCTTGGTGGTTCAGGCGCATTGTGCTGCGGAGTTGTGGTTATGCTCATTGGGGTGATCTTGATTTTTACCTTGAATGACGACGCACCGGTTCAGATGCAGGTTGCTGCTGATGGGTCGTATGTCATGAACCCAGGTTCAGGGAACACCGTTGGCGTTGGCATCAATCAATCCATACCTCAAGTATCGATGACACCATCAGTGATAACGGAAGAAATGACCAGAGCAGAACCCTACCAGTTCCCATCAACGGACGAATCCGTTGAGACTGAAGAAAAATCCATTGCAGAATGAATTGAATCCTTCTAAGGAGACATTTTTATAAATTGCCAGTCGAAAGGATGCATCATGCATACAGCAGGTAAGGTATTGTTAATCATTGGTGGAGTAATAACGGCTCTTGGAATTGTTTTGATTGTGGGGGGCGCAGCAACTGCGAACCTTGACCCATCAAACGAGAACTACTATGCAGGAAACGGTGGAGATACCTGGACAGTGCCTGGTGATGATTTTTACGCAGTCTACACTTCGAGCTCAGTCAATTGTGAATCGTTTGAAATGACAATTACGAGCTCAGCCGATTCCGATAACAACCTCTTTAGTTCCTCTTGTGACTACAACAATGAGGATGACTTAATTGATGATGATTACATTAAAGTCGGAGATATTAGCTATTGGGAAACAAACGCAGGAGACACACTTAATTTCGGCCAGACCTCCTCAACAATCTACGTTGTTGGTGAATTTGAAGCACTAGGTGACGCAGCTGGAGGATTCCTTGCTGCGGCTGGTGGTGTACTGGTTGCTATTTGCGGTGGTGTCATCCTTCTCATTGGACTTATTCTCGCTTTGACACTCAAGACCAAAGATCCTGTTGTGATGCAG
>NZVG01000031.1 GCA_002698145.1 Methanobacteriota archaeon | reverse complement strand
TGGTCGCCGCATTGCAATGGAACTACGAATGGCAGCTGAACAAGATCGCCTACTTGAGGTGCTAACTTAAGCCACTCTGCTGCCCTATTGCAAAGGGTAGCGCTCCAACTGACCCACTGCAACCCCTTTGTTCAGAAGTTTGGACTCAGAGTATTGAACAATCGTCGGCGTTTCGTTTTTGAACTACTGACCAATTGTTGAATCATGCAACAGTTGCCCGTAGAGCAAGAAGACGGGGATGGAGATTACTATTACAGTGGTGACGATGACGACTGGGACAGGGAAAATGAAAAAGTGCCAAATTATTTTTTTGGAGCAGCACTGACTACCTTCCTGGTTGGTATTACAACTTATTTCATCACAGTCTTAACATCTTCAGATGTATCTTGTGATGGGGGATTTAGTCCTGGTGAACAATTAGCAAAGATGATGTTCATCTTATCGATAATTACATGTTTCTTCTCGGTGATTATTGTTTTTTTACAACCATGGAAGCCGGTAACAATACTGTATGTCCTTTTTTTAGTTGGGTTGGGTATTGCATCATTTTTCCTCATATTCTCCATCGAGATGACAGAATCTTTTTGCTGGGGTTGGGTTTATGGACAAGGGGCGAATTAGAAAATATACACATAGGATTTCTCTACAATTGACCTGAATTCCTCGGTAGTGTTCAGAAAAGGCTTGAGAATCGAATGATCAAATTGGACGATTCATAAGGGTCTATCCTAACAAACTTGCGAACATAATCTCCGTTCACAAGGCCTTCGCGTCCGTCCTTTGGAACGCTACCCTTTGCACCACAGTTTGAGCAGTCTGATTAGTTGTTAAACTGAGGGAAATATTGTTTCGTATACATTGATGCCTGCTCTGGCGTGTAACCTTGAGAAAGCAATCCATTGTAGTAATCCATGGCTGGATCGGGTTGAACAACGGGCGGTGGTACAGCTGCTTGCGCATAGGTCTGCGTTGGAACAGGTTGCTGATACGGGTTGATTTGAGCAGCAGGCATTTGCATCTGTTGTTGCATCATGGGTTGTTGTGTCGGAATCTGAGCAAATTGCTTTCCTGCCGTTTCCTTCTTACCACGTGTCATCATAAACACCAGTCCAGCAAGAACCAGGACGGCAACACCGTAAACGGCAAGCATGAGTGGACTGGTGAAGAAGTTCTCCTCTTCGCTTTCAACAATCACTGGCTCAACGTAGACGTTGGCCAACGGATCGTTGACGTAATAATCCGCTCCATCCTCAACCGTCCAATTTGCGTCAGGATCGGACCAACCATCTCGGTCTGTGTCAGGACAACCGAATCGATCGTTGAATGAAAGGCCGTAAACAGTAGGACATTGATCACCCTCAAATCCATCGATCTCGTCACCATAACCATCAGCATCGGTATCGAACCATTGTGTTGGTTCAAGTCGGAATTCATCACCACCGTTAACAACGGTCCAACTCAATTCAGGGTCGGAACGTCCATCACCATCGGTATCGATGCATCCAAGACGATCAACTGTGGAATTACCTCCAATGTTTGGACAAGCATCTGCATCAACACCACTTGCATTGTCACCATAACCGTCCCCATCAACATCCGACCATTGTGTGGGCTCGACAGGGAATGCGTCTTGAACATCCCACCAGCCATCGCCATCCGAATCTGGGCAACCAAGGATGCCGTTTTGCCANCTTGTTCCNGGNTGCATAGGACAGGCGTCTTGGTCTTGCGCTCCATCTTTGAACACNCCAACCCAGTTCTCAGGCCGGTCTGTCCAAGAAGCGTTCCCGTAGTTGTCACCGAAACCATCCTCATCAAAATCACTCCATTGTGTGGAATCGCTTGGGAAAGCATCTGCTCCACTGTCGACACCCCAACCTTGCGTCGGTGAGGAGTAGCCATCGTCATCGGCGTCAACGCATCCGTAGCGATCNATTGTTGAGGTACCGGGCGTATCAGGACATGCATCTTGGGGCATGCTTCCGAGGTTATCTCCATAACCATCATCATCTGAATCACTCCAAACGGTTGAATCCATTGGCATATCATCAATTGAATCGGCCCATCCATCACCATCCATGTCGGGGCAGGCATTTAGACCACCCTCGGTTGANTTCCCAAATTCNGTTGGGCAATCATCGGTCGTATCGGACCACATGTCCCCATCGGAGTCAATGCATCCTTCGGTACCAAGTGTCGATGTTCCAACGACCGTAGGGCAATCGTCAGCAGCATCTTCGAATCCATCTCCATCATCGTCCGTGTCTTCATCGGAATCTCGACAACCATCACCATCATTGTCCGTTGTCGAGTCTGAAACCCAGGTTGGACGTGGTGGTGAATAGCTTGTCCGCGGACANGAATCGTCAACATCCAGGACACCATCGTTATCATCGTCTGTGTCTTCAGAAGAGTCATCCTTGCAACCATCGTTGTCCCAATCGGTCGAAGAAGCCGGGTCGTTGAAATCACGAGAACTCGTCCAATTGAATTCTCCATTTCGTGGACAGTTGTCAGGGAAGCTGTCGGTCAAACCATCGTTGTCATCATCTGAATCGCAAGCATCACCTTGTGAATCACCATCGGTATTGGCTTGGTCTGAGTTTGGTACAGTTGGGCAGTTATCAGGAGCAGAATCGAGGACACCGTCACCGTCTGTATCGATGAGGTTTGCAGGATCAAAGACCCAAGTAAAGAGGTCACGCCCNCCGCTGGAGGTAATTGAGACGCCTTTGTGNGTCATCGATCCAGAGAAAGAACCTGCTGCACCAACATAATCGCTGCCATTGATTGCCATGGCCCAAACATAATCGTATTGAGAGCCTCCAACTTTTTCGATCCAATTAACAGAACCGGTGTTGGAAAGGCCAACAACGAAACCATCGTGGTTCGAGTTTGAAATCGACTTTGGCCCTGCAGTAAATGTGGCAGTAAGATAGCCACCAAAGACAACTGCTCCGGTTGATGTGACGACAAGCCCTTGAGGTTCATCGGTGCCGCTCGTTCCTGAGACCAATGCCCAGCTGTTGGCTTGATTGGTTGCACTTTTAGCAACGAAAATGTCGTTTCCACCGTAGCTTGAAGTCGCTGTCCAGCCTCCACTTGAAATTGTTCCATCAAAAGTACCGGCCATGTAGGTATTTCCGCCAGCATCAACGTGAATTTTCAGCACAGCCGTAATTTGATTGCTTGTGCCAATGCCTGCTGTACCAAGGACTGCTCCATTCGGGTCAATTTCAACAATAACTGCATCCAAGTTTCCATTTGCTATGTACGACGTTGTTCCCCATTGAGAAATGCCGTCTGTAAGTGTTGCCAATTTTACACCGCCGCTTGGTGTTATTGACATGTCAAACACTTGATCGGTTCCGATACCACCGCCGTTGATGACCCATGACAAAGTCCCCATGTTGCCGTCAAATTTCGCAACAAAGACATCTCGACTCGTCGCATTTATGCTCATGCCACCAAAATCGGTTTCACCGCTAAACTCACCGGTTACGAACAAATCACCCATCATGTCAACAGCTAAAGCGCCGGCCTCACTNAATTCACCTGTACCGTTTACCAGCGTTGAGAAACTGGTCGCCCACATCCAGTTACCCATTGGGTCTGCTCTTGCGACAAATCCTTCGTAGTGGTATCCAGCGTTGAGATTCGAAATCATCGTGTTGGGGCCTGGTGGACCAAAGGCAATTTCGCCGTAAAAGTAGCCGGAAACGAAGATTTCACCTGCCATACCAATTGCAACATCAGTAAGGACGGATGTACCTCCCCCGCCCATGCTGTGATCAGCACTAATGAACCCAGTCCAGGCTCCTTTTTCGTCCATCTTCGCAAGGTAGAACTCACCCAATCCACCAGCGTTGAAAGGCGATGATGGTGAAAGTGTGTGCGTGCCGTACGTTAAGGTCGAATTNGTCCATTGCGACATTCCAACAACCCATCCGCCATTCGGAAGGGCCAGTATGTGTTCTCCATCCTCGTTTGCCTGCCCAGAGCCGGATGCAAGTATCGTGGCTGGGCTTGCACGTGCTAACGATTCNAGCAAGACCGGTTCATCTTCGAGGGTTTCTTCCAATTGTTCAGGACTNTACAACTGAGAAACTGCAACGGAACAGACCAAGAGTGAGACCAANAAAACCGCAGAAAGTGCATTCAATCGTGTGCGCATAGTCGGGCTATGCCCTTAACAGACATCAAGCCTTTCATTTGTCGAGTCGGTAATTCAAGCAGTGTTGTCGTCAAGTTGCAACAAATCGCTGTCGCCAGCATCAAGGACGCAGATTGTCGAAATACTGAATGGTTTACCGCAGGCAACACCAAGTTCACGGTTGACAACTGGAGCTTGATGCACGGTCACCTCAGGGTGACGGGCGCGCAAATCGTCGATGTAGTCACTCGGGCAGTTCGCAGCGAGGAGAACGAGTCGAGCATCCCCGCGGGCNCACGCATCAAGCGTNTGACGTTGTCCAAACAGTAGGCTTCCGGTTGCAATTGCAGTTTTCAGTTGTCGGCTTAAATCCATTTTTCTTCCTCCATTCTCCACGTGTGTTTCTCATGGTTGGAATCATTCCTCAGGGATGTAGAACAACTCAACACTTCCCGTACCAAGGGAGATTGGTTGTCCAACGATAATGTTCTCAGCGACACCGGTAAGTCGATCGGTTTCACCGATGATACCCGCCTTGAGCAAGTGATTGACGGTAACTTCGAACGCAGCTCGAGCAAGAATACTGTGCTTGGTCCCTGAAACACCGTGTCGGCCGATGGCTCGTACTTCACCTTCCGAAGTCATCACGTCAGCAACCATGAGAAGGTGGCGTACGTCGACTTCAAGACGAGCGCTGAGCAGTGTTGATTCTAGTTCGTTGATGATAGCTTGTCGGGCGGCTTCAATACCGAGATAATCGAAGATTTCGATGATGTTGTTGGTATATGTTCGTGACCGATCAATGGTCTCAATCTCGCTCACTCGAGAGAGGTTGGATCCAATTGTCGAAAGGTAATACTCACCTTCTTTATCATCAAACTGGACGTTTGCACGCTCAATACCTGGCACACCTTTCAATCGTAGGTCACGGATTTTCTCCTCAAGTTGGAGCAACATTGTGTACGATGGAGGGTTCTCGAGAAGATCTTCAAGATCTTCTTCGCTGGAGACACCAGGGATGATGGTAAGCACACCTGGGTTCTTTTCCTTGTCGGCTTGTACAAGCGTTCGCAGTGCTCGTTCAAGTTTGTCCTTGACTTCCATTCCAGTCATGTTCTTCTGCTTCAATTGACCTTTGTTGAGTTTGAGAACCAAACGTCGCTGTGCAACGTCGGTTTCGATGTTTGCAATGTTGAACGTCGTTGTCACTTCAAGGGCGGCAGCGAGTTTTTGTGCTTCCTCACTGGAGTTTTTCTTGTCGTCTTTTAATCGAATGATCATGGTTGGAGTACTAGGAACTTTTCGAGCGTCGACAATCTCAATGATACGTGGCAGACCTTGTGTAACGTTGACGGTTGCAACACCAGCGTAGTGGAACGTACGCATTGTCATCTGTGTACCTGGCTCACCAATTGATTGAGCGGTAATGATACCCGCTGCTTCGAATGGGTCAATGCTTGCTTTGTCAAGAGCAGCATATGCGTCAGCCACAACGGTTGTTGCTTGCTTTTTGGTCAGTTTCTTCATGTTTCTATCGTGAATTGCGACTGTCATGTCATGAAGAATCTTATCGCTAAATCGGTTTGTGCCGAGGTCATCAACTGCCGCTTTGAGTGACTTGTAAACCGCGTCATCAGCAAGTTCATCATCAAATGAACGCAATTTCTTGTCAACGTGATAGGTCTCCAAGTCCGCTGCGGTTTTCGCACGAGATCGTGTGCGGGTGCCAACACGTCGCTTGAGACGTACATTTGTGGTTGGACCTGTTGCTTCAGAACCAGCGGCTCGATTCTTCTTGAGTGCACCTTCAATGGTGTCTCGAATTGAGCCAGCGGTCTCAGAATCTGTTTCGCAAACTTGCGCAATGTCCTGGGCTGAAAGGACCTTCACATCGTCCCACTTTCGATCGTTGGCGAGGGTGTGTGCAAAATTCTCTGCAATACCCAAATCCATGAGCTTCTTTTTGGTTGCACTCTTAACGACCATCAGACGCCACCTCCATCGTGGAATTCTTCAACATCGTCCCATGCGCCAAGGTCTTCTTCGCGTTCTTCACGCTCAATGCTTTCTCGAGTGATTCTCGAACCGCCTTCGGTTCCCAGGGCGCCATCGATGATGACATCGATGTTGAACGCCGCTCCATGGACACCACGGCTTGGATCAATTCCATCTTCTCCGTAGGAGAACTGAATGATTCGGTTTGCAGTGTTTCGTACTGAGAGCATGTCATCGTTGAAGACTTTCAAATCATCCATAGCGTTAATGAGACGGCGTTGCATGTATCCGGACTTGGATGTTCGGACAGCCGTATCAACGAGGGATTCTCGACCTGAAACTGAGAGCATAAAGAACTCCGTAGGTTCGAGACCTCGCTTGAACGAACCGGAGATGAATCCACGATCTTGTGCACCACGTCCTCCACGCTTGAAGTGAGGAAGAACACGTTCGTTGTAACCACGTTCGAGACGTTTTCCACGAACCTTCGCTTGTCCGATGGAACCAGCCATCATGTTGAGGTTGTCCATGGAACCACGGGCACCAGAAATGGCCATGTTAACAGCGGCGTTGGTCGAACCGGACTGATTTAGTTCGTTCTTTGCAACATCACCAGCAGCCTGCTTTCCTTCATCGAGCATAACCATGATGTTCTCTTCGAGGGTTTCACGCATTGTTCGACCTGGTCGAGGCTCGTACTTTCGAGGATCACCCTTTGCAGTTTCAAATCGTTCCAATTCTTCTTCGACGAGTGCACGAGCAGCAGCGTTGGCTTCATGAATTGCTTCGAGAGCTTCTGTGCTCAGGTCTTCATCGTCGATACCTGTTGTAAACCCAAGAGAGGTACAAGCAGCAATGGATAGTCGAGTAAACTCGTTCAAGAATTGAGCACCCTTTTCAGAGCCATTGCTTTGTACAATCGCATCGAGGAGACGACCGTCTTCAGCACCAATGGCACGCTTGTCGAGTGTTCCAACAACGTTTCCATCTTTGACGTGAACTTCGTCACGGCTTCGGGACATGAAGTGAAGGTTGATGTTGTCAGGAACAATCAACGAAATCAAGTCTTGTCCTCGGAATGCGTCCTTTCCGTTGTCATCTTTGACGATCTCTGGCAGTTCACCTGTGTAGGCAATGCTTCCGAGCATTTCCAAACCGTGGGCCTTTGAAACCAAGGTTCCAGGTCTGGAGAGAAGGTAGGCACCAGAAATGTGGTCGTGAATACCACCGATAACCGCACCCCCGTAACGAGGTGTGAGGATGTGTTCTTGTACGCGCATCAAAATCTTCGCTTCAGCACGGGCTTCCTCGGATTGAATAACGTGCAAGTTCATTTCATCACCGTCGAAGTCAGCGTTGTACGGAGTACATACTGCGAGGTTGAACCGGAAGGTGTGGCCTTCCATGACTCGTACCTCGTGAACCATCATTGACATACGGTGGAGTGATGGTTGTCGGTTGAAAATTGCAACGTCGCCATCGATGAGGTGACGCTCGACCTGCATACCAGGCTTCGGGTTTCCGCGGATGTCAACGGTTGAAAGACGATCTTCAACCGGTGTCGGCATGTCGTAGTCATCTGCAGGGCTGCCACAGTGAGGACAGCGGATTTCCAAGTGCTCTGGGAATGGTTCTGGGTCGGGGTTGTCAGCTTGTGCAAGTTCGTGCATCCATCGGTAGTGGAGGATAGCGCGTGGATCGTCTTCGGGGAGAGGATGACCGTGCTCGTCTTCTCCGCGGAGATTGCGAAGGGTTTCTTCGTCATCGACGATGTAGCTGGTTTCTGTCAGGTCACTACCTTCCACACGGTTGATGAGTGGACGTACGACCATACCAGGCAGGAAATTCGGTGCTGGAAGAACAGAGTCCAAATCAAAGCGCAATGTATGTTCGGATTCACACTCGGGATTGTGACATCGGAAACCAGCGTTGATAAGACGACTGCGTGGGTTGATTCGAACCCGTCGGCCGTCACCACGGACGATGTAGTTTACACCAGGGTGGACATCAGGACCTCGTAGAATCATCTGTCGCATTTGTTCACGGTTACGGAGTGTAACACGGATTGGAACGGTCAATTCTTTTGCAACCTTCACAGGAACGCCGACTTCGTTGACACCAAGGTATGGGTCAGGTGAAATGACGGAACGTGCACAGAAATTGACACGCTTTCCAGAAAGGTTCGAACGGAATCGTCCTTCCTTCCCCTTGAGACGCTGGGTAAGTGTCTTGAGTGTTCGTCCTGATCGGTGTCGAGCAGGTGGGACACCCGAAGTCTGGTTATCGAAGTATGTCGTAACGTGGTATTGCAACAATTCCCACAAATCCTCGACGATCAGTTGGGGCGCACCAGAGTCACGGTTTTCTTGGAGACGCTGGTTGATTCTCAGAACGTCGACGAGTTTGTGTGTCAAGTCGTCCTCAGAACGGTCCCCGCTATCGAGGGTGATGGAAGGACGAACGGTAATCGGTGGAACTGGGAGAACCTTAAGGACGGTCCACTCAGGTCGGTTTTGCTTGTCCATTCCAATGAAAATCAAATGCTCATCAGGAATGCTTGCAAGCCACTCGCGCACATCACGAGGGTTCATCTTGCGTTCTGTTTCCTTTCCGCCGGTTCCGACGTTCTCGGTCTTTTCCTTGAAGGTAGTTGGCTTGTCAAGTCGAATTTCACCTTGCATCTCACCGCAGTGCATGCAAGTGCGTCGGTTCTTACTGGAAGCAACCTTCTCGACTTCCTTGATGATGCTCGAGAATTCAGTGGAACCAACACCGTGTTTGGTGATGATGTCCTTAATTCGGGAACGGTAGTAATCCTGCTCAGAAAGTTCAGGATTGGACGGATGCGTCTCCTTTGCTGAGTGAAGCAGTACTTTGCTGCATGCCTTGCATGTGGACTTGAGTGCAGTCTTGATCAGATTGACAAAGCCGATGTGGATAACCGGAAGTTCAAGTTGGATGTGTCCAAAGTGTCCAGGGGATTCGTCGTACTTGCAGTTGTCCGTTGGGCAAACCAATCCCGGTTCAATGACACCCATATGAGGATCCATCAGACCTTGCCGATATGCGTGACCGTCGTCCTTGTAGGTATCCGGAGTTTTGACCTCAACAGAGGACATCTTTCGAATCTCTACGGGATCCATCAAGCTGAAACGAATTTGTGCAATTCGCTTTGGAATCATTGTGGTTTTTCGGCTCATCTTCGGTCCTCCAGTTCAAGTCGCATGGCAACTCCAAGACTCTTCATTTCGTCGAGCAGGAGTTTGAATGCGTAAGACGTCTGTACCTTGTATACTTCAGCACCGTCACCGTGGACTGGGCTGACGTAGGTACGCCGTTTCGGGTCGTACCATGCGATGTGTCCGGATTGAGCACACACGAACATGTCAATACCGTCGGATTCGTCGAGGAGACGGTCCTTGATGACCATGGATGCACCGTGAGCAATCAAACAGTCACGTTCCATTTCACCGAATCGCAGACCACCTTGTCGAGCACGACCTTCGGTTGGTTGACGGGTGAGAATTTGAACACGGCCACGGGAACGAGCGTGAATCTTTGAACTAACGAGATGGTGAAGTCGTTGATAGTAGATGCATCCAACGAAGATTTCGGCAGGATATGCTTCGCCTGTTTCACCGTTGATCATGACTTCACGGCCTGTGTGGGCAAGACCATTGCGGACCAAACCGTCTCGTAGGCTGCTTTCCTTTTCTCCACGGAATGCTGTACCATCGATTCGTCGTCCTTCCATTGCTCCAACTTTACCGCCGATCATCTCAAGAACGTGGGCAACCGTCATTCGCGATGGAATTGCGTGGGGGTTGATGATCAAATCAGGGACAACCCCATCCTGTGTGAACGGCATGTCTTCAGGTTCGACGAGTCGTCCAATGACACCTTTTTGTCCGTGTCGTGAGGCAAACTTGTCACCAACTTCAGGCACCTTGTGACTACGTACCATAACACGGACCAAGCGGCCAGAGTTATCGGATTCTGTAACGTAAACGTTGTCGACCCAACCCTTCTCACCGTGCCGCACGAGCATCGAGGATTCTCGACGTTCTTGTGCCATGAGGAAAGCGCCGCTGTTGGATTCTTCGAGGAATCGTGGCGGACTGGTTTTGCCGACGAGAACATCGCCGCCCTCGAGGTAGGTCTCAGGCAGAGGTAGGCCGTCGTCTTCGAGATGGAAGTAAGCCTCAGCCGGCTTCAATCCCTTGACTTCGGTCAGTTTGTTCCCTGGCTTTTCAATTTCTTCTACTTGGCCGCCTGGGAATCGACGTCGCTCAGCATTGTACGTGCGATTAAACGTCGAGCGTCCGAGGCCGCGGTCTACGGATGCTCTGTTCATGATGACGGCGTCTTGCATGTTGTAACCGTGCAGAGACATGATGGCCACAATGAAGTTTTGTCCACCGGGCCGCTCGTCAAAGTTCGTTGTGCGCATGGCATCCGTTCGAACGATTGAACGATGCGGGTAGTGCAAAATGTGGGCACGGGTGTCTGGGCGCAGACGGTAGTTTGCGCTCGGAAGACCAAGCGATTGCTTGACCATGGCGGTTCCACCAGTAACACGAGGGGTTGAGTTGTGCTCAGGATACGGGATGAGAGAAGCGCATACACCCAAGACGAGTTGTGGATCGATTTCTACGTGAGTGTGCTCAGTTGAGTAGAGCAATGGAACATCAAATTTCGCAACTTCGATGTTACCATTGGGCATGCGAACCTCTGTTTCAATGGAGGCAACTTCAACGCCTGGTTCACCAAGGTTTGTCCATCGAATGTTCTCGTGGATGACCGGTCGGCCAGCGAGGGGTCCTTCTGGAACGGTTTCTGGAAGAACGAACGGTCGTGGTGCGATGTAGAGGTCTTCTTCTTCTTCAGCGTCGACCCATTCGACGATACCATCGATGACCAAGTCACGGAAGGTGATGTTTCCATTCGCAAGGTCCGTTAGATGACTGTTTTCAAGCCGGGGTGTTCCGTCGTAGAGAATCAAAAGAGGGCGAAGGATTCGACCTTTGTCAGTGTTGATGAAAATGTCACGGTTCTCCGTGTCATGACGAATGGAGACTTCCGATGGAATCGTACCTCGGCGTCGGCTGTTCTTGAACTGCGAGAGAAGGTTCTTTCCGTTTTTGTGCATACCGTAAATGTCACCGTTGACGTGAATACGATCACCGTCTGTCCAGTCCTTCGGCTGGTAAACATCAAGCTCATCGAGGCGTTCTCGGATTTCCTGCGGGTCAACCTCTTCGGAGATGTCGACCATTTGCGCAGCGTTCTTTACAAGACCACAATTTTGACCCTCTGGCGTCTCGTTCGGACATAGACGGCCCCATTGTGTTGGGTGAAGGTCACGAGCTTCGAAGTGGGGTTGACTTCGCACCAATGGAGATGTAACACGTCGCATGTGGGACAAGGAAGCTAGGTAGGTCGTTCGGTCGAGCAACTGACTGACACCGGATCGGCCGCCAACCCAGTTTCCTGTGGCAAGTGCGTGGAGAATCTTGGATGATAGAACGTCTGGTCGAAGGCAGGAGGTGATCTTCAATTCTCGCTTGCGGTTGTGGTGGCGCTCGAGTTGGTATTTCAGGTCTCGAGCGAGTTGTCCGGATGAAACTCGGAACAGGTCTTCAATCAAATCACCTGCAAGACGAACACGCTTGTTGGCGTAGTGATCCTTGTCGTTGGGTTCCTTATCGTTGAGGGCCATCTCAAGGACTTGACGGACGATACGGCCGAGGAAGATAGCCTTCTTCTTTCGATCTTCTGGTTGGTCACCCAAGTGAGGGAGAAGTTCACGGTCAAGCAATTGATTGACACGAGCTTCACGGTATTCCTTTTGCTGACCAGCAGCAAATTTCTTTTGCAGCCACTCGTAGGCTTCAGGCTCGCTTTTTACCTCAAATTCTTCGTTGTCGTTGACTTCGTTGATGTTGGCAACAATAAACTTGAATGTCTCTTGTGGACCAGAGATGGCAGTGAAGACTTCTTGGTCGTTTTCGATTCCGAGAGCTCGCATAAGCAAGACAACCGGGATTGGTGTCGTTCCAGCAGTACTCACTTTGACCATGAGCATACCGTCTCGTCGCTTCTCAACGGTCAGAGGCTTGCGCATGCCGTTCTTTTGCGAGAAGATTTTTGCAACCTCTGTTCGCTTTGCAGTTCGCTTGTTAATCTCGACTGTGACACGGTTCGGCGCCAAGTCTTCCATCGAAATGAGAACGCGCTCGGTTCCGTTGATGATGAAGTAGCCACCCGGATCGAGCGGGTCTTCGCCTTTTTCGCGAAGAAGGTTCGCCAGCAGTGCACCATCTTCAGGTGACTTGGATGGCTCGAGCGTACGACCATCAGCAATATGGCTGGGGTGGAGATGGCACCGTCGTGAACGGACCATAATTGGGATTGCACCGACTTGAACACCGTCTTCGGGGAAGGATGCAACGCCGTTTCGATAGATTGTGAAATCGATGGTAACTGGTGACTGATAGGTCAGTTTTCGGAGCCTGCATTCCATCGGTGATGCGTTGTGGTAGGAGCCGTTTGCTTCTCGAATGTTCGGGGCTCCGAGTGTTATGTTCTTCATGCGAATGACAATGTCTTGGTCGGCGACGTCGAGTTTGATGTAACCACCGAGGTCGTCGATGATTTCTTCATCGGTTCCGACTCGGATGTTGCGAATGATTCGCTCCATGCGAGACAACTGGTTGTCCGTTGAAGGAATGCAATCGTTGTACGAAGCAAGTTGATGGTTGACAAGGCTACGTTCTCGGAAAAAGGATTCAATTATTTCTTGCATGATATCAACTCCAGGCTCAGCTGCCCTCCACGATGAGGCGATAGGCAACTGCGCTGCCTGCGGATTTTGAATGGCGGATTACTTTGAGGACTCGGTCTGCAATCCATCCGGCTGCAAGAGGCCGGTGGTCAGGATTTGCTGCAAGCGCAGCATTGTCGATGAGCTCTGCTGCTTCTTTAATCGATTGAACAACGGGGTCGGAAATCAGCACCTTCGGCAAAAGTTCCTTTGCCAATCTTGGCTCTCCGTCTTCATCAACTTCTTCCAGACCCCAAGGGGAGAGCTCGTCGCGCTCGATGATGTACTGTTCTTCGGGGCTAATGTTTGCGTCACCCAACAACTCCTGATGTGGAACAAGCTCGTGATTGAGGGGGTTAAATCGGATGCTGATTTCGGGTCGATCGAACTCATCGATTGCCTTGGATGAGATGGTGATTTTCTTGCTCTTTTTGATTCGTGAGCGACGGTTTCCTTGGTCGGCGATAATTTGCATGATTTTTGTGAACGATTCGCTGTCTTTGGCAATACCGAGAATCTTTGCGATTTCGTCGGCTGGCATACTTTTGATGTCGGCCATGTTTCTGTCCGTGGCTAGTTTGTGAGCGTATTCGTCGGAGACTCCGAGTTCAATTAACCGTTTTTTTGTTGCGCTCTTAACTACCATCCAACATACCCCCGCACAGCCCTCAACGTTGTACTGCGGCACAGTAGGCGGGCCCGACGGGGTTCGAACCCGCGACCATCGGGTTAAAAGCCCGACGCTCTACCTGACTGAGCTACAGGCCCAACGTTGCTTCTTGGGCTTTCAATCCGAACTACCCTCCCTTCTTATACTTTACCGATAAAAAAACTCTCTTGTTCGCATCTCAGAAACGCTCTTTTAGGACCAATTTGTGAAATTTTTTGCGGGTGAATATGTTCAATCACGAAAACACCCAGTCTGAGATTGAATTTTTGAATCGAAAAGAGGTTCAAACAGTCCTGTGGAATTCGCTGGAGCTGAACATACCTCCAACGGTCTATCCGCCAAGACAAGACACAGATCTTTTGCACCAAGTCTTAGCAAGCATAACGCCCTTTGGCTCGAAACGGCTCCTCGAGATTGGTTCAGGTTCAGGTGCTGTTTCAATAGCAGCAGCAATGCGTGGTTGGACCGTTCATGCCTGCGACATCAACCCCTATGCAGTTGCAGCAACGCAATACAACGCCAAAAGAGCAGAGGTTGAAGTGAATGCTTCCGAAGGTGGGATCGGCCCGATTGAATCCGCTCACTCAATACAAGCTTGGAGCCCTGGTACATACGACATGGTCGTATGGAACATGCCCTACATTCCCGCCGAAGAAATACAAGGTAACGTCTTGGGGCCAATGGAAGAAGCAGCACTTGTTGACACACACCCTGAAGGATTGCTGAGCGTTTTTGCTCGATGGATGGCAAACAACACGTTGACAAAAATAACCGGAACAGCACTTCTTGTTTGTCGAGGGCATGTTGGCCACAGGAGAAGCATCGATGTTCTACGGCAGCATGGCCTTGCTGCCCGAATTGTTCAATCAACTACATTTGAAGACAACGAAGCCATTCACGTCGTTGCGGTTTGGCATCCTTTCGTTTCGAGCAGGCATCACAAACTGCGCGAAATCGATTCAACAAACGCAGAATTGCTTCGTGGGACATACAATGCTGGTGATTCTTTGGTGGCGACTGTTCAGACTTCTGGTAGGGGGCGCCACGGCCATGATTGGCAAGATCATCCTGAGTCATTCAAAGGTTCGTGGGTTGTTGACAGTAAGCAACTTCTGTCAATAACACCAAGACAACAGCTTTTCGTTGCACAAGAAATCAACGCAGCGTTGCAATTCAAAGAAGAACACATGTCGCTTTTATCGACAAAGTGGCCAAATGATTTGCTCCTTCGAACAAGGGACGATGCAATGTGGAGGAAATACGGAGGCATTTTGTTTCAATCCTATTCCAAAGGAGACGAACAACGAGTTGTGCTTGGAATCGGGGTCAATGTAAATCAAGATTCCCTGAACTCCGGCCAAGGTTCGATCGAAGATGTGGACATCCACCTCACCGCTTCAGAACTTTTTCCGATCCTGCACGCCGTCGTTGCTTCATTGTTTGAGGCTAAGCACCCAACCATCGCAACCCTGCCTGGAGGGGAAATTAACATGGATTCATTGTTGAAGAATTGCTTCTATAGAAATCAAATGCACACAGTTGAAAGCGTTTCCTCGCATGATTTGGTGCTTGTCAGCGAAGAGAATGAAAGACAGGTTGTGACCGATGATGTCGGAATTAACTGGACGGATCTTCATCCTCAATAATCGCATCCAAAACGTCGCTTTCCTTGTTGTCATAGTCAGCATTCTTCTTTGCGACTCCTGCAGCAGTAAGCAACGCTCCAAGGATATACGGGGCAAAGTCAAGGAAGTATGCGCGTTTCAGGTCGACATCAATTTCTGCATCGACACCGGGAACGAGAACCTTGACTTTCCATGTCAGTTTTCCCCCTTTGGACTCATAGGAAACGGATGCTGATGTATTTGCATCTGAGAAAAGGCTTTGATCAAGAACCTCTTCTCCATCCTCATGGATTTCGAAAACAACTTCCGATGCGTTTCCTGCCACAACAGAAATTTCAACAACATCGCCAGAGAAGGTGCGCGACGTTCCTTTTAGGCAAGCATTTTCGGGGCATTCAATTGGGTCCTCGCCAGCATTTACTTTTGTTGGTATGTCCCATTGTTGAATGATCAANGTTCCAATCAACATGGACACGCCGATAAGGAGCAAAACGTCGCCCACTTTCAAAGGGGGTGCTGTCCCTCCACCGGCCATGTTCGNCGGTGTCGCAAGGAGGTCAAAAGTATGCCTCACCTTCCCGCAGGGGCGGGAAGTGCTAATCGGTTGCGCACCAACCGAATTTTTCCTGAGGATGAGATTGATGTGAACTCATGAAGCGCATCGGACGCTAGACACACTCGAACATCCTTGTAATCGCTGAGGAGAACACAAATGATTGCAANNCCAACTTCGTCCTCAATGTCAAGGATTTGACGCGNATTTTTTGCAACAACAGATGCTGCAATGTGCATATCGTACAACTTGATGTTGTAGTCTGATAGAANAGATGATTCAATCGTTCGTAAGAGATCCTGCTTTGATTCCACGTCCGAGGGAAAGGAGATTCCAATCCAACGTCGTTTGGGTCGTTTGGCTTTGGAAACCTTAGGACCCATGCTTGCCCATCGCCCACTACCTCATGTAGATATGGCATCAACGATTAAACAGCCTTTAGAACCAAGGCCACAACAGTCGAACATGGAGGAGACCAAGCCATTGACGAAGATGTCGCTGCTCAAAAGCTTGTTATCACCCTCAACACTTCCGCATTTGCTTTTGCTCGCTGTCCTTTCCGTTGCTTTCTTTGTCCTTGCTCGAGTCGATGCAGAGACGTGGGCGGCGTACGGATTCATTGGCTTCAGCATTGCCTATGTGTGTCTTGCACCCGTGTCGAAGCACGAACGTTTCGGAAGAATCCTACGCTACAGGAAGGATACAGATTCTGATTCGACAGACGCTTCTGGCCATCGCTTGAGGATTCTGATCCTGCCCGTGGTCACGGGAACAATTTTGATGGCTGTAATTTACTTTCTTTTTGGCGAAAACGGGATTTTTTCTCAGATAGGTTCGTTTCTGCCGGCGAGTTTGGGTGGTTTGTTCGTCCTATGGGCATTTGCACAAGGGCGGTTCTTTGGGCTTGCAACGATGAGAGCAATAACCGTTCCAGTCGGTGGCCAAAGCAGCACAAATGGTTACTCCCCAGTACCGTCCTTGGTCATGACCTCAACGCTTGTTGTCGTTTTGACCTTTGCAGTGACTGAGGGAATTCGTTTCTTCATCGGAGGCTCGTCGTTTACTGTGTGGCCATACCTGTTTTCTTTTGCAGTGTACGGCTTGTGCATCTACGTAACATGGGGGCAGCGCAGAAGAGCATCGATGCATTCTGCAACCCATACCGTTGCCAGAAAGTGGTTCTGGGCAACACAACTGTTCATCACGTGGCATGTGCTTAGCATCTACCGAAGCATCGACAATACTTTTTCTGAACCGGTGATGTTCATCGAAGAATTGTTCCTTATGATCGTCACGGTGTTCCTTGCGATTTGGGCGCTAACGAGCAAAGGTGAAGGATCGAAATCGACATTATTCACGGAAGAAAATGCACTGTTCTGGGGTGTTGCGTTTGGCTACGCTTACGCTGGCAGCGTTGCCATGATTACCTCTGTCATGAACGACGTCAAATATGTCTTGATTGGAGGCCACATACTTGTTGTCGCAACGGTTATGTGGTCCCAACGAACCATGCTTGAATCCAAGATAGAACGCGTCAACAGCGATCGTGGCATCGCTGAATCAGTTGAACATGTTGAGATTAACAACGCATCAAACGAGGTAAAACTCCAAGCAGATGGGATTCAAACCGACGAGTCTGATTCTGTCTCCGAAGAGCCTGTTGCCGATGAGCAGAGCATCGGCGATCCAGTTGATTGGAACCAACAAGACGAATCGTTGGGAGATTCAACAACGTGGGATGATGAGATTGAGTTGCTCGACTAATCTTCGCCAATTCCAGACAACAGCATAACAATTCGGATGGTTCCTTCAAGGTCGGGTGACACCCTCGCTCCAAGTATGACCTGTGCTTCGGAATCAACCGCTGANGTGAGGGCTGTTGCGATTTCATCAACTTGTCCAATCGTCATGCCCATTCCTCCTTCGATTTGCAACAAACAGCCCTTGGCCCCCGCTACGTTCATTGGTGCAAGCGGGGCTTTTATTGTAGCATTGTACAAGCCCTCGAGTTGGTCATGGTGACCTGTACCCACCAGCATCGTTGAGGCACCTTTGTGTTGCACAATCGCTCTCAAGTCCATGAGATCGAGATTGATTAGACCCATGGAGAGAAGCGTACGCACCAAACCATCGATGAGGTCTTCAACCCACTCTGAGCCCATGCTCCAATCCTTACCCCGGTCGCGTGCTTGACGTGCAAGCCGGTCCAGTGAAAGTTGGACACAAACGTCCGAATGATGTTCCAGTCGTTTTATCTCTGCTTGAGCAATCTTCTTTCTCGTAGGCTGGTGATCGAACGGAAGAGCTGCTATCGAGAGCACCGTGGCACCGTGGAGTTTCGCCTGGCGTGCGAATTCGTGGGAAGCACCTGTACCGGTACCTCCGCCCAAACCTGCTACGATGATCACCAATTCAGCCTGCTCAAGGAATGGGCGCGTTCTTGTGGCGAGACCTCGCATACGCTGCTCTGCAAGCGGTGGGAGTGCAGCGCAGCCAAGGGCATCCAGCGTGTGTCCTAAGCGAATAATGTGAGCATCTTCAACGTCGGGAAACCGATCGTCTGCATCAAGCATCAAAAGCGAGGCTCCTGCTCCGCGCTGATGCGCTCGAGCAGCCCAGATGCAACCAAGTCCTCCGATTCCTGTGATGAGGATTTGGGAAGACTCCATACCCATCCCTTGACCATAACGCCCTTGAACTTACCCTATTTATCGACGAAGCGCATGTATCGTCGACGGGCGTCACGGGCCCAGGCGTTGTCCGGTTCAAGATGCAGCACTCTGTCGTAGTACTCAACGGCTGTCTCAAATTCAGACAGATGCCGGCCGTACAAGTGGCCCAAGTTTGACAGCACAGGAATGCAGTCTTCATCCTCATCGAGCATGCTCAAGAGAAGACGCTCAGCGGCCCCCAAGTCATTTTTTAGCATCAAATCTTCCGCTTCATCAAGACGCTCGAGCTGGCTGGTAGAGAGGTCGTATATATTGTCGAAAGGTGTTTCCGCCATGAGGTTGCGACACGGTTGAATCACAAGAATTCTTGCCTTGTAATATTTTGAGCGAAAAACGCTACACTGCAAAGCATTATTCTTGCGTTTCTCTGACAACGTTTAAGGGGTCCATGTCAGTCGTAAGCCCATAGGGTGCGGCCGTGCTAACAACCTCGTTCTCAAAACGTCGCACCATCGTGGTTGCTGTCTTGCTTCTTCTGCTTTTCCCGAGCGTCGCAACATCGCTCCCTACAGGCATCGGTGGTCAACAGAACGACATCGATGATGTTGCTAAAGAAGGTTGCCTCTGCCACAACGCAGCTCCAGCGAACAATGTTCAGGTGATTCTCGATAGCGTCCCCTATGCTTGGACCCCGGGCGAAACCTACGACCTCCAACTCCACATCATTGGCGGACCTGCCGCCGGAGGGCAGTACTCTGCCGGGTTTGCAATGCGAGTCTCTGGCGGTGAACTCGGCGGAACCGGCGTCGATAATTGGGAAGGCGATGTCGAATCCCTAACTCACACATCTGCATCGGCAGCAGAGTCGGATCGAATGTGGGACATCACATGGACCGCCCCAGCAGAAGGAGAAGGTACAATCACGTTTTGGATTACAGGCAACAGCGTGAACGGCGACGGAGGACTCGGCAACGTCATTGAAGACATGTGGAACCAACTCACCTTCGCTCTCGTCGAAGGCGATGAGGACAGTCTCGCCCGTGGAACACGAACGGTCTTTGCAGGCGATGGAAACGTAGCACCTCCAGAACCTGAATCCCACGGCGCTGACTTGCACCACATGGGAGCAAAACTTCGGGCGCACTGGCTTGGACTCCTTGGTTTCGGAGCGGTCATCATGTGTGTTGTCTTTGCTGGGTTGATGCTCCGATATGGTTTCTCCACATCCTATGAAGGCCGAAGCAACCAATTGAGGCTTCGCTACAAACTCATGCGCAGAGGTGACCAATGATGTACGATGACTCGATCAACAACCTTCTGAAAGGCGTAGCTGATGGCTCAATTTCCGTCAAGGATGCTCGTAATGCATTGGAGGGTGTTGAATTAACAGAGGCTCAGATGGATGAAGCCATCAACCACGGCGTTCACAACGTCGCCGAATCNGGTACCATCGTGAGTGCAAGCCTCGCTCCTTCCGGTGGCTCATATCTCACCATGTTTTTCTTTGCATGGGGAATCTTTTGGGCCTGCTACTGGGCTTTCTCCCTGATTTACGGTCTTGCAAAGAGTTGGGATCAACAACAACTCGCTTTCCACCTGGCAATGACGCTGACAACACTGATTTTGATGGGCGTCATCTACCTCAAGTACATTTTGCCAGACACCATTATCGTCAAACATTCCCAAAACAAATACGTTCCTGAGCACGTCAAAGATTGGAAGGAGTACAAGTGGTGAAGTACATGGCGAAGGATTACAACTTATTTGTTCCTGAATCAAAAGAGGGAATCGTCAACGCCGGCGAGACCGTCATTAACCGAAGACAATTTCTTCGATATGGATTCAACACTGTGACGGGTGTTCTTGCCGCATCGTTGGGCGTCCTTGGATTCGCAGCGATTCTCCTCCCTCCTGGAGGAAGCTCGGCAGGTGACCTTTCCGTCAAATTCTGGGCCAAAGGCCGTGAAGATACCGCTTGGTATGGCGCCAAGCATCTTCAATCGATGACCAAAGCAGATTTTGTTGCAGAAGCCGCAAATTCAAACACAGGAACATCGGGAGCATCAGGTGTTTGGAACGGCGTTCCTGTCGTCGTGACTTATGTCGAAGACTCGAAATGGCAAGGATCCCCAATGGACAACAACAAGGCCCGTTTCCAAATGATGGAAGGATACGATGAGTCAGGGAAATACATCGGCCATTTCGAAGACATGGTCGCTGTCGACAATCGAATATACCCCTCGGACGACATCATCATGGTTTTCGGCCGATGCACGCACCTCTGTTGCATCCCAGGATGGCAACTTGTATCCAACTCGTACACCGATGATACGTGGACACCAGGCGGCACAGACGATGGTGGCACCAAGTTGTTCTGCATTTGCCACTCTTCTCGCTTTGACACGACGGCATTGGAGATGAACACCAACCGCAACCGTTCAAACGGTGCTACCTTTACCTACGCAGGTGTGCGAAAAGCAGGCGGACCAGCTCCCGTTGGCCTACCACTCATTCCTGTTGAACTCAACAACGATGTTATTGAGGGCATAACCGACTACGTCGATTGGTTGACGTACTGTGATTGAGGTGATACGATGACAACAATGTTCTGGATTCTTTGGTTTTTCATTGCCTTCATTATCGTCCTTGTGGCCTTTACGCTCCGCAAGGAAACGGAAGAGATGCCTCGTCGTGAGATTCTTCGCGCTGTCGAATCCACAGGAGGAATGGGTATTTCTGAACGGGCCTTCTTGTGGGTCTTCTCATGGATGGACACACGTTTCCGTATCCAAGATTATTGGAACATGTCCAAGGGCGCATATTACAACATGCATCGTCAGATGCCACTGACGCACGCCGAGAAGTACAAGCTCCGAATTATTTGGTATTGGTATCCTTTGTACTGCCTTGGAGGAATCTCCTTCCTCAGTTTCATCATCCTCGTTCTCACAGGAACCATCCTCGGTATTTACTACGTACCCGGAGGCGAAGGCGATCCATCGCCCGCTTACGCATCAATGGAATTCATCATGCTTGAGTTGCCGTTCGGCTACATCATCCGTGCTGTGCACCACTGGGGTACACACTTCATGGTCGCATCCGTATTTTTGCACATGTGTCGCGTTTACTTTACAGGTGCATACCGAAACCCACGAGAACTCAACTGGCTCATCGGTGTGGCATTGATGGCACTCACCATCGTCTTTGGTTACTCAGGTTATCTCCTTCCGTGGGACAGCCTTGCGTACGGTGCTGCAGTAATCGGAATCAACCTTGCAAACTCATCACCGCTAATTGGGAAGTACATTGCAACATTGCTCTTTGGTGGTTCCTCGCTCACACCTCGAACCGTTACCCGTATGTACTTCATTCACGTTTTTATTCTACCAGTGATAGTGACCACATTGATCATTATTCACTTGTTTATTGTTTGGGTGCAAGGAATTGCGGAGCCACATTGATCGGAGGAATTTGAATGGGATTAATGGAAAATTTGGGACGAGTTGCAACCTCGTACATGGATGAAAAAGCAAAACTTCAGGAAGCTGGTGAAAAGCGAAAGCGCACGCGAATGGGTCACGGATTTTGGCCGCATGAAGTTCTCCGCGACACCATTCTCTTTGCTTTCATGGCCGCCGTTCTGCTGTTTTACGCATGGTTAATTCCACCACCATTGCACGGTGCAGCAGATCCGTATGCGCAAGCAGGATTCGTTTTCCCTGACTGGTACGTACTGTTTTCCTACGGATACCTACGATGGGGAGAGTACCTACCGCAATTTACCGTCCCTACCGGATTCATTGGTGACATTGTCGGACAACCAGTCTTTGCTTGGAACGCTGCATGGTGGGGCGCTGCACTGACCGGCATTCCAGTCGGCATCCTTGCGCTTCCACCGTTCCTTGGAGGCCGTGAAAAGCGACCTGTCGAGGACCCGTGGTTTGCAGCAGCCGGTGCTGTTTACCTCGCCCACATCTGGTTCATCTCGGTCTTTTCGATCAACATCTTCCTTGAATTGTACGGGAAGAATCGGTCGGATTATTGTAAACTTGATTCGCACGGCGATTTGTTGTGTGGAACGAGGTCTCCATGGATTGCAGAGATCTTCAATGCTGTGCCGTGGATTTTGACGGGGATGCTGTTATGGATTGTTATCTACTTCGTTGGCCGGAACATACTCGTCAAAGCATGGGGCGCTGGATTTACGCCCGAACACGGCAAGCGCCTCATCGTCGGAGCTCTTGTGATTTCAGCAGGAGCATCCGTTGCTACCTTCGAAACGTACGACAACGGGTTTTGGGAAGCAGGCGGACTCTTGACCATCAAAGGGCTCACCCACGATTACTACCCAGAACTCGAAGCAATGCGTACGCAGCCTGCTGACGTTCATGTTCATGATACGAACGAATTCACGGACGACCGTGGCTACACGGACGGAATCGTGCCTGCTGCTGCATGGCTGGATTGGCAAATCTTCCAACCTGCTCGAGAGCAAATCATCGATTTCAGCGATGCAAACAATCACCAAAACCCCGAACAGGGGAGCAACGCTGCCGGTACAACCGTTACCATTTCCGGTGAAGAAGGGTACAGTGATTCTGGATCCTTCACCGTTTCCGGCGAATACACGGACGAAGCACTTCCAACCGATGTCACATGCGAGTACCGAGCCAGCGAGCGGAAAATCGATGGCGTCAACACAGCGACGATGCTTTCCAGCACCATGAGCGTNACCGATAGTTCAGGCAAGGTACTAGCGTCGTTCACGGGCTGTGAGGGAGCAGAAATCAATCTCCTTCCTGGGAACTACAACTACGAATTCACGCTCGTTCCAAGCGGTGCACTGGCACAGAACGCCTCCATCACAACGGAAACAACATTCGCAGTTCGCACGTACCAACCACTTCTCTTGTGGGACGATAACTCAGGCGCCCACTCCGGAAAGGTTGTTGATTTGACCAACGACACGTTAACGACCATGATTACAAACAGTGGTGGAGACTACGGTATTACAGAGAACCCATCCTACCACGTCAATCCGAAGGCACTCGATGCCAAACTGACC
The DNA here is from genome assembly GCA_002698145.1 of Methanobacteriota archaeon. GTDB lineage: Archaea > Thermoplasmatota > Poseidoniia > Poseidoniales > Poseidoniaceae > MGIIa-L2. The sequence continues at coordinate 19,853 of NZVG01000031.1, read as the reverse complement.
TACGCCATGTTCATACCGTGTCTGACCTTTGGTGCAGTTGTTATCGTCTTGCTGCGCTCCATGGCTCGTGGGTATGAGTTTGAGATGAACAAGTGCTACGGCTGTGACCTTTGCGATGATGCATGCCCAGTACGACTCTTCAACGGTGGAGACAAACTCAACATCATCTACAACTCCTGGAACAACGAAGACGACGGTGTTCCGTTGTACTCCTGTTTGACCTGTACAGCATGCACCAACGCATGTCCTCAATTGGTTAACTACGATTCTTACGTCGATATTCGCCGAAGTCTCATTGTTGGCGGGCCTACCGCAGAGATTCCTCACACAGTTCTCCAAGCAGTTCTTGCAGCTGAAGCAGAAGAAGCCTCAAACGAAGACTTCATCCCAGTCGAAGAATACCCAATCTCCTCAAACGTCGGTTATTACCCAGGATGCGTTGACTACCTCGATCAAGAAATGGTCTTCTCCCACGTCAACGAAGGTGAGATGAACCTTGGAGATTCGACCACTGCTGCTTTTACACTCTTCGAAGAGATGGGTCACGATGTATCCTATCTTGGACGTGACTTCCTCAAATGCTGTGGTCACGACCAAAAGTGGCAAGGACTTACCGAAGTCTTTGACAAACTCAAGGCATACAATCAGAAGAAAATCGAAGCATCAGGCATTGACACGCTGGTTTCATCCTGTGCAGAGTGTTTCAGAACGTTTGCACGCGATTATGAGCTCGATGGCGTCAAGGTCATGCACACGACCGAATATCTCATCGAGAACGGATTTGACATGCAACTGTCAACCGATGCTACCACGGTCACATACCACGACCCATGTCGTCTTGGTCGACAAATGGGCATCTACGATGAGCCGCGTGAACTCATCAACGCTGTTGAGGGTGTCGATCTTGTTGAGATGGAACACCACGGCGAGGATGCAATGTGCTGTGGTGTATCGAGCATGATGTCTTGCAACGAGAACGCCCGAGCACTCCGTGTTGCACGAATGGAAGAAATCAAGTCGACAGGAGCAGATACGATGCTTACCTCTTGCCCAAAGTGTGTTTCTCACTTTGAATGTCTCAAGTTCGAAGGCGATGAGCGCTACGAAGACATCGAGATTCTCGACGTTGTTTCCTTCCTCGCTCGTGAAGTCAATGCGAAGAAGAGTGAACTACCGGCGCCTGCTCAAACAGAAGTCGAAGCTTGAACTCACTCTTGTGGTGGACCTTCTTCTTCCATACCGACGATCTCGTAGTTTGATGGGAAAAGAGCGATGAGCACACCACCGATGAGGCTGATGAGGCCCCACATGAATTCTTGTTGAACGAAGAGAAGTTCAAGTCCAATCACACAGAGAATGAGACCTCCGATGTTGGAAGTCCACACAAGCGTCTTGAATGTTCCAAGCGATACGCCCGTTGTGCCTTCCTTTCGGTAAGGTCCAAATTCTCCACCGAATCGTTGTGCAGTTGGTTGTTTACCTTTCTTTGACAATTCAATCACCTCATCGGTCAATCATGCTGATTGCGTCGGTTGGACACGCAAGAACGCAGAGTCGACATCCTGTGCATGCATCACGGATTATCTTCGCTTTTTGATTGCTTTCAACATTGATCAGCGGGCTGCGCATGGCGACCTTGTAAATTTCAATGGCATCATCGTCGCAAACGATGGTACACTGGTCACATCCGATGCACAACTCTTCCTTCACGAAGGCCACTGCGGATTCTCCGCCTTTGAGCGAGGCGTGTTGAACACCGCGCTGGCGATTCAGACTTGTGCGGATACGCTTCGCCTCTTCATCGCGGCGACGTTTCAGCTCATCCGAGGACGTCATGGTTCACCTCAGCCATGGGTTGCCCTTCAAACTTGGCAACGCTCAAATTAACAAGTAAGTCTCCAAAACAATAGAATGCACCAACGAGAAGAGGCGGATTCCAAGCCGTTAATCCAGTCCATGGGACATTGGCAGCCCATTCCCAGTTTTCGAGATACGTGCCCCACAATTCCATGAACAAAGCGAGCCAAACCATCGATGCATAGAGTCGTGGTTCTGGGCCATACATGGTAAATCCAAGCGTTAGAAGGATAAGGAAAACCGCTGAAGTATCGGTCCCTTGAATCGCACCATAGATAACCAAAGGAACAAGCAGGAGAACAAGAGGCATCGGTGAGCCTTCAGGAAGACGCTTTGCAACTCGACGTCCGAGATCGAACAAAAAGTAGTGACCTACGGGAACAAACAACGGCATGAAACCACGTTGGTATTCATAGATGAGCCAAACCTCACTAAAGAACAGTTCCATTGGGGTTGCGAAGGCCAAAACCGCCAACATTTCGATGCGTTCTTTTCTGTCCGTTACCCAAAAGATGTACGAAAAAATACCAATGCACCAAATGTCGACAGGCCATTGTGCATACTCTGCTGAGATGAGGAGGCCAATTGCAATCGTTAGGACATACAGTACCTCACGTCGCATGTGTTCGCTAAGGGTTCAATGTTTAAATCAACCACTTCGGAATTTCACAGAGCAGCAGACTCAAGCCCCATTGCCAACATCGACAATTCCGACAACAAAGCATGCCAATTGTGTGCATGCGTCATGAAAGATGCATCTTCCTCTGACGTAATAAATTGAGCACTTGGTGAATTGAGATTGCCCATCTCGTCCTTTTTTGGGTTGATTCTGTAGAACCATGAAGAGGCATCGCCGTCAACAAGGTAAACAACGGGTTCAACGGGAGAGCCAGAATCTGTTTTCATGAGGGTTGGTACTCCTTCTTGGATCAAGAAATCTTCCGTATCCGAACTCCCTTTNCCATACATGAGTTTCTTCATCTTCCGGTTCGAAAGATTGAGTAACTGTTCACCTGATGTTACAGTCATGATGCCTAATCCATAGGTTCCACGGTTGTTTTTGATGTATGCAACCGGTTTTCGGTCGATTCCCAATGCAGCATATCGCTCCTCAAGTGTTGCAAGGAAAACATCGACATCGCTGGCAAGTTGAATCCGACACGTTTCCTTCTCCAAACACTTCTCTTCCGATACAAAAGAGTCGCAAATAAGATGCCATGGATCAATACCAATTATTTCGCTGATTTCTTCAACAAGAGGGCGGAGGTAATCAAAATGCTGAGATTTTTTCCTTCGATACCATCCCATCTGAGGACTAGGAAGCACCCGTTTTGCAGTTAATCCCTCCAAACCTCCATCTGTGAGATCATTGTTTAACAGGATGAAATCAGGTTGTTGACCTTGAATGAGAAGAACATCCTCAACGACATCAACTCGGTCCAGCGGTAGCGGGCCATGTATTCCATTTAACGAATCGATACCATCGAGTTCAGGGTTACCAACAGTGCATCGATAACCCGCTCGTTCAACCAGTTGGCAGAGCGTTCGCAAATTCTCGACATATCCTTGGTTCCGAGTGTGCGACTCTGGATAAATGTGGACCCATTTGCAGCCGGGTTGATGGCGTTCAATGTGTGCAGCTATTCGTTCTGTAAGGTTAGGTAAATCCGATTCTGAGGTGTTGTTAAATCCAGCAGGAAATTGGTTCGCATCGACAACAGCGATCTTCCATCCTGCATCACGAATGTCGACACTTCCGTAGATTGGAACATCGATTTCAGAGCGTTTTTTGTTCATCCAAGCAATGATTTCATCTCGCTTCTCATCGAGGATATCGCTCAAATCATGGACAAACGTCATCAGATGACCTCCGCAAGTAGTTCATCAATCGAGCGATGATGTTGAGGCTTGTCGTAACCGATGAGATGAAGCGACTCAAACAAACCAAGGCCCAATGCAATTTCAGGTTGATGGCGAAGAAGAGGTTCGCAGAAAGCCCATCGTGAGGATATTTCCTCAATCTGTGATGAATATTCCTGCAAACAACTACTCAGGAGCGTTGGCGAGGTTGCAGTGCCTGCAGGTAGTTTCTTTCGATTGACCACACTGTTTGGAAGTGAAGTAAGCGAGGCTGCTTTTCGGAGTGCTTTCTTTTCCAAACCGTTCGTAGGCAAGCGTTGATTCATCGGAAGTTGGAGCGCGTCTTTACGATGCGAGCGCCCCAGGAAGGGGACTCGAACTTCCAAGGAATGAGCCATTGAGTGACGATCAACGAGACGGAGTTGGAAATTACTGAGTTGGCCGTGGTCAAGCTCAAACTGCAACGTATCCTGCAACGACGCCAAATGCGTTTGAGGACGGTGATCACCAACCCACCATCGCTGGTCATGAACATCAAGTTCAGCCTTTGCGAATTGTTGTGCAAACGGATGATTCAACATTGTCAATCGATTCTCAAGTTCTTTTTTGTGTTCATTCAGATGAACATAGCGTGGATAACCGGCGTGAATTTCGTCCGCCCCTTGGCCACACAAGCCGACGCGTACGGACTGTGACATGGTTTTGAACAATGGTTGGAAAAACAAAACGGATACGTCAAGATCTTCACCATGCCATGACAAGGAGGGTAGGTGCTTGCCGAAGGAATCTTCCTCCATGATTGATTGATGGTGATTCAGGTCCAAGGAGGATGCTACAAGTTCTGCAGCAACCCAATCGGGGTTGTCTTCGCTCTCTGCAACTGTCCAGCATTCTGGTATTGGCCGATTGTAACGCAGGGCTGCATCGTTGGCTACTGCTGCAACGAGCGATGAGTCAAGACCTCCTGAAAGAACGATACCAACGGGGACATCTGCCATCAGACGCTGTCCTACGCTGTCAATAAAACCATCAAGAAGACTTTGAGCACCGAGAGTTTCATCGTATTGTCCAGAGGGCATCATCTTGGGTTCTGAAAACCGATATGAATCGGTGAGTATGGGTTGTCCCTCTTCAAGAGACCACACCTCTACGCAACCTGGACGAACCTGATGGACATCGAGAAACAGGGTTGTAGCATCGAGGGGATACTCCCAAACAAGACGAGCCATGAGTGCTTGCTCATCGAGTTGTGGTTCAAACCCGGGGTGGGCACGGAGTCCTTTGACTTCGCTTGAAAAGACCAAGGATGATCCGATAAGTGAACGGACCAGCGGTTTAATTCCCATCTCATCCCTAGCGAGGACCAATTGATTGTTGTGTGCATCCCAGAGCGCGAAAGCAAACATACCGTCCAACTGTTTTATCCAGTCACCATGGTCTTTTGCACTAGCTTTTTGCCCGGAACGAATCGACTTCTCGTAAAGTGCAAGAATTGTCTCACTGTCACCAAACGTTCTCCATGCGTAATCGTCCATCGAAGAACGCAGAGATTCAAAATTATAGATTTCCCCATTCGCAATCAGGACGTTTCCTTCTTGCGACTGAATTGGTTGTGGACTTCCCTCCAAATCGACGATTGCGAGCCGAGCATGTCCAAGACATACCGATTCGTCTTGCCATATGCCTGACCCGTCAGGCCCTCGATGATTCTGTAACTGAATCATCTTTCTGACGATGCCTGCCTCAGGAGCTCCAAGCATACCTGAGAGGCCACACATAATACAAAATGTAGGCCCCTGCCTAAATAGAATTGCTTTTCGTTGAAATTACCAAAGCGGATACCTGAAGGCAGTGACTACCATCAAGATGACTGCAATTCCGAAAAAGGTGTAATACACTGTCTGAGGTGGTTCTTTGGAATCATCTTCGCCGTACATGGTTACCAACATTCTGCCGAGCAGGTCACGATTCTAAAATATGGCGGCGGAATGATTTCACATAATACCCAAAAATGGGTCACATACGAGAATCACTGCTAAGGGAATCAAGAGCATCGTAGCGTTGTCATCGATGTAACGGAGTCGAGGCCACTCTGAGGCAACACAGATTGGCCCCATCAACGCAACGAAGAACCAAGGCGTGTCAACAAAATAAGCGCACGAAGCCCAAATAAGGGCTATGCCAACTGCTCCAGCCCAAATGACGGTGTTGGTTGAGACCTCGTTTCGACGCAACTCACCGAGAAGTGGATCACCCAAGGAGAGGCTGAGAATTAATGGATAGGCGTAGGCTGGGTCGGGTGCCAAAAGGAGAACCATTCCGACGCCTAGTGCACCCCAAGCAAGTGCAGAAACCTGTTTTGCTTCATAGGAGCGCTGACCAACAATTGTCCAACCCATGCGCAAGCGTATGGCCTCTCCAAAAACAGCGATGATGATGACGACAGAAACGACTTGCTCAAGCGTGAGCGAAATGGCATCAGCAACGTCGTTACCAATCTCAAAGTACAACAATGGTATGAAGGACATGCCAAGATGAATCGCTCGCCGTAGAACGTGTCCCGACATTCCGCCAACCGAAAGTTCAACCGGATTCGTCAATTCGACTTGATCACTCATTTCCGTCCCTCAATTGGGCGTATGCATCTTCAAATGACATCAAACCTTCCTCGATTTTCATGAGAAGAGAATCAAATTCAGGATGCTCAAGGAGAAGCCGCTCATGATGCGACAAGAGTCGTTCACGCCAGCGTGCACGTCCAGCACGCATCGATTGCTCAAGCGTCAGCAACATGGATGATGCCTCTGCGACACCGTCACCATACAGTGCGCTGACCAAATGGACGTCCGGTGCATCCTCGTGCCCTAGATGCAAGGATTCCCGTAACTCATTCGCATGACGTTGAGCACCGTCGAGATCGGATTTGTTGACAATGACTGCATCTGCAAGTTCCAGCAAACCTGCTTTTTCTGCTTGTACACCGTCACCGCGAGCTGGCCCTTCAACCAGCACGATTCGATCTGCGACGGCAGCACATCGAACCTCGGACTGGCCCGCACCAACGGTCTCAATGATGACTTTGTCCCAGCCGACCTGAAGGAGACAAAATGCCATATCTCGGACAACAAGAGGTACTGAACCGCTGGTTTTTCGCGTCGCCACAGAACGAAGATAAACAGATTTCTTTTTGATATCGTCATCAACAACACTCATTCGAACACGATCGCCAAGAAGCGCTCCACCAGAACGGGGAGATGAGGGGTCAACTGCCAAAACAGCAACGCGAAGGCCATGGTCGACCCATTCATGCAACATCCGGTCAAGAAGACACGATTTTCCGACTCCAGGAGGTCCAGTCAATGCCAGAATCTTCCATTCAGAACCATCAGAATGGGGCTCAGAGAACCGAAGTTCACCGTTCTCAATCGACGTGAGGAGGCGAGCAAGTGCTCGCCTGTCACCTCCTTTTGCAGCTTCGATTCGATTGTCCAAGGGCTCACCTTCATTCAGATGGATTCCAATGCCATCCTGCGCCGTGACCCACGCCAGCATCATCCCGCTGGACAGCAGTGGCGATGAATTCAACCATCTCTTCGGATGTTGTTCCGGGACCAAAGAGGGCACGCACGCCCGCTGCAAACAACGGTGGCCAATCATCCTCGGGAATAATTCCTCCACCAAATACGATAACATCACCCATGTTATGTTCTCTGAGCGTTTCACAAATACGAGGGAAAAGGTGACCATGCGCTCCCGATAGTGAAGAAATGCCAAGCAAAACTGCATCTTCATCTCGAACCGTCTCGATGATCTGCTCAGGTGTCCGGCGCAAACCGGTGTAAATGACTTCATGACCAGCATCACGAAGAGCACGGGCCACAACCTTCGCACCTCTGTCATGTCCATCGAGGCCGGGTTTTGCGATTACGATACGCAGTGGCTGGTCCATGTTCAGAGGAATGGACTGATGGTTATGAAAGAGTCGTTGGAATTCATACAATGCTCAACAATTCGGGGATGATATCAAATGTCAGTTCTACCGTCCGGAACCATGCCTTGGGATAGTGACCCCCTCCACCTGCAACCCAGTAAGGGATATTTGCGTGTGCGAAGAGTCAACCGAGCAATCATGGAAACATGGTTTCGAGAGATTTCAACCGTAGATGTTGACACGCTTCCCGAGGAAGGAGGAATTATTTACACGGCATGGCATCCTGCCGGCTTGATAGATCCAATGCTAATGATGGCAGCCTTACCGGGTGGATTGACGTTTACTGCAAAGTCGACGCTGTTCAACATACCCATCTTATCGCGGATTATGAAGTGGATTAATGTCCAACCCGTTCAACGGGAACAGGATTCAGATGCGTCTCCAGAGGAGAGAAAGAAAGCCAATTCCAAACTTGTCGATACGTTAGCAGAACTCGTTGCCAACGGTGAGCGAATCGCCATCTTTCCAGAGGGCATGAGTCACACAGAATCTCATGCTGTTGAATTGAAAACAGGAGCTGCACGGATACTGCTTGAAGCACATCGTAGAGCAAACGAGAGCGGTAAACCCGCCCCCAGCATCGTACCAATAGGACTTCATTACAGCGATCAGCATAAGTTTCGTGAACGGGTGAGTATGCAGATCAACCGTGCCGTTGAGACGCCACCTATGCCAAACAAGGAAGGAGCACCGAAGCCGACGCAAGAAGAACTCGTCGAACATGGAGATGTCGCTCATGACAGAGCATGGTGCCGTCAAGTCACCTCAATGCTGCAAACAGAAATCAATCGCATCAGTCACGCACAGGAATCATGGGAGGATCGGGAACTTGTTTGGCGCGCAAGAAGGATGATTCATACCATTCGCAGTGGAGAGAACGTTTCCAAAATTAGCTACAACGAAGCCGTAATGGGTTCTCGGCGTGTTCGGGCAGCATGGCAATATTTCTCGGTGAATGACCCGCAGCGCACGGAAGAGATCGAAACCAAATTCAAATCTCATCACCAAGAAATGGAACGCATCCAACTCCGCTCGTGGGAATTACAAGACCGTGAAAAAAAGATCTCAAAGAAGGCATTCGTCAAGAATTTCGCGTTGTGGGTTTGGTCGGCTTCATGGATGCTTGGCTTCGTCACGTGGTCTGCTATGATCGCTACAGGTGCGCCCTATCTGTTCGTCCGTGTGTTCGTCGCCCGGAAAGCTCGCAAAGAAGAAAATAAGGCAGGAATCGGCTCCATGAAACTTCTCTACTCCATTGGGTTGTATCCAATTTGGTGGCTGTTTTGTGCTGTCTCACTTGGATGGTTTATTGCCTCTGTATCCTCGCCTCTTCAAGATTTCAAACTCCCTGGAATGATTTTGCCCGTGCTTGCGGCAATTCCGTGGCCGTTGGTGTCGGTTATCCTTCTGCTTTGGTGGCCGGTATCTGCCAGATTGCATCTAAAGTTGTACCAACGGCTCAGCAAATCTTGGAAAAATCTCCGCTTGTGGTTCAAATTACGCAGTGGCCAAATCGAATGGGATTCACTCATCGACTCGCACCGATCGATAGCGACTGAAATGGCCTCGATTGGGAGTGGTTTGGTTCTTCCTGGCGACCCAGATTGGAATGAACCTCCCATCGGCAAAGATGATTGGGAAATGGTTCGATTCCGACCGTCCTAAGGTCGATGCATTCGGATTTTGTGAAGGGCAACGAATAAGGGCGTTATGCCCAACCGTGTATCGGTGAGAAGTGTGTCGTCCACAGAACAACGTCTCAATGACCTACGCGCTCGAAAGGCTCGAAGTGAAGCCGGAGGGGGCCAAACACGAATCGATGCACAGCATAATCGCGGGAAAATGACCGCTCGAGAACGCCTCGAAATATTGCTTGATGAGGGTACCTTCCAAGAAATCGATGCACTTGTTGAGCACCGTTGTCGGGACTTCGACATGGATAAGAACGTCATTCCTGGTGACGGTGTTGTCACGGGCCACGGAAAAATCAACGGTCGAGAAGTCTTTGCTTTCGCTCAAGATTTCACTGTTTATGGCGGCTCATTGGGAGAAATGCATGGACTCAAGATTTGCAAGGTCCTTGACATGGCCTTGAAAACGGGCCGGCCTGTAATCGGTTTGAACGATTCAGGTGGGGCACGAATTCAGGAAGGTGTTGCATCTTTGGGTTCCTATGCGGAAATTTTCTTTCGCAATGTTCGAGCATCAGGAGTTGTACCGCAAATCAGCGTGATTATGGGACCCTGTGCAGGTGGTGCAGTGTACAGTCCTGCCATCACTGATTTCGTCATTATGGTCGACAAAACAGCACANATGTTCATCACTGGTCCAGAAGTCATCAAAACAGTAACCAACGAAGTTGTTTCCTTCGAAGATCTCGGTGGTGCGATGACGCATGCATCAAAGTCGGGCGTCTCACACTTTACAGCCGANAGCGATGATGCTGCAATCCAGCTNGCACGTGACCTTTGCGATATGTTCCCCTCGAACAACATGGACAGAGCTCCTGTTCGCAAAACCTCCGACAGCCCCGATCGGATCTGTGATGCCTTGGACAACATGATTCCCGAGGATACCAACAAACCCTACGATGTGACCGACGTCGTTCGAGAAGTTCTCGACGATGGTGGCTTTTTGGAAGTTCAAGCCGATTATGCAATGAACATAGTTTGTGGGTTTGGCCACCTCGCTGGACATACGGTAGGTGTTGTAGCCAACCAACCCAAAGTGTTGGCAGGTTGCCTTGACATCGATGCGAGCGACAAGGCTGCCCGCTTCGTTCGATTCTGTGATGCATTTAACATTCCAATTCTCACCTTCGAGGATGTACCAGGTTTCCTTCCAGGGACCAATCAAGANTGGGGTGGAATCATTCGTCACGGTGCAAAATTGCTCTATGCATACGCAGAAGCGACGGTACCTAAACTGACCGTTATTCTGCGCAAAGCCTACGGGGGTGCTTACGATGTTATGTCATCAAAGCACATACGAGGCGACTACAACGTTGCTTGGCCGAGTGCAGAACTTGCTGTCATGGGAGCGGATGGCGCTGTGGAAATCATTCACCGGCGGCGGATTAAGAATGCACGTAATCAAGAGCAAGAACGGGAAAGACTGGTTGCGGACTTTACAGACACATTTGCGAATCCATACAAAGCAGCAGCGATGGGTTACATCGACGATGTCATCGAACCAAGTGAAACACGGTCCCGTCTTTCTCGTGCCTTGTTGATGCTGTTGGAAAAAGAAGAGATACGTCCTGCAAAGAAGCACGGAAATATCCCGTTGTGAGGAATTGANATGGCGGATGAAGCGACNCGAAGAATGGCTGCAATAGCGGCGGTTCTCAGTCTTCTAGAAGGCGCAGATGATGCTTCACAACGAGGACGACAACGCGGCGAGGCATGGTCACAAGATCATCGAAGAATGAACATGGGCCGTTCTTCACTGATGAATCACAGGAGCAACAGAAGTCCTTGGAGATGATACGATGACAGAGAAGCGAACAGTCAAAGTCAACGGTGAAGAACTGGAAGTTGAAATCAATCTCAACGAGAATGGAACGTACGAAGCAATCGTCGAAGGTCAGAGCTTTACCGTCGAAGTTCCAAATGCGCAAGCTGCACCTCGAGCCCGTCGGGGAGGAGGTGCCAAGAAGAAGAAATCTGGAACAGTCTCGGCCAGCATCCCTGGAAAGGTTGTAACCGTTGAAGTTAAGGAAGGTGACATCGTACAAGAAGGCCAAGTCATTCTTATCCTTGAAGCAATGAAAATGCAAAATGAAATTCAGGCTCCCATTGATGGGACAGTGATCAACGTCGCTTGCGAGGAAGGACAGGCGATTGAAGCAAATGTTCCACTGGTTGTTATTGAACCAGAACCAACCGATGATGACGATTGAAGGGCAACAGTTCAAGTGGTATGAAGGAGAGGTTTCGATATGAGCGACGGCCCAGCGTGCGACTTTCCAGGATGCGGTGAGGTTGGGGTTATCATTTCCCGACTTTCCCCTGAAGGATACCTCGTAGCCACAGGCAANAANGCCTANTCGTTCCGGGAGGCATACCGCCGATTCCATTATTGTCAGAAACACCATGAAGAACTGATGAACGGTGTTTGGTCTCGAGTTCGGAAGCCTGATGACAAAAAAGATGGTCACGTAGCCCCAACTGCGATTTAAGGGTGACATACATAAGCAACCTAGCCTTGTTCCACATATGTCCGGAGAACAGAAGGCCATTTCTCACAAAATTTTGGTGATTTTTAGCACACTCATGTTGTGCTCATTATCCCTTTCGATGTCAACACCATCGATGTTGATTACCGAAGAAAGAGTTGAGGCAAGTAGCCCAGCAGCACGGAACAACTCAACATCCGGAATTCCAAATCCTTGCTTGGGCGGTGGCACCAACGCAACAGGTTCCATCGTTTCAGATGTTCTTGAAGTGAACGACGCTCCTGCAACAGCAACCCAGGCGAGTAATTTACCTGTGACATGCACCGACCTCTCGTTGCACAACACAAACGATCTGGACTACTTCGAAATACAATTGGTTACGGGTGTCACTTACTACGTCAATGTGACATTTTCTCACGCTATTCAAGATGTCGACGTTGATTGGGATGATTCAACAGGCGCAATGCTTGATTTTGGTTCATCAACCACAGACAACGAATACTTGTCTGTACTAGCGACGCAAAACATCACCTCCTACGTGAATGTTTATCCTTACATGAGTTTTACTGGTACCGTTAATCCGATTACATACAACATCACGATTGAAACGGATAACCCTGGTGGTAGTCAAAGCCTCGAATTGGTGTATGTCAACATCATCAACGGCACAAATGCAAGCGTTTCGTTTGCCGGACTACAATCCAATACAACCTACAACCACACGACCGTGCTTACGCAGAATATGATTGGCAATACATCAACATCGTACAGTCTTGGGAACGGTACATTCAATTCCTCGAATTCCTCAACCTATGTCTATGGTGTCAACTACACATACGAGCGAAATCAATCCACCGTTGAGATTGTTACCCTCCTCTATGATGCAAATGGAAATCTCATCGCTACAGGATCGGACCAATTGGATATCGACATGCTGGCCATCGAGGCAACATCATCAACAACCGGAGAAATTAACCTCACCAACCTGAGCATTGGGACATCGTATGACCTCACTTGGATGGTGTACGATGAAAGTAACTTTTTGACAGCTTACTATGCAAACAACAACAGTGTTTATGCTGGATTGAACGCGTCTGTTATCGATGAACAGGTGTACACCTTTACAGCCCAAAGTGAAACCCGAGACTACAACATCACGTGGGCGGGACCAACCACTTCGAACTACCACGGTTTTGTTGGTGTATTGAGTCTGAATGGAACGGTTATCAACCTCGAGAACAATGAAAATTTCAGTGCATTTGGTGATGACTTCTTCATTCCACAACTTCCTTCAATTGTTATCAGCAGCGCATCCTCGAGCGTGAACGCAACAACAAACGACGTGACCACACATGGGCTCGATCTCGTTGTCGGTGACACATACAAGTATCGAATCAAGATTCTCGACTCNGGCAATGCAACCATTGCGCAATCGCCGCTGACAACGGTAACTGCTACCTACCAAGGAATGAGTCTTGGAACATGGAACTACACAACCCCAACAACATCTGGAACATATTGTGCCTTTGCAGAACTGTATGAGGCGGATGGAACACAGCGCATTGGAGACATTCTGTGCTTTTCGCTCATCTTCGATTCAGATTTCGACGGTGTTGCAAATGAATTGGATCTATGTCCTTCCAGTCCAGCAGGTGCCATGGTTGACCAATACGGTTGTGCAGCGAACCAACGGGACACCGACGGTGATGGTGTCAACGATGATTTGGATGACTTCGTTAACGATTCATCCCAATGGTCCGATCAAGACGGTGATGGTTACGGAGACAACCTGAACGGAAACAATTCCGATGCCTTCCCAAGTGATGGTACGCAATGGTCCGACCAAGACGGAGATGGATACGGCGATAATGCAAATGGATCCTATCCTGATGCATTCCCAACAGATGCTACGCAATGGAACGATGCAGATGGTGATGGGTACGGTGACAACGCAGGCGGAAACAACCCAGATTTGTGGGTGAATGATCCTTCGCAATGGGCTGATTCTGATGGGGATGGCTTTGGAGACAATTCGACAGGGACCAATGGTGATGCATTCCCGACCGACGGGACACAGTGGGCGGATTCCGATGGCGATGGATTTGGTGACAACCCGAATGGAACGAATCCAGATGCATTCCCAGCCGATGCTACACAGTGGGCAGATTCCGATGGCGATGGATACGGTGACAACCGCAATGGCAACAACGGTGATCGCTTCCCAACCGATGGAACGCAATGGGCTGACCAGGATTTCGATGGATACGGTGACAATCAGGCAGGGAACGACCCTGATGCTTTTCCCACTGATGGTTCTCAATGGGCTGATAGCGACGGTGACGGATACGGGGACAATCAAGGAGGAACAAACGCCGACAAATTCCCGAACGACAGCACTCAGTGGAGCGATGATGACGGTGATGGGTACGGTGACAACGCCAACGGAAACAACCCAGATCTGTGCCCGAATACTCAATTTGGTCAAACGGTAGATTCAACAGGATGCGCTGATAATCAGCTTGATGATGATGGAGACGGAGTAAGCAATGACCTCGATGTTTGTCCAAACACACCCACAGGAGAGTCCGTCGATTTCAACGGGTGTTCAAACACCGAACTTGACGGCGATTTGGACGGTGTGAAAGATGCCTATGACGATTGCAAAGCGACTCCACTTGGTTCGACCGTTGATTCAAATGGATGTGCAGATTCTGAGAAAGACAGCGATGCAGACGGTATTCCTGATGACATTGACCAATGTCCTACCACACCTGTTGGCAGTGCTGCAAACATCTTCGGATGTTCGGCTGAGGAACGAGACCAGGACAACGACCAAGTTGCCGATAGCGACGACCTATGCTTCAACACACCAGAAGGAAAAACCGTCGATGAAGTAGGGTGCGCAGAGAGTCAAAAAGACAGTGACAACGATGGCGTATCGGACGAGGTTGACACATGTGCTGGAACGGCTCCCCTCGCTTTGGTCGATGAGAACGGCTGCAGCTCGTCGCAATTGGACGATGACAATGACCTCATTTTCAACGATGAAGACCTGTGTCCTGCTACGCCTGTTGGTGAAGCTCCAAACGCAGAAGGTTGTTCAGCAAGTCAACTGGATGATGATGGCGACACCATCAGCAATGCCAATGACCTCTGTCCGATGACGAATCCAGATCCATCGCTCGATACAGATGGCTGTGTTTCAAGTCAACGGGACTCGGATAACGATGGTGTGTTGGACAATCGTGATGATTGCCCCGAGACGAATATGACCAGCGTAGCCAATGACAACGGTTGCGCCCTCGAACAAATCGATTCTGACGATGATGGTTTCAACGACCGTATCGATGCATTCCCGCTAGATAAGGAGGAATGGGAAGACTCTGATGGAGATGGCGTACCAAACAAGCAGGATGCTTATCCTGACGACCCTTCACAAACCATGGCTGAGGCTGAGAACGGAGGCAGTGGCTTCTTGATTTACACACTCGTAGCGATTCTTGTGCTTGGCGCACTTGCCGGTCTTGGCATGATGCGTAGGAACAACATGATGGGTGTTGAAGGAGTCAGCCCATTCTCACAAAACCCTGCGGTNGAGGGACAAATGGAGACGCAAATGCTTGAGCAACAATCAACAGATACTACTGAACCTGCACCTGCCAATCAGGAATGGGAAGAAAACGGTGTCCGATGGTTACGCCAAGACGATGGCTCCCTGTTCTATCTCGACCCGCAGGCGAATCAGTGGGTTGCATATGAACAACCGCAATAAGGTTGGATAAACACAGGCTAGAATTACGAGCGTTGACACTCGGTCCTNGCGAATNGGTCANCTGAAGCGAAAATCGGTCTTGTTTGTTACCGAATTGGGCAAGGTTAAATCGAATTCAACGTTCGAAAGCGATTCAAATGAGGGCGTTTGATTTCGACGTTTTGCCTCAAACGACACCCTGGGCAAGCATGGCCTCAGCGATCTTGAGGAAGCCAGCAACGTTTGCACCAAAGACGTAATCACCATCACGGCCGTATTCTTTCGCAGTCTCATATGCTGCTTTGTGAATTCCGACCATGATGGCATCAAGTCGCTCATCGACCTCTTCACGAGTCCAGGAAAGACGAAGCGAGTTCTGGCTCATCTCAAGCCCAGAGGTGGCGACACCACCGGCGTTGCTGGCCTTCCCTGGAGCAAAAAGAACACCGTTCTTTTGGAAGACTTCCACTGCTTCAGGTGTGCAAGGCATGTTTGCACCTTCTGCAACTGCGATGACGTTGTTGTCAACAAGCATTTGTGCTTCTTCACCGTTCAGTTCGTTTTGCGTTGCGCACGGAAGAGCGACATCAGCGTTGATTCCCCAAAGACCGTTGGGCGTTGGTTCTGGGGCGGATGCAGTAAAGACGACTCCATCAAAATGCGATGCATACTCAGAAATCCGTCCGCGTCGATTGTTCTTCAAATCCATAATCCACGCAAGCTTTTCTCGATCGATACCAGCAGGATCGTGAATAAATCCACTTGAGTCCGACATTGTAATTGGTTTACCGCCAAGGTCGAGGACTTTTTCACAAGCGTATTGAGCAACGTTTCCAGATCCTGATATCGAAACAAGTGCCCCTTCGAACGACTTACCCTGTGCTGCGAGCATCTCTCGTGCAAAGTAAACAAGGCCGTATCCCGTCGCCTCGGGTCGAATCAAAGAACCACCGTAAGAGAGTCCCTTTCCAGTGAGGACACCGGCTTGGAATTCGTTGCGCAGTTTACGGTACATCCCGTACATGTAGCCAATTTCTCGACCACCGACACCAATGTCACCAGCAGGGACGTCACAATCCTGTCCGATATGGCGCCACAGCTCCATCATGAACGATTGACAAAAACGCATGACTTCAGCATCACTCTTGCCTTTTGGATCGAAGTCTGAACCACCTTTTCCACCGCCCATAGGAAGGCCCGTGAGGCTGTTCTTGAAAATCTGCTCAAACGCAAGGAACTTCAGAATTGATGTATTGACGGATGGGTGAAATCGAAGTCCACCTTTGTACGGTCCTATAGCACCGTTGAATTGTACTCGAAAACCTCGGTTAACATGTTCGTTTCCGTTGTCGTCAACCCAAGGGACTCGAAAATGGATGAGGCGCTCTGGTTCAACGACGCGCTTGGCCATGTCAACGTACTCTGGGTGGCGTTCCAAAGCAGGGCCTAAACTCTCGAGGACTTCCCACACAGCCTGGTGGAATTCGGATTGTTCGGGATCGCGGGCGACAACTGCATCGTAGATTTCTTTGACTATTTGCATGAGAGGTTTCCACCTTGAGCCTCTCGACCCTCAAAGTGTTTCTAATGGTTGTCATTGAATAGGTAGCCCAGAGGCCGTTTCAAGCAGGTCATAGAGGGCAGACAGTCATGAATCGTTCAAGTCGCTGAATACGTCGCTGACCCTCAGCATCGACGTCTGCCATCGCATGAATTGCTTCCTCAATCATCGCATGCTGATCTGGCTGAATCGACAGTAATCGGCGAAGGTGATCGAGCAGTGCCCACTCGTCTTCGCTGATCACCTCATCGTCAAGGGCTGCAATTAATGCAGATTGGTAGGTTGAAACTGTGCCCATGGGTAGTTCAACATCACCCATTTCATCGAATGGGTTCAACTCTTCTCCACGGGCGATCGAAAGACAGAGCGCAGTATCGCTTGGTTGAACACCAAGTGTAGCAGCAAGGATTCTCAGAATTGCGGCCTCATCATCGGTGACAATTGAATCTTCGAGAGCAGTCTCGACCAATTGCAGGTAGAGGCGGTTTGCGGCCGTGTCTTGGAGCATAAACGACTCACAGAGGCTATGATATTAGAGTTCTTTGTTGTAATACAATATGTACTACGTTTGTGATACATTTATAGGCTGGAGTGGTAACCCTACTACAAGGAGGACCTCCGATGAGCAACCAAAGCACACTCACTTCGATTCGACTCGATGCTGATACTCTGCAAGAATTGGACATGCTTGTTGGACAGGATGGTATCAAAAACCGATCCGATGTCATACGACTTGCAATACAACAACTCCTTCATGGGCAAGCAAAGCTACCTGGAATGAAGAGCGTACGTATTCCCATTGGCCGCCAAATGGAGCGACATCTTGCCTCCTTGTACGAATTGTATGGGGTGTCTCACGAGCAGGCCGCCTCCGAAGGATTGGTCCTTTACACTCAAAAGAAATTGGCAGAAGCCAAGGGAATCCAGAATGAACTCGATGATGTTGTCGCCAACGCAGTTGGCGCAACTCAAGCAAGCAAGGAATACCACGAATGAAAAAGCGGTGAGAGCAGAGAGGGGATGGGATGATTTGGCCAAACGAAGACAAAACGCTTCCAGAGGCCACCTTCAATGCGGTGCAAGATCGGTCCAACTTGCACGGCTTAGCAACCTTGCGGATTCGTGCCCGTCGTGCACTACGTGACCAATGTGGACCCCAACACCACAACCCCCACAGCCCCCCGGATGACGGACGGGGGGACTCTGATTCCACACCTGTCTCTTGACGGTGGAAACCCCACACGTGCCGCGGCCCCCACTCCACGGCACACTCGATAACAATGAGCGAATGCTTTCGACAAGAATCCTTTAGAGGGGTCGTCATTGTTCTCTCAGTATGTCAGGCGATGAATCCTCCGTTTCCTCGGAAGAGATTCGCTATCTCGCTCATGAAAGAGCTCGTCCCGGCCAACTCGAAATGATTCATGATTGCCTCGCAGCCCTGCAGGCAGGTGGGCATCACCTCGCTGCTGCTCCCACCGGTATCGGGAAAACTGCTGCAGCTCTCGCTGCTGCCATCGATGCTGCTCGAACTGCAAACGGACCGCGTACCATTTTTTTCCTCACCTCTCGGCAGAGCCAACACAAAATTGTTGTCGACACCGTGCGCAGAATAAACGGACGACGACCTCCGCAGGAAAAGGTGAGGCTTGTGGATATGGTCGGTCAATCGAACATGTGTGTCCAACCGTTTGCCAAAGAATCCCCTGCACTGTTTTCTTTGCTATGCAATCAAGCACGCTCAACTCGCAGTTGTAAACCATATCTTACCCAAGCACCAGGTCTTCGCCAGAGGATTCTTTCAGACCCCCTCCACGTTGATGAATTGGTTCAGATGGCCCAAACCCATTCAGAGCATGGTGTTCCGACGCTAACATGCCCGTGGAAGGCTGCAAGAGAAGCCGTTTCTTCCGCTGATGTTTTTGTTGGAGACTACAATCACTTGTTTGTTGATGCTGTTCGGGAAGCTTCTCTCAACGCAATGGAGGTTGATTTATCCGATTTGATTGTAATTGTGGACGAAGCACACAATCTTCCAGACAGAATTCGAATGGGGATGGAACGTCGATTCACACCTACAGTTATCCGCAATGCAACAATCGATCTTGAAGAATACACAGAAACGATTGCAGAAGCGGCTTCGTCG
The DNA here is from genome assembly GCA_002698145.1 of Methanobacteriota archaeon. GTDB lineage: Archaea > Thermoplasmatota > Poseidoniia > Poseidoniales > Poseidoniaceae > MGIIa-L2. Next base: position 510 of record NZVG01000031.1, on the reverse strand, counting down.
CTCGGAACGGATGGATTGGTCCTCCAATCATCCCTGAACTCATGGGCGCTTAGTGTTATGAAAGCATGTCGCACACGTATGAGTGATTTGTTCAGAGACCTTCTGTCCGAACCCGCTGAGTTCGAGGAGCGCCGGGTACAAGTTGAACGTCTGCGAAACATCTTCCTCGCATCTTGCGACGAGGTTGAAGGCAAGGTCGGACAGCAACAACTCCAGCAACAATCAGCAGTTATCGAATCGCCTGGTGAAGGTCTTGACCGGTTGAAAATTCTACGCGATGTTCTCCTTGAGGTGGAAATCAAAGTTGATGCCGATGATGAAAACCCAAACATCGACATTGATGCACACCGAATTGGACACTTAATCGAAGACATGTTGCGATTCGGTGAAGGCACTGCTCTCGTTTATGTTCATGATGCAAAAGGGAAAGAAGGACGTATTACGTCCCATCTACTTGACCCTGGATTGGTTTCTGGCCCCGTTCTCAAAAAGTGTGCTGGAAGCATTCTG